>CP009416.1:1162500-1498777 GCA_000818095.1 Jeotgalibacillus malaysiensis
AAGCACCCCGGAAGGGGAGTGAAATAGATCCTGAAACCGTGTGCCTACAAGTAGTCAGAGCCCGTTAACGGGTGATGGCGTGCCTTTTGTAGAATGAACCGGCGAGTTACGATTTGATGCAAGGTTAAGCGAAAGCGGAGCCGCAGCGAAAGCGAGTCTGAATAGGGCGAATGAGTATCAGGTTGTAGACCCGAAACCAGGTGATCTACCCATGTCCAGGGTGAAGATGAGGTAACACTCATTGGAGGCCCGAACCCACGCACGTTGAAAAGTGCGGGGATGAGGTGTGGGTAGCGGAGAAATTCCAATCGAACCTGGAGATAGCTGGTTCTCTCCGAAATAGCTTTAGGGCTAGCCTCATGTAGTAAGAGTCTTGGAGGTAGAGCACTGTTTGGACTAGGGGCCCCCAACGGGTTACCGAATTCAGACAAACTCCGAATGCCAAAGACTTATCCATGGGAGTCAGACTGCGAGTGATAAGATCCGTAGTCGAAAGGGAAACAGCCCAGACCACCAGCTAAGGTCCCCAAGTAATCGTTAAGTGGAAAAGGATGTGGGGTTGCTTAGACAACCAGGATGTTGGCTTAGAAGCAGCCACCATTTAAAGAGTGCGTAATAGCTCACTGGTCGAGTGACCCTGCGCCGAAAATGTACCGGGGCTAAACGATTCACCGAAGCTGTGGATGAATCTCTTATGAGATTCGTGGTAGGAGAGCGTTCTAAACGCTGTGAAGTCAGACCGGAAGGACTGGTGGAGCATTTAGAAGTGAGAATGCCGGTATGAGTAGCGAAAGAAGAGTGAGAATCTCTTCCACCAAATGCCTAAGGTTTCCTGAGGAAGGCTCGTCCGCTCAGGGTTAGTCGGGACCTAAGCCGAGGCCGATAGGCGTAGGCGATGGACAACAGGTTGATATTCCTGTACCACCAACACATCGTTTGAGTAATGGGGGGACGCAGGAGGATAGGAGAGCACGCCGTTGGTTGCGCGTGTTTAAGCAGTTAGGCAGGAAATGAGGTAAATCCCGTTTCCGCGTAAGCTGAGCTGTGATGACGAGGGAAAATAGTACCGAAGTCTTTGATTCCACACTGCCAAGAAAAGCCTCTAGCGAGATGCAAGGTGCCCGTACCGCAAACCGACACAGGTAGGCGAGGAGAGAATCCTAAGGTGAGCGAGTGAACTCTCGTTAAGGAACTCGGCAAAATGACCCCGTAACTTCGGGAGAAGGGGTGCTCTATTAGGGTGCAAGCCCGAGAGAGCCGCAGTGAATAGGCCCAGGCGACTGTTTAGCAAAAACACAGGTCTCTGCGAAACCGTAAGGTGAAGTATAGGGGCTGACACCTGCCCGGTGCTGGAAGGTTAAGAGGAGTGCTTAGCGCAAGCGAAGGTGCGAATTGAAGCCCCAGTAAACGGCGGCCGTAACTATAACGGTCCTAAGGTAGCGAAATTCCTTGTCGGGTAAGTTCCGACCCGCACGAAAGGTGCAACGATCTGGGCACTGTCTCAACGAGAGACTCGGTGAAATTATAGTACCTGTGAAGATGCAGGTTACCCGCGACAGGACGGAAAGACCCCGTGGAGCTTTACTGCAGCCTGATATTGAATTTTGGCACAGCTTGTACAGGATAGGTAGGAGCCTTAGAAACCGGAGCGCCAGCTTCGGTGGAGGCATTGGTGGGATACTACCCCCGCTGTGTTGAACTTCTAACCCGCACCCCTGATCGGGGTGGGAGACAGTGTCAGGCAGGCAGTTTGACTGGGGCGGTCGCCTCCTAAAGAGTAACGGAGGCGCCCAAAGGTTCCCTCAGAATGGTTGGAAATCATTCGAAGAGTGTAAAGGCATAAGGGAGCTTGACTGCGAGACCTACAAGTCGAGCAGGGTCGAAAGACGGGCTTAGTGATCCGGTGGTTCCGCATGGAAGGGCCATCGCTCAACGGATAAAAGCTACCCCGGGGATAACAGGCTTATCTCCCCCAAGAGTCCACATCGACGGGGAGGTTTGGCACCTCGATGTCGGCTCATCGCATCCTGGGGCTGTAGTCGGTCCCAAGGGTTGGGCTGTTCGCCCATTAAAGCGGTACGCGAGCTGGGTTCAGAACGTCGTGAGACAGTTCGGTCCCTATCCGTCGTGGGCGCAGGAAATTTGAGAGGAGCTGTCCTTAGTACGAGAGGACCGGGATGGACGCACCGCTGGTGTACCAGTTGTCATGCCAATGGCATCGCTGGGTAGCTATGTGCGGACGGGATAAGTGCTGAAAGCATCTAAGCATGAAGCCCCCCTCAAGATGAGATTTCCCACACGCAAGTGGTAAGATCCCTGAAAGATGATCAGGTAGATAGGTTCGAGGTGGAAGCATGGTGACATGTGCAGCTGACGAATACTAATCGATCGAGGACTTAACCAATATAAGAAAGTGGAAGCGACTGGTCAGCTTTGAGAGCTGGTGGAAGCCTGGATGGGTGAGACGTTAGTCTCATACAGACAGGGTGAAGCAGCCGAAAAGCTAGGAGCTGAAACTGGACTAGGTTGATTCTCGGAATCCCTTACTTTGATGAACGTATCCAGTTTTGAAGGTGCGAAAAAAGTGTTGCTTTTGCCTTTGAAAAGTGTTATGATAGTACTTGTCGCCGAGTTGCGATATAGTCTAGTGATGATAGCGAAGAGGTCACACCCGTTCCCATGCCGAACACGGAAGTTAAGCTCTTCAGCGCCGATGGTAGTTGGGGGGTTCCCCCTGTGAGAGTAGGACGTCGCTAGGCAATATTCCACAGTAGCTCAGTGGTAGAGCAATCGGCTGTTAACCGATCGGTCGTAGGTTCGAGTCCTACCTGTGGAGCCATGGAGAGCTGTCCGAGAGGTCGAAGGAGCACGATTGGAAATCGTGTAGGCGGCTACCGCTGTCTCAAGGGTTCGAATCCCTTGCTCTCCGCCATTGCATACTGGCCCGTTGGTCAAGTGGTTAAGACACCGCCCTTTCACGGCGGTAACACGGGTTCGAATCCCGTACGGGTCACCATTTAAACTTTATTCCCATGGAGAATTAGCTCAGCTGGGAGAGCATCTGCCTTACAAGCAGAGGGTCGGCGGTTCGAGCCCGTCATTCTCCACCATTCTTCTTAATTTTATATCGTCGCGGGGTGGAGCAGTTCGGTAGCTCGTCGGGCTCATAACCCGAAGGTCGCAGGTTCAAATCCTGCCCCCGCAATTATCTGGTCCCGTGGTGTAGCGGTTAACATGCCTGCCTGTCACGCAGGAGATCGCCGGTTCGATCCCGGTCGGGACCGCCATTTTTCAACTCACAGTTGAAAAATACTAATTTACATAGTAAGATAGAAAATGCTTAATTATTTGGCTTTGTAGCTCAGTTGGTAGAGCAATGGACTGAAAATCCATGTGTCGGCGGTTCGATTCCGTCCAAAGCCACCATGTGTTGCCGGTGTAGCTCAACTGGTAGAGCAACTGACTTGTAATCAGTAGGTTGGGGGTTCAAGTCCTCTTGCCGGCACCATTCATATGGAGGGGTAGCGAAGTGGCTAAACGCGGCGGACTGTAAATCCGCTCCTTCGGGTTCGGCAGTTCGAATCTGCCCCCCTCCACCATTCATAGGGGCATAGTTTAAAGGTAGAACAGAGGTCTCCAAAACCTCCGGTGTGGGTTCGATTCCTACTGCCCCTGCCAATTTTAAAATAATATTACGGCGATTGTGGCGAAGTGGTTAACGCACCGGATTGTGGTTCCGGCATTCGTGGGTTCGATTCCCATCAGTCGCCCCATATATTGGGCTATAGCCAAGCGGTAAGGCAACGGACTTTGACTCCGTCATGCGTTGGTTCGAATCCAGCTAGCCCAGCCATTTTTTTGCGGGAGTAGTTCAGTGGTAGAACACCACCTTGCCAAGGTGGGGGTCGCGAGTTCGAATCTCGTCTTCCGCTCCATTTTTTATTTTCGGCGGTATAGCCAAGTGGTAAGGCACGGGTCTGCAAAACCCTTATCACCGGTTCGAGTCCGGTTACCGCCTCCAAAATATTAAATAATAGCGATTTGTAATACGTGCATGCGTATGATAAGATTCATACTAACATGCCGATGTGGCGGAATTGGCAGACGCGCACGACTCAAAATCGTGTTCCTTCGGGAGTGCCGGTTCGACCCCGGCCATCGGTACCAGCATACGCGGGTGTAGTTTAGTGGTAAAACCTCAGCCTTCCAAGCTGATGTCGTGAGTTCGATTCTCATCACCCGCTCCAACATACATAACCAACGCAGTGTTTCGTTTAACTAAAACGAAGCGTTGCGTTTTTTTATGTATTTAACCAAAATTAAAAAGCCCCGTGTATGAGGCTTTTTGATAGAGTAAATCCTGATGATATAATACACTTAAACAATTTTAGAGGTGGCAGTGCCGCCATTAACCTGGATGAACATATGCTTTAAAGAATCAAGCAGCTTTTCCTGATCCTCAGCTGGGAGGGAAGGTCTGAAGTAGACAATGTGTATTGCTTCAGTCGTCTCTCTGCTTACCGCTGTTCTGACTGAGTCAACGCTTGGGCTGCCGAATGGTCCAAGGTCATCCGAAGCGATTATCAGGTTTTCAGCAGAATTTTCTCTGCCATTTAAGCCTTTAAACTGTTCGTCTTTGCTGCCGACTCGGATTTCAACTGAACCGCTGATATTTTGAGCATCATATATACCAAGTGGTGTTTCGTATTGCAGTGAAAAGAAGTTATTCAGGTCAACTGCTGAATTTGCACTTGGCAGATAGTTTTGTTTTGATATTCTTCTTAACAGTGCTTCTGTGCTGGGTCTGTACCTGTTGGGATCTTTCCCGATCTGCTTGAATAATTGTCTCCATTCAGCTATGCCCTCAAAGTCAGCCGGCTTTTTATCTTTCAGGTCAAAAAAGAGTGATTCCTGAAATAATTGAAGCCGTCCTTTAAGCATCTGAGGGGATTCGCTGACGGTGACATTTCGATAATGAATAATGCCAAATGAATAATCTGATAGTGATGAATGAACTGAGACTTCCATACGGTCAACTCCTTTTGTATGCACTCAGTTTAACATTTTCGTATAGAAAGGGGGATTAGAATGAATTATGATGCGTTAAAACAGGAAATTATTGATCATGCTGATGAACTTGGCATTGATAAGATCGGATTTACGAGTGCGGATTTCTTTTCTGATCTGAAAGGAAGGCTGATGAGACAGGAAGCACTGAATTATCAGTCGGGATTTGAAGAAAAGGATATCGATAAGCGTGTAACCCCTTCATTGTTAATGCATGAGCCTAAATCGATTATTTCTATTGCGCTGGCGTACCCTTCTAAGATGAAAGATGCACCCAGAAGTAAAAAAGGAGAGCGCAGAGGTATTTTTGCAAGAGCTTCCTGGGGAGAGGATTACCATACTGTTTTACGAAAAGCACTGGAGCGTCTTGAGCAGTTTATACAGGAACGTGTGCCCGATGCGAGAATGAAATCGATGGTTGATACTGGTGAGCTGGTAGACCGTGCTGTTGCTGAAAGGGCAGGCGTTGGCTGGAGCGCAAAAAACTGTTCCATTATTACGCCTGAATTTGGTTCGTATGTCTATTTGGGTGAAATGATTACAAATATTCCTTTCAGTCCTGATGAACCAATGGAGGATCAGTGTGGAGACTGTAATTTATGTGTGGATGTATGTCCGACCGGAGCACTGGTGCAGGGAGGACAGCTTGATGCGAAAAAGTGTATCGCATTTTTAACGCAGACGAAGGATTTTCTCCCTGATGAATATCGCTCGAAGATTGGGAATAGACTTTACGGATGTGATACGTGTCAGACGGTATGTCCTAAAAATAAAGGGATAGATATGCATATTCATCCTGAGTTTGAGCCGGATCCGGAGATTGCCAAGCCGCTTTTAGAGCCGCTGCTTTCGATCAGTAACAGAGAGTTTAAAGAGCAGTATGGGCATGTGTCGGGTTCCTGGAGAGGGAAAAAGCCGATACAGCGTAATGCGCTGATTGCACTTGCTCATTTTAAAGAAGCATCTGCACTGCCGTCTATTTTTGAAGTCATGCAGCATGATGTGCGTCCTGTTATGAGAGGGACTGCTGCATGGGCTGCGGGGAAGATCGGCGGAAAAGAAGCTGAAGAGATGCTATTAAAGCAAAAAGAGATTGAACTGGATGAAGAGGTGTTAAAAGAGATCGATAAAGGCTTATCACTTTGTAAGTGAAAGGTGTGAAGGGATGTATAATGGTGCACTTGCTGCTGCCTATGCTGAAGAATGGTGGAACAGGAGAAATCCTGCATTCCCTGCTTTTCCGGTAGACTGTACGAACTTTGTATCTCAGTGTCTGCTTGCCGGAGGACTTGTGATGAGAGGGTATCAGATGCTTCAATGCTTCAGGTTGGTGATGTGATCTGCTATGATTTTGCCGGAGACGGGCGGGTTGATCATACGGCTATTGTGACCTATATAGGCCAGGGTGTACCTTACGTAAATGCACATACAAACGATAGCAGGAGAAGATTGTGGACATATAGTGATTCAGCCGCTTATTCTCCATCGATCAGGTATTATTTTTTTCACCTTTCATGATAAAATAGAAAATGGCTCAGCCGAAATTCATGATGAGGTGAAGACATTGGGATTACACGTTGTATTATTCCAGCCGGAGATTCCTGCTAATACAGGGAACATTGCACGAACTTGTGCAGCGACTGGTACATCATTACATTTAATTAAGCCACTTGGCTTTTCAACAGACGATAAAATGCTAAAGCGCGCAGGTCTTGATTATTGGCAGCACGTTGATATTCATTACCATGAGTCACTTGAAGACTTTTATCAGGCAAGTGAAGGCGGCGAATATTTCTATCTGACGAAGTATGGAACAAAGCCACATTCAACGTTTGATTACAGCGATATGGAGAAAGATTTTTATTTTATTTTCGGACGTGAAACGTCAGGCCTGCCTGATGACGTGATCGAAAACAATAAAGATCGTGCTCTGCGTATTCCGATGAATGAACACGTACGTTCATTGAATCTCTCGAATACAGCAGCCATTCTTGTATACGAAGCGTTAAGGCAGCAGAACTATCCATCGCTTGGCTAACAACCTGCTAAAGTGCATTTATTGAATGGATATGACACACATAAAAGAGGTTTAAAAAAACATCTCTGAGTATAAAAGTCGTATACAGTGAAGCGCAGCGTAACGGTTATAAAGAAAGGATGAGAGTGAGATCTCATCCTTTTTTCAGTGCTTAATATTTGAACGCCTCACCAAGAAAACGCTACACTTAAACACAGTTAGACTCAGAAAGGTGGAAAAAGTGTGAATCAGACAATTGAAACGATGTTAAATCACCGGTCAGTCAGAAAATTTAAAGAAGAGAACTTATCACCTGAACAGATTCAAATGATTGTTGAAGCTGCACAGATGGCTTCTACATCAAGCTTTATACAGGCTTATTCAATTATTGGAGTAACAGATCCTGAGAAAAAGAAAAAGCTTGCTAAGCTTGCAGGCGGTCAGGACTATGTATCAGAAAGCGGCCATTTCTTTGTTTTCTGTGCGGACCTGTACCGGCATTCTTTGATTGGGAAATGGGAAAATGCGGATGTAGATGATTCGATAATGTCTATGGAAAAGTTTATGGTTTCTGTGATTGATGCATCCCTTGCTGCGCAAAATGCAGCGGTTGCGGCAGAATCTATGGGACTTGGTATTTGTTATATTGGAGGGCTGCGTAATAATCTTCCGGAAGTATCCGAGCTGCTAGAAACACCTGAGCATGTAATTCCGTTGTTCGGTCTGACAGTTGGCGTACCTGATCAGAAGACAGCTGTAAAACCAAGAATGCCGTTTCAGTCTATTTATCATGAAAACAGCTACAGACATCAGAAAGATACAGTAAAGCAGGAAATGAATGAATATAACGAAGCGATCTCAGCTTATTACCACGAGCGGACTGCAGGGAAAAGAAGTGACAAATGGACAGAGCAGATGGCTAAGATGCTTCAGAGGAAAAGCAGAATGTATATGAAAGAGTTTGTAGAAGGCAAAAACTTTGCGAAGAAATAACTAAAAAAAGCTGCATCGGCAGCTTTTTTTAGTTATTTTTTGTTTTGCCCGGCTTATCGTTATAACCAGCAGAAAAGATTGCTGCAAGGAATGCTACACAAATACCTAGAATCAGTACTGTACCCATCTCAAATACCTCCCGGATAAAAAAATGTAAATCAATTTCATATACAGTTAAGTATACATCAATCCCCCTGAGAAAGAAATGACTGACATGTGAATTAGCAGATTTCATTTAGCGATGCTCATGAATACAGGGTGAACTGCATACCGTTTTATATGAAGGAGAAGAGGGGGAGAATCAGGATGGATATGTTAAAACGGGTGGCAGATTATCAGCTTGAAGAGTCGATGCTTAAGTGGGAAGGGACCTTCTCTGATTAGAGGGAGTCTGCAGGTGAAGGAATGAAAGGAATTGACCCGCGCTACGTGTTGAACCGGATCTCTTCCACAATTATTAAAAAAGAACTGAATTCAATCAATACATTAGATGTGCTCAGGTCTTTAAAAGAAGGCTTCGATCAGCATGCATCGATTTCAAAGGAAAGCCGTGAGCATTATTTAACGTGTATTTCACTCGCACGGAAAGAATTTGATGATCTGGCTAAAAAAGAAGTGCAGAAGGCATTTGTCTACTCTTATGAGGAATCGGCTAAGACACTGATGGATAACTATCTTGATAATGTTGAGTCTTATTGTCATAAATCTAAATTAAAAGATCCTTTAACCGGTGAAGAGGATGCGTCCTGATGAACTTCAGCTTAAAAAAAATGAATGAAGTCATTGCTAGACTAATCGATGAATATGGCTATAACTCTGTCAGCGCGAATGATCTGCTGCGTTATGTCGGATCGCTGTTGAACAGATAACGTTTTTCAGCTGTTCTTGCCGGGTATATTCACTGTAGAGGTGAATCGAAATGACAAAGAAACATGAATACGATAAAAATGACGTTCCCGATAACAGCTCCATGGCAAGTGATCTGGAGGAAATGGATCAGCTCGGACGTCAGATGGAGAAAATGCGTACAAATGAACAATTGAGAAAGCACCGGGAGCCCGGTACTGAGCAGTATGAAGAAGAGGAGTAGGTTGCCTCTTCTTTTTTTGTGTTCAAGGGTGGTGGGGGTGCGGATGGAGGGTGAAGAGAGAGACGTGCAGGGCGTCGTTTGTGGAGCGGATTTCTATTACCTTTTGGTATTTATCTTACACCTTTAATGTTTATTCGATCAGCAACTGTAATGATTCAACGTCCGTTCCATTTCTGCTTGATCATTAAATGACCTTTTGACTTTTATCTATCAGCTTTCGGATTATATCTATCATCTTTTTGATTATTCTAACTCAGCCCTACGCTTTTCTATAGTGCCAAACACCATACATTTCTTATGCCTGTCGGAGCTGACAAAGCGCCCTCCGCTTTTCTACTGTGTCCAGCTCCAGGCGCTAGCTTCTCGGGACATAAGCCATGCAGCGGTAAACGGGGAAACCACCCGTTTTCCGCTCCGCGTCTTATGCTTGTCGGAGCTGACCAAGCGCCTTCCGCTTTTCTACTGTGTCCAGCTCCAGCAGGCAGGTCCTCGAGTCATAAGCCACAATGAGAAAATGGGAAAGGTCGCCCATTTATCTCATTGCGTCTTATGCTTGTCGGACCTGGACGCCTGCTTCCGCTTTTCTACTGTGTTCAGCTCCAGCAGGCAAGTCCTCGAGTCATAAGCCACTCTGAAAAATGGGCAAGGTCACCCATTTCTCTCAGGTCGCCTTATGCTTGTCGGGTCTGAACAAGGCGCTTCCGCTTTTCTACTGTGTCCAGCTCCGACTCGCAACCCCTCGAGTCATAAGCCACTCTGAAAAAATGGGCAAGGTCACCCATTTCTCTCAGAGCGTCTTATGCTTGTCGGGGCTACCCGCTCGTCTCCGCTTTTCGTTATTTGACTGAATTTTCAAACAATGATACAATTAATAAAAATTCGGAGGGGATTTTATATGCCAGGCAGAGAGTATTTTAAGGAGCTTGAGCCGGTAAATGGGAGTATGGCGAGCACGATGGAGGAGCTTGTGATGCTTGGAAAGCAGATGGAGAAAATCCGGTCAGGCGGGGAATTGAAGTCGAGTAAGAAGCTTTCGGATCCAATTCAATATGAAGAAAAGTCTTAAAAATAACCAGTCATAAAAAACTGGTTATTTTTTTTGAAACTTTTTAAGCATACATACGTATAAGAGGTATGAATTGAAACAGCCATTATGCCATATATGATAAGTAAATGAAGAAAGGACTGGATGTTAAATGAGAATTTCCACGACGATGAAATGGATCACCGGTGGTCTTGAAGCATTTTTTGCGATTCCGGTTTTAGGCGGAATCATCATTCTCGGTACTTCATGGGCACCACTTGGCATTATGCTTGCTCTGCATATCGTTACGCTCGTATTTGCTGCGCGTGATTACACTTCTAAGACAGGAAGTATTTTTGGTATTGTGACTTCAGTCGTTGGGGTCGTACCTTTCTTAGGTTTTGTCATGCACGTTGTAACAGCAGTCATCCTACTACTGGATGCATCACGTTCTACAGCTGAAGAAAAAAGCATTTAAAAGACCTGTATTGAGCAGGTCTTTTTCTTTTGGGCATTTTTTCTTGAAATCTGATGAAATAATCTGAGTGTTCTTACATACAATGAAGAAAAGGAAAAGGGTGGAGGCAGTTATGCATGGTTCTATCGCAATGATGGATACAAGTGGATCAATGGGCAAGTTTGAGAAATATATCGCAAGAAGCTTCTTTTTCTGGCTGGTCAAATTCTTAAAGCTGCATTACTCACACGTGGAAATCAGATTTGTATCGCATCACACTGAAGCAAAGGAAGTAGAAGAAGAGACCTTTTTTACAAAAGGTGAAAGTGGCGGGACAATCTGCTCCTCAGCCTACCGCAAAGCGATTGAGATCATTGAAAGTGATTATCCTGTTGAAAGATATTACATTTACGCATTTCATATTTCAGATGGTGATAACCTGACCTCAGATAATGAAAGATGCCTGTCGCTGATCAAACAGCTTGCAGAATACTGTAACACGCTCGGCTACGGAGAAGTCAGTCAGTACCACCGGCAGTCCTCACTCATGTCAATGTTTGCGAAATCTGAACAGGAAGATATCAAAACCTTTATCGTCAGAAGAAAAACCGAAGTGCTGGATGCATTGAAGTACTTTTTAAATAAAAAACATGGTGTATAATTGATCAGATATTTGGTTTATAAAAAAAGAAGGCTGCACTCTTGCTGAATTTGTGCAACCTTCTTTTTATTATGAAAATATTTAGGTTCGTTGGAGTGGAAGGCGGGGACTCCGGGACGATTAGCGGGATAGCTGAGACCCCGCAAGGCTTGCCTGAGAAGGCTCAGCGACCGCCGTCCGGAAAGCCTCCGCCTGAAACGGAAATGAACCGGTTGATAGATATTCCTTTTAGTGCGGTAAAAACACCAGCTGATAAGCAAATAAAACGGCAAACAGATACACAAGGAAATGAACCTCTCTCCATTTACCCTTTACGACCTTTAAAATCGGATAAGAAATAAATCCAAGTGCAATCCCCGTTGCGATACTTGATGTCAGCGGCATGCTTAAAATAATTAAGAATGCAGGGAATGCTTCATCAATCTCTCCCCATTTAATCTGAGAGATACTGCCCATCATCAGGCTTCCGACAATGATGAGTGCTGGTGCTGTAATGGCTGCAACACCTGATACTGCACTTACAAGCGGTCCGAAAAAGGCAGCAACGATAAACAACCCTGCTACAGTAACGGTTGTCAGTCCGGTACGTCCGCCCGCTGCGACACCTGACGATGATTCAATATAAGCTGAAGTCGGACTTGTTCCGACCATCGCACCTGCAGTAGCTGCGATCGAATCTGCAAGAAGGGCCTGTCTCGCACGCGGCATCGTTTTACCTTTCATCAGCCCGGCCTGCTGTGCAACGCCGATCATCGTGCCAGTCGTATCAAAGATTGTGACAAGCAGGAATGAAAATACGACCGCGAATAATCCGTACTGAATTACATCACCAAACGCTGCAACCGGATTAGAGATGATGATTCCTTCAGGCAAGCTTGGAAGTGCAACAACTCCGTCAAACTGAAGCTGTCCGGTAAAATAAGCAGCTGCACCGGTAAAGATCATACCGAGAAACAGTGCGCCGTTCACATTCAGCGCCATCAGAATCAGCGTCACAGCCAGTCCTGTGAAAGCTAAAATCACAGATGATGAATGAAGATCGCCAAGTGCGACAAGATTGTCCGGGTGAGCCACAATAATACCGGTCATTCTCATTCCGATAAAAGCGATAAACAATCCGATTCCGGCAGTAATCCCGTGCTTTAGATTGTCGGGAATCGCTTCGATCAGTTTTTTTCTAAATGAAGTCAGTGAAAGAATGGTAAACAAGACACCAGCAACAAATACAGCTGCAAAAGCAACTTCATATGTAATGTTAGTATTTGTACCGACAACTGAAAAGGCAAAGTACGCGTTTAGTCCCATACCGGGTGCGATCGCAATCGGATAATTTGCCATCAGCGCCATCCATAGCGTTCCGATGACGGTTGCAATAATTGTTGCCAGAAATACCTGGTCAAACGGTACGCCTGCACTCGATAAAATAATCGGGTTGACGACAACGATGTAGACCATCGTCATAAATGTTGTGAAACCTGCCAATAACTCCGTTTTGACAGTTGTATTATTTTCTTTTAAATGAAAGCGAAACATCAAATCAGTCCTTTATTAAAATACGAACATTTTTAAGCACAAGTTATATAATATTCGTTTATAACGCGTGATTCAACCCCTTTTAACAAATTTACATCATAAACTTTTCACGTTTGGATTTTGCTGATCATTTTACAGTCATCTGCTTCCAATCGCAGCGCCGATCCATTAAGATGAATGAAAAGACAGCAGGGGGTTATGAGATGTATCAGGAAATTCAGCATTTATCTGCTCCTGAGCAGGCCGAACTGGTTACAAGAAAACTGATTGAGATGAAAAGCTATACAGGATCTCAAGGAGAAGTACATAAAGTTGAACAAATCTATGAATGGATCCGCACGTTTCCATATTTTAAAGAAAATCCTGATCAGGTGTGGATTCAAAATATAAAAGATGATCCATTTCAACGGAAAAATGTGTGGGCAATGCTGCCGGGAAAATCGGCTAAAACAGTATTGTTCCACAGCCATATTGATACAGTAGGTACTGAGGATTTCGGGTCAATCCAGCATATGGCGCATCACCCGGACAAGCTTGAAGAATTTTTTAAGGATTTTCCCGGCGATTATCGTGTAAGGCAGGAAGCAAATTCAGGGGAGTGGCTGTTTGGCAGAGGGTCTCTTGATATGCAAAGTGGAGCGGCAGTACATCTTGTCAATCTGCTTCAGTTTTCTGAGGAAGAACGTGACGGGAATATGCTGTTTTTATTTAACCCTGATGAAGAAAGTGAACATGCAGGGATGCTCGCAGCGCTTCATGAGCTTGCGAGGATGAAGAAAAAGAAGCAGTTGGATTATGTAGCGGCGATTAATAATGACTTTATTGCGCCGATGTATGATGGTGACAGAACGAAATATATTTACACCGGTGCAGCGGGTAAGGTGCTGCCGTGCTTTTATATTTACGGCAGGGAAGCGCATGTTGGAGACGTACTCACATCGATTGATCCGACGCGTATCGGCGCTGAGCTGAACAGAAGAATCAATCAGAATATTGATCTGGCTGAAGATCTGGACGGCGAGTATGTGCTGCCGCCTGCATGTCTTCATTTTAAGGACGATAAAAAAGACTACAACGTGCAGACAGCGATCAGTGCTCATCTGTACTTTAACTACTTTGTTTTCGAGCAGACGGCGCAGGATGTAATGGAGAAGCTCAGGAAAATTGCAATTGAAGCAGTGTACGAAATCAGCCGGGAAAGTACAAGGAAGTACAGCGACTTCAGAAAAAAGCATGGTTTCCCGCCGAGTGACTGGAATTTTCAGATGGATGTCAGTACATTCAGTGAGCTGGAGTCCTCTTTAAGGGCACAGGGAATTGACGTAGAAGGTCCGTTAAATGAAATTGTGAAAAAGTATAAAGGCAAGGATAAGCGTGAAGCTGCATTCGCACTCGCTGAAAAGCTGCAGCAGCTTGATCCTGATAAGACGCCGCGCGTGTTAATGTTCTTCGCACCGCCGTTTTTGCCGCATAATTATCTGAGCGATAAAAATGAGCATGGAACTGATATTATGCAAAAGCTTGAGAAGCATTTGAAGGAGACAGGTGAAGCTGAGGGGGAAGAGTTCGTCACAAAACGGTTTTTCCCATATTTAGCAGATGGCAGCTTTCTCTCTCTTCACGAATCAGAAGAAGCGATCGAGATGTTAAAGAGGAACATTCCAAGAATGCAGGATCTTTATCCGGTGCCGATTCATCTGATCAGGGAGCTGAATATTCCTTCTATCAATATCGGCGTGTACGGCCGTGATGGTCATAAGTGGACTGAGCGGGTATATAAGCCGTATACGTTCGGCGTATTGCCGGGACTAATTAAGCGGTTTGCAGAGGATTTGGTTAAGTAGGTGTGGTCTTCCGGAGTGACGGAGGACCTGCCAAAGAGGATGTGCGAAAAACTGAAAAGGTGATGGAATAGATTTGAAAGGTGTAGGAATTAATCCGAAAGGTGATGTAATCTCAGACTCAAACGGCGACCGCGGACGAATCCTTCTGAAAGGTGACCGAATAAATCTAAAGCCGATAGATATATAACAGAAGGTGACGTAATCCAGCAGCGGGGGAAGGACAATTTCCACGACACAACGACCATACAAAAAAGGGGTGAGACCACTAGTCTCATCCCTTTTTGCATCATACATATTCAACTAATTCATCAATATCAATCCGCTCAGATTTACGGGCTTCCTTCGCTGCCTTACCAACAGTAATCAGCATAACAGGCACGTAACGATCGGAAATCTCAAACTCCTCAATCAGCTGAGCATCACTGAAGCCGCCGATCGGGCATGTGTCCCAGCCTTTTGCTTTTGCAGCAATCATGAATTGCATCGCTGCAAGTGATGCATTAGAAAATGCAGCATCGCGGGCAAACTGTTCATTTTCATAAGCACCCTGGATCTGGCCATTTAATGCCTGCTTAATCTCCTCAGACATAGCGCCTTTTTCAACAGCAGGATCAAATACAGCATCAACATTCTCGTTTGCTCTTAAGTCACCAAGCACAGCAATCACGGCAGATGCATCTGTAATCTGCTGCTGGTTATAAGCGATCGGGAGCAGTCGTTCCTGTGATTCAGGGTTATGAAACGCAAGGAACTTCCAGTGCTGAAGGTTCCAGGCTGACGGTGCCTGTCCCATTGCTTCTAGCAGCTCATTCAATTCTTCACGGCTGATTTCAACCTCAGGATCATACTGTTTCGTCGCTCTTCTTTCAAAAAGGACGTCTAATACATTTTTCTCTAAAGTAGTTGCTGACATGATCAAAACCTCCTGGCAATTATCTCTCTATAAAATCAGTTACTTTTAGTTATCAGTAAACAGTGCCCACTATAGTATAAGTAAATACTTATTGTCAAGAAATGAGGTGCTGAAAAAAGCTTCTGCACCTGGGGACAGGCAGCAAAAACTAATGGTTTAAGAAAAGAATTGTTCAAGCTGATTCAGTCTGTCACTTTTTTCAGCGTCGCCTGGTTTTCTTGCCTCACCGATAAAATATTTTTTGAATTCCATTCCTGTAAATTCGAAAATATGCCTGAATTGAAGAATGAGCGGAAGGCCTTTTATGTCAACTTGATCGCCGCCGCATGTAATAACGTACCCGGGCTTCCCCGCAATACGGGCATTGAAATTAACGTCAGTATCCCGCATCGATTGAGACCACCTGTCAATGAAAGTCTTCATATAGCCACTCATCCCGTACCAGTAAAGCGGTGTAGCAAATAACACCTCATCTGCTTCGAACATCGCTTCAACAACCTGCGCGTGATCATCCTTAACCGGGTCAAAACCATTTTCATCATGGCGCTGATCATGGATCTGTCTGATCGTTTTTTCTCTCAATCTGATCCACTTTACGTCACCTTTATAAGAAGCAGCTGCTTTTTCAGCAAAGAATTCTGAATTGCTATTGTCACGGGAGCTTCCGCTGATAATTAATAATGTCATGAATATCAACCTTCCTTTCAAACAGATTCTACATCTAACTCATTGTATGATAAAGGGATTTATCTGATACTTTGAAACTGAGATATTAGAAACTATGTTTATAAAAGAAACTTAAAGGTAATAATATAAAGCGTAAATTAATTTTCAGAAAACGATATTGATGAAAAGGGAGAGTGTTCAATGTCTAACGTAAAATTAGCAATCATCTATTACAGTTCAACTGGAACCAACTATCAGCTGGCGAGATGGGCTGAAGAGTCAGCAAAAGAAGCAGGAGCAGAGGTTAAAGTATTGAAAGTGGAAGAAACGGCACCTCAGCAGGCGATTGCATCAAATCCTGCATGGAAAGAACATTATGAGGAAACAAAGGACGTTCCGGTTGTAACATTAAATGACCTGGAGTGGGCAGATGCATTTATTTTCAGTATTCCGACACGCTATGGGAATATGCCGGCACAGATGAAAAACTTTATTGATACAACAGGCGGCCTATGGTTTAACGGTAAGCTTGTGAATAAAGTTGTCAGCGGAATGAGCTCGGCACAGAATCCGCATGGCGGACAGGAAGCCACGATTCTGAGCCTGTATACTACGATGATGCACTGGGGTGCGATCATTGCAGCGCCAGGATACTCAGATCCGGTTACCTTCGCTTCTGGTGGTAACCCGTACGGCACAAGTGTAACAGTAGATGGTGACGGCAACATGAAGGAAGATGTGGCAGATGGCGTGAAATATCAGGCCAAGCGCACAATCGAAGTTGCGAAGTGGGTTAAAGCAGGAAAAGAATAAGCAGTTAAAAAGAGGATGCGGCAATTTACTGTCGCATCCTCTTACTCGTTTCGCTCCGCTTCAGTCGGCTGCTTTCCGCGGGGATGGGGATAAGCCTCGTCGTCGATGCGCGCCTGCGGAGTCTTACCTCCCGTCACATCCCACAGGAGTCGCAGCTACACTATCATGATATTTAACATTTTATATAACTTTTTAAAACTGAAATTTCATCCTGCGTATAGATGTTTTATCCAAAGTAATCAGGATTTTTTGCTTCTGAACTAATTTCTTCAAGCGTAAATGGATGGATAAATGCCAGCTTCTTCGCGTGAAGCGTCTGGTGCTTAAAGTCCTTCACAAGTGAACCGTAAAGCCTGTCGCCAGCAATTGGATGACCAATATAGGAGAGATGCACCCTGATCTGGTGAGTGCGTCCTGTTTCAAGGTTCAATTCAACTAATGACAGGTTCTTTTCCGCATTATAAGAAATCAGCTGATAGTGTGTAACAGCCTTTTGTCCGCCAGGGGATACACGCCTTCTGACAGGATGATGGCGGTCTTTTCCAATCGGTTCACTGATTGTTCCGTGCGGCTTCATTTTCCCTGAAGCAAGTGCATGGTATGTCCGCTTAATCATTCTCTTTTCTAGCATCTGATCAAGCAGCGGCTTAATAGCTGGATGCTTTGCAAATAGAATAGCGCCTGTTGTATCGCGGTCAAGTCTGTGAATTGGCTGTGCATAGCCTGTGTGGTCTGCTGAAAGTAAGTAATGAACAACAGCGTTTTGCAGCGTCTGTTGATCTGATTCATCGTTTGGATGTGTATCAATGCCTGCAGGTTTATTCACAATCAGCATATGCTCATCTTCATATAATACTTCTATTGGATAAGCCCATTCAGCAGCGGAAGTTGAAGCTTCATAAGCTATAGTTATCACGTCATCTTCACTCACGGGGTCTTTCCACGGCTTCAGTTCTCCATTAATTAAGATGCTTTTATCCATTCTCCATTGATGAATCGTCTTCTTACTAAAAGCAAACTGATCTTTCAATAATGTATCCAGCGGCTTTCCGTGCCAATTAGAATGAATCCGGATTGAAAAATAAGATGTCATGATGAAATCCTCCATTCAGCTAAAAAAATACCGGGAAATCAGCAGCTGTGATCCCCCGGCAGATATATATTTATTCACCTGTTACGTTACGCTCAAAAAATGCTCTGTAGTCTTCTTCAGTAGCAGCGCCAACAATACCATCTACAGCTTCACCATCTTCATAGTGAACCAGTGTAGGTGTTGACTGAATACCATATTCGTTCCATGAATTATCAAACTCAAGTAAATTATGCTGAAGTAAATCAACATTCATTTCTTCTGCGAGTGGAGCCAATATAGGTGTTGTCTGCTGACAATATTGACATGTCGGGCTGAAGAAATAAACAGTAGTCGGTTCACCACTTGAAATTCGTTCCTCTAAATCTTCAGGTACGATCTGGTTCTGATAATTTTCATCATCCAGCAGGTCAATTGTTGCCTGGTTCAGATCATCTTTCCCGTAAGGATTTCCTTCAGTTGCTGTTGAGTTCTGCATATTTGTGATCAGTACAATGGCTGCGAAAATCAGCACAATGACACCGCCGAAAATTAAAACTTTTTTCATGATTGTGTTGCTCCTTTCGATTGCTTAAGAATGACTAGACTTGTAACAAAAATAATCGTGAAGGCAGTCAACGCCAAAAATGGTATCGTGATAAATCCTGCCCAGTTAATATATTCGCCTGTACATGGCACTCTGCCGCATGCAGGTGCAGAAGCCGACAAGGCATCAATCTTTTGAATACTGTAATGATAAATCGATATACATCCGCCAATTCCTGAAAGTACAGCAGAATAAAGGGCAGCTTTCGCATCTTTTCTAATGATCGCAATGAGTAAAATGATTACGATCGGGTACATAAAAATGCGCTGATACCAGCACAGCTCACAAGGCTCAAATCCTCTGATCTCTGAGAAATACAATGATCCCATTGTAGCAGTAAAAGCGGCAGCCCATGCAGCAAAAAGCAGGTTTTCTATCTTTTTGGTCATCATGACGCCTCATTTCGCTTGAAAATATATTGTCATTGACGATTGTAAAATTAAACTGGCAATAATACAAGCTTAGAAAATCTGTCGCCTGAAGAAAACAGGTTGAATATGTCTAAAATTTGGCGTGACGATACTTACAGCTGTTATTATTATATATTGGGTTTATAATTAAAAGTAACGATGCATTTGAGGAGTGAAAGTATGTCTGAAAAACTGGATTTGTCCCAATTTGAGAAAAAGATGATCATTCGTAAAATGATTCATGCTGATATAGATAAGATTATTCATATGCAAAAGCTCTGTTTCCCGGGTATGCAGCCTTGGAAGACAGAACACCTTGAGAGTCATCTGGATATGTTCCCTGATGGTCAGCTGGTTGCTGAGCTTGATGGCGATATCATCGGCTCATGCTCGAGTCTGATTATTAACTTTGATGAGTACGATGACCGCCATACGTGGGATGATGTTACGGATGAAGGCTATATCACGAACCATAACCCTGACGGATATAACCTTTACGGCATTGAAGTGATGGTTCACCCTGATTTTCGCCGGATGAAAGTCGGCCACAGATTGTATGAAGCAAGAAGAGAGTTAGCAAGGGAATTCAACCTGAAAAGTATTATTATCGGCGGCAGAATTCCAAACTATCATAAATACGCAGGTGAAATGTCGCCGCGTGAATATGTTGATTCTGTTCAGATGCATAAAATTTATGATCCGGTACTGTCATTCCAGCTGATCAACGGTTTTACACTGATGCGGATTAACCCGAATTATCTGCCGGATGATAAGCAGTCAAATAAATATGCCACGCTGATGGAATGGAATAATGTAGACTACCGTCCAAAAACCAAGAGACACTTTAAGACGAGTCATCCTGTGAGAATCTGTGTTGTGCAGTACATGATGCGTCAGATCGATTCATTTACTGACTTTGCAAATCAGGTGGAATACTTTACGGATGTCGCATCTGATGCACAATCAGACTTTGTTGTGTTCCCTGAGATTTTCACTACACAGCTCATGTCATTCCTGAATGAAAAGTCTCCGAGTATGGCTGTTAGAAAGCTGACGGATTACACGGAAGAGTACATCGAACTCTTCACAGATCTTGCAGTTCGATACAATGTTAATATCATCGGCGGCTCTCACTTTGTGAAAGAGGAAGATGATGAGATTTATAACATCGCTTATCTATTTAGAAGAGACGGCACGATTGAGAAGCAGTATAAACTTCATATTACTCCGAACGAACGCAAATGGTGGGGGATCAGCCCTGGGGACACAGTCAGAGTCTTTGATACAGACTGCGGTAAAATTGCAATCCAGATCTGTTATGACATTGAATTCCCTGAGCTTGCCCGTATTGCGACAGATATGGGTGCTAAAATCATTTTCACACCGTTCTGTACAGAAGATCGTCAGGGTTACCTGCGCGTCAGATACTGTTCACAGGCACGTGCGGTTGAAAATCAGATTTATACAGTGATTTCAGGAACAGTCGGCAACCTGCCTGAGACTGAAAATATGGATATCCAGTACGCTCAATCAGCGATTTTTGCACCGTCTGACTTTGAATTTGCGCGTGACGGTATTGTCGGTGAGACAGATCCTAACCTTGAAATGGTGATGATCGGGGATGTCGACCTTGAGATTCTCCGCCGTCAGCGTCAGGGTGGAACCGTGCGCCAGCTGAAAGACCGCAGACATGATATCTATTCGATCAATTACAAAAAATAATCACTTGTGATTCAAAAGCGATCATATTTACAGAGGGTGAGACGATATTGTCCCACCCTCTGATTTTTAGAGAGTTCTTTTCAGATTTTTCAATATTCAACAGTCTGAGGGCGTGCTACAATAGTAAAAAGCCAAAACGGAGGGGATTTTATGAGCGTACAGAACACGTATAACAAATGGATAACTTTTGAAGGGCTGGATCAGGAGCTGCATGCAGAACTCGCAGCAATGAAAGGCAATGATAAAGCGATTGAAGATTCATTTTATAAAAACCTTGAGTTCGGTACAGGCGGTATGCGCGGTGAAATTGGTGCCGGTACGAATAAGATGAACATTTATACAGTCCGTAAAGCAGCAGAAGGACTGGCGAAGTACATAGAAAAAAATGGAGAAGAAGCAAAACAGCAGGGTGTTGTTCTTGCTTATGACTGCCGCAGAAAGTCGCCTGAGTTTTCCATGGAAATTGCCCGCACACTTGCCACACACGGTATTAAAACATATGTATTTGAATCACTCAGATCAACACCTGAATTATCTTTTGCCGTACGTCACCTCGGCACATTCATGGGCGGAATGACAACTGCAAGCCACAACCCTCCTGAATATAATGGATTCAAAGTATATGGTGCAGACGGTGCCCAGCTGAATCTGAAGGATGCAGATGATGTGATTGATGAGATCAACCTGATTGAAAATGAACTGGATATTCAGGTGAAACCGGTTGAAGATTTAAAATCTCAAGGCCTGATTGAAATTGTCGGTGCAGATGTGGATGATGCCTATGCAGAGCATCTGATCACCGTATCTGAAAAGCCTCAAATGGCAAAAGAATCTGACCTTAAAGTTGTTTTCTCACCACTACACGGTGCTTCTAATGTAATGGTTCAGCGCGGACTAAAGGCGCTAGGATATGATGTACACGTTGTTGCAGAACAGGAACAGCCGGATTCTGAATTCCCAACGCTTAAATCTCCAAACCCTGAGGAACCGGGTGCGTTTGAGCTTGCAATCAGTGATGGTAAAAAAGTCAATGCAGATCTGTTAATTACAGCTGACCCGGATGGTGACCGGCTAGGACTTGCAGTACAGGGGCCAAACGGCGAGTATACACTTTTGACAGGAAATCAGACTGGCGCTATTTTACTTGATTACCTGCTTGCCCGTAAAAAGGAAAAGGGACATATGCCTGAAAATGGCCGCGTATTCAAAACGATCGTAACTTCAGAAATCGGCAGAAAAGTAGCTGAACATTATGGTGCTTCAGTTGAGGATGTACTAACAGGCTTTAAATTTATCGGTGAAAAGATTAAAAATTACCAGGCGTCAGGTGAATATGAATTCCTCTTTGGTTATGAAGAGAGCTACGGATATCTGGTAAAAGATTTTGCACGCGATAAAGATGCCATTCAAGCAGCACTTCTCGCTACAGAAGCAGCAGCTTATCACAAAGCTGAAGGCAAAACGCTTTATGAAGTGTTACTTGCGATCTATGAGCAGCACGGCTATTACAAAGAAGACCTTGAATCGATCACAATGAAAGGGAAGGATGGTGCTGAAAAGATTCAGTCACTACTGACTTCTCTCAGAAAAACGCCGCTTGAAGAAGTTGCGGGATTATCAGTAGAAGCGCAGGAGGATTACCTGACTTCACTACGCCGTCATTCAAAAGAAGGTGCAGAGTATAAAATTAACCTGCCGGCTTCTAACGTATTAAAATACTTCCTTGAAGACGGTTCATGGGTATGTGTCAGACCAAGCGGCACAGAGCCGAAAATCAAATTCTATTTCAGCGTAGTCGGCTCTTCACTTGAAGACAGCGAAGACAAGCTTGAAAGCATTAAGCAGTCCTTTATGGAGAAGATTAAGGCTGAATTAAACTAAATCTGGATTATGATAAAAAGCTGACACAGTTTATTTTGTGTCAGCTTTTTAACCGTTCCGCTGCGCTTAAGTGTTTACTTGAAATGGTGTTCGCAAGTCAACAATAGCTCTCTTTATGATTGGTTTCATTTAAACTCAATATTGTTTTTGCACAGCTGTTGATTGTAGCGGATAAGGCGACTCCCTGCACAAAACGGCGTCCCTGCGGAAAGCGCCATCTGAAGCGACAAATAACAGCCAACTTTAACCAAGCCTTATGATTTTCAGCCTTTTGACTGAACAGGAAATATTAGTACGCTTACAGTCTATGACTTATAATAAAAGCAATAGAAACAGGCGGTGAGACAATGAATGATCCATCACATGTAACGATCCTGAAAGAGATTGCTGAACTTTTGAATGAAGAAACTGAACTTGAATCTATGCTTCAGGGGTCTCTGGAAAAATTCCTTGAAGGTACAGATTTTCATACGGGATGGGTCTTTTTTATAGAGGAGAACGGTAAGCATGCATTAATTGCTCATGAAAATCTTCCTGATATTCTGACTGAACAGGATTGCTTTTATATGAAAACGGGGGGCTGCTGGTGTGTGAACCGTTTCCGGCAGGGGCGTCTTAGAAAGGCCTCGAATATTATTGAGTGCAAAAGAATTACGGAAGCGATCGACAGAAGTAAAGTAAATCCTGAGGGCATTACGCATCACGCAACGGTTCCACTGCAGTCAGGAAATGAACGCTTCGGTTTGTTAAATGTTGCGACTCCGGGAAGACGTGAATTTGAAGCGCATGAGCTTGCGCTGCTTGAATCAGTTGCTTTCCAGATCGGATCGGCTATCAAGCGGATTCAGCTGACTAAAAAAGAGCAGGAGGTCGCACTGATGCAGGAGCGTAACCGGCTCGCGCGTGATCTTCATGATTCTGTGAACCAGCTGCTTTTTTCAATGACGCTGACTGCAAGAGGCGGCGCTGAAATGTCAGAGGATGCAGATGTGAAAGAAACCTTTCACGGGCTTCAATCTCTGGCTCAGGAAGCACTGACTGAGATGAGGGCACTGATCTGGCAGCTTCGTCCAAAAGGGATGGAAGGCGGACTCACTGAGGCACTGAATGGATTTGCTGAGATGCTTGGGTTAAAAGCAACCATTAAAATCGAAGGTGTACTGAATCTCCCTTCAAAAGTGGAAGAGACTATTTTCAGAATCGCACAGGAAGCGATCACAAATTGTAAGAGACATGCAGGGGCAGATGAGATTTATATCTGGATCGATGCAGCATCAGATAAAATTGACATGACTATCAGAGATTTTGGAAGAGGTTTTTATCCGGATCATGTGGAAAAGCTTCCATCAGTCGGCCTCTCAAGCATGAAAGAACGGACAAGGCTGCTAAACGGGGAATTTTCACTTAAGAGCCATCCGGCTGAGGGTACGCAGATTAAGATTACATTGCCTTACTAGGAGGTGCAGTGATGTCGATAAAATTATTAATTGCTGATGACCATCACGTTGTTAGAAGAGGACTTGTGTTCTTTTTAAAAACACAGAAAGATATTGAAATTGTCGGAGAAGCTAAAAACGGCGTGGAGGCAGTAGCGATGGTGAAGAAGTTCCAGCCGGATGTTGTGCTGATGGATCTTGTGATGCCTGAAATGGACGGGATTGAAGCGACCAGAGAGATCAAACGGGCGCTTCCTTCTACTGAAATTATGATGCTCACAAGCTTTTCAGATCAGGATCATGTTGTGCCAGCCATTGAAGCAGGAGCGGCAGGGTATCAGTTAAAGGATATTGAGCCTGATGAGCTTGCGGATTCAATCCGCAAACTGATGAACGGAGAGAATACCCTGCACCCGAAAGCAACGAGTCACCTGATGACACGCGTTAATCAGGATGAACCATCACCTCATGAGGTTCACCAGCTGACAAGAAGAGAGCGGGATGTGCTGCTTGAGCTTGCTAAAGGTAAAAGCAATAAGGAAATAGCCTCTTCACTTTTTATTACTGAAAAAACGGTTAAGACTCATATATCAAACCTTTTTTCAAAGCTTGAAGTATCTGACCGTACACAGGCTGCTTTATATGCAGTGAAGCACGGTCTGGCTTCACCTGAGCGGAAATTTTAAAAAACTGTGCAGCTGCACAGTTTTTTTTGTGTAGAGTTCAGATCAGGCACGGTTGATTATTTTACCGTAATAGTGGGTAACATCAAAGAAAGACAGGAGGAATGTGAAGTGAAAGCACTACTGTTAAAAGATAAAGGACAATGGCGCGATATGAAAGTTGAAGAAACAGATCAGCCTGTGCCAGCTGAGGATGAAGTACTGGTAAAAGTGAAAGCAGCGGGACTTAACCCTGTTGATTATAAAACAGGTGAAGGCGGTTCGCCGGCCTGGGAGTATCCGCATATACTCGGACTGGATGCAGCTGGTGATATCGTAGAGACGGATGCTTCTGTCCATGATTTACATGAAGGTGACCGCGTTGTCTTTTTAGCTGATATGGCTAAAAGAGGTGCATTTGCTGAATATGCCATTGCGAAAGCTCATACTGTATCAAAGCTTCCTGAAGACGTATCTTATACAGATGCTGCAGCACTTCCGGTTGCGGCTTATACAGCTTATCAGGCGCTGTTTTACAAGCTTCATATCCAAAAGAATAAGTCGATTCTGATTCATGCAGGTGCAGGCGGAGTAGGCGGATTTGCGATACAGCTGGCTAAATACGCCGGTCTCACTGTCATTACAACTGCATCAGAAGAGAATCATGACCATGTGCAACAGCTCGGTGCAGACTTTGCGATCGATTATAATCAAGACGATTTTGTAGAAAAAACAAAGGAATTTACAAATGGTTTAGGCGTGAATTACGTGCTTGATACAGTTGGAAGAGACAATGCAACAAAATCATTAAAGGCACTTGCCTATAATGGCCAAATCGCATTTATTGCAGGACAGCCTGAGATGAATGACTCGATTTCATTTGCCCATCCGATTTCATTTCATCATGTAGCATTAGGCAGTGTGTTCCAGTCTGGAAATCATGAAGAGGAAGAGACACTGAAAGCAATTGGTGATCATCTTGTTGAACTCCTCTCAAAAGGAGAAATCAAGAGCCTGGTTGAGCAAGTGATTTCACTTGAAGAAGTGCCAAAAGGACTTGAGCAGCTCGAAACGAGAAAAGTTAAAGGAAAGATTGTCGCAGAAATCGACTGAAAACAGAGGTGGAAGCATATGCTTTCACCTCTGTTTTTTTAATCGTCGAGCTCCATATCCAGAATCTCACCTGTCACAGCATCAATATCAAATTCAGCTTCACGATCTCCATTTTTTAATTCAATTTCATAAATCATTCTGTCGTCATCATCATCAAGTTCAATTTCTTCAAGTTTGCCATTGAATTCAGCTGTTGCAATATCAAGTGCTTCCTGCTGGGTCAAGAGATTATCTGCAGGCCTGACATCATCTCTGTCGTCATCGTCATCATCGTCCCAGTCGGTTTTACTTCTCAGCACTTCTCCTGTCACAGCATCCATATCAAGATCAACATCTTCAGATCCGTTGTCAATATCAATATCATAAACCATTCGGCCGTTCTCACGTTCAAGCTCAATACTCTCTACAACACCTTCAAACTGTGCCAGCGCTTTTTCCTTTGCTTCCTCAAAAGATAGAAGTGTTTCTTCTGCCTGACTTCCTGAAGGGGTCGACTGCACGGTTTCTGTCCGGTCATCATCAGTTGATCGTTCAGCAACTTCAGTATTTCCATCCTGAATACCGACTGTTTTAAATTGATCAGCTACTGCATTTGCGCCAAACACCCCTCCGAGAATGACTGCTCCAGCGAGGGTACTAATTAACTTTTTGTTCATGTGTAACGCCTCCTTGTGTTGTTCTTGATTTCATCTTACCCGCGTAACCTTAGAGGATAAGGGGAGCATCATTAGAAATTAATGAGAATGAGCATTTCATATAAAGAATAGAGTATAAGAAGGAGGCGACCTGAATGGAATCAAATGAATTAGCCAGTACAATCAGTGAAGTAACAGAGATTGCCAAGGGGTTTGGTCTCGATTTTTATCCAATGCGTTATGAGATCTGTCCTGCATCCGTGATCTATACTTTTGGAGCTTACGGAATGCCATCACGCTTTTCGCATTGGAGCTTTGGTAGACTTTGAGGCGGTAAGAGATGAACTTGTCCAATCCAGGGTGAATGGCGGGTTCCCGTGTCTTTACGTTGAAGACGGCGATTATTTGAAAAATGGCGAGCTATATATCCGTCATGCTTATGAGGGAACAGAGCTTGATGTGCAGTACCTTGAGAAGGTTATGCATTACATTTACCAGCTGTGGGGAAGAACTGTTCATTTCGAAACGGTATTAAATCAAAAAACTTTTTTGTTTACATGCAGCGGTCGCGGGGTATATAATAAACAGGTTGAATATACAACTTGAGCAGATCAGTTGAATTGATCTGTTTTTTCATTTAATATTGCTCTGTATTCGAGATAATTAAGAATATGACTTTCGTAAACAGTAATAATTTTTTAAGAAAAGGAGTTTTTTACATCATGAGAGTATTAGTCGTAAAAGCAAACAATCGTCCATCAGATCAATCAGTTTCTGCTAAAATGCATGATCTGTTCCTTGAGGAAATTAAGGATAATGAAGAAATTACAATCGACCATGTTGATCTATATAATGAAGAACTGCCATATATCGGTCAGGACTTCCTGGCAGCACAATTCAAATCAGCAGAAAGTGCGCCATTATCAGACGCAGAAAGCAAAGTACTGACAATTGCAAACAGCCATCTTGACCGCTTTAAGCAGGCAGATGTTGTGGTATTTGCATTCCCACTGTGGAACTTTACAGTACCTGCAGTGCTTCACACGTATATGGATTACCTGTTCCGCGCAGGAGAAACGTTCCGATATACTGCTGAAGGTCCTCAAGGGTTAATGGGAGACAAGCGTGCGATCCTGTTGAATGCAAGAGGCGGAGATTACTCAGCGCCGGCAATGCAGGGAGCTGAAATGAGTGTAAACTTCATTAAAAACGCTCTAGGATTCTTCGGTATCCAGCAGCAGACTGATGTGATCATTGAAGGTCACAATCAGTACGTGGACCGTTCTGAAGAGATCAAAGAAGAAGGCTTTAAGCGCACAGTTGAAGCTGCAAAAGATTTAAGCGCAGTCGCTGCCAGGTAACGCAATGACAGTTCCGCACCTTTGCGGAACTGTTTTTTTAATTTCAGTACGTTATGATGTAAGTGACAAGGGGTGATATACGAATGAGTTATGTTCGCAATTTAAGAGAAAAGATTGGGCATGATCCTGTTAACCTGGTTGGCGTAACAGCGCTTGCATTTAATGAGTCAGGTAATATCCTGCTGCAGCAAAGACCGGATGGCGTGTGGGGGCTGCCGGGTGGATTAATCGAACTTGGAGAATCAACAGAGCAGGCTGTCAGAAGAGAAGTGAAAGAAGAAACAGGAATAGAAGTGGGTTCACTTGAACTAATTACAGTGTTATCGGGTGAAGACTATCACGTGAAACTGCCGAACGGAGACGAATTTTTTGCGATTACAGTCGTCTATTACACAAAAGACGTTACAGGTGAACCTGAAGCTGATGGAATTGAAACGATTGAAACAGACTTCTTCCCACCGAATGAATTACCGGAAGGCACTAGTCCAAGGATTAAAAAAATGCTGAGAGATTCTGCAGATCAGCTATCGGATTTCGGTAAGAAGGAACAATAAAAAGCCTTCCGGAACAGATCCGGAAGGCTTCTTTTATAAAAACATATGTAGCATGACTGCGCCAATTCCAATTCCTAAAATCAAGTAATTATGAATACCGCCGGGCTTTTCCTCACGTGACGAAACCTCTTCCAAACGCTGAAGCAACTGATCCATCTTCATTAAGATCCACTCCATTCAGTTAACGGTACCTTTATTATATACAATCAAGAAAGCGCTTTCAAATTAATCTGAATATTTTGTGAAATGAAGAAGAATTAGGGCAAATAGAATACTGTTTTAATTAAAAGCTTTTCATTTCCACTCCAGTGCAGCGGAACGGTAAAAAGGTGAGACAACTTGTGTCCCACCCTCTATAACTGTTTAGCTATTCTCAGTTTATATATATTTATTAAAATCAATGTCCTGACATTTTCGCATCAGGCTGATCGTATACAGAAAGCTGATCAACAAGATCATTACTTTCTTTATTCAAGCCGGTCAGCTTCACTTTAGCACCGTTCTGCTGGATCTTGATCGCAACTTTATCAACAGCATTAATCGCTGAATCATCCCATAGATGGGCTTTCGTAAAGTCAATGATCACTGTGTCCATACCTTGCGGATCAAAATCAATTGCTGATACAAAGTCAGTTACAGAAGCAAAGAAGATCTGTCCTTCAACGCGATACGTTATACGAGAGGCTGCTTCATCAATTTCTCTCTCAATGTGTACTTTTGAAATTTTCGAAGCAAAGAAGATTGCACTTAACAGCACACCTGCAAGTACGCCAATTGATAAGTCATGTGTAATGACAACAGTGGCAACTGTTACGATCATCACAGCTGCATCTGATCTCGGCACTTTATGAAGACGTGTAAGGGATCCCCAGTCAAATGTACCGATCGATACCATAATCATGACACCTACAAGTACAGCCATCGGAATCTGAACAACAACATCTGTTAAAATCATGATCAGACCAAGTAATACAGCACCTGCTGTAAATGATGATAGACGTCCCCGGCCGCCTGATTTTACGTTAATGACAGCCTGTCCGATCATCGCGCAGCCCGCCATTCCACCGAAGCAGCCTGTGATCATATTTGCAATCCCCTGACCGCGTGCTTCTTTATTTTTATCACTCGGTGTATCTGTCATATCATCTACAATCTGAGCTGTGAGCAGTGACTCAAGCAACCCGACTACAGCAAGTGAAATCGAATAAGGAAGAATGATCATCAGCGTTTCAAATGTAAACGGAACATTTGGAATCAGGAAAGAAGGGAGGGTCTGAGATATCGTTCCCATATCGCCAACGGTCTTTGTTCCAATGCCTGTCAGCATAACAAATGCTGTCACAACGATAATTGCAATAAGTGGTGATGGAATCGCCTTAAAAAATCTTGGTACGATATAAATAATCGCAAGCGAGACAGCAACAAGTGCATACATGATCCATCCGGCACCCTCAAACTGCTCAAGCTGTGCCATAAAAATCAGAATCGCCAGTGCATTAACAAAGCCGATCATCACTGAATTTGGAATAAAACGCATCAGTTTTCCAAGCTTCAATACACCCATAATCAGCTGAATAAAGCCTGTCAAAATCGTTGCAGCAAATAAATACTGGAGTCCGTGATCCGCAACGAGTGTCACCATCAGAAGTGCCATTGCCCCGGTAGCACCTGAAATCATTCCAGGCCGTCCACCAATAAAAGCAATCACAACAGCAATACAAAAGGCAGCATAAAGTCCAACCATCGGGTCAACACCTGCGATGATTGAAAAGGCAATGGCTTCAGGGATCAATGCAAGGGCCACAAGTGTACCGGACATCAAGTCACCGCGCACGTTACCGAACCATTCCTGTTTATATTTAGTTAAATCCAATTCGAAAATCTCTCCTTTAAATATATTTTTGCGACTTTTCACTCTCAGAAAAGTCAGGTCCGTTTATAACGAGATGAATTATAGCACGTTTGTAGCTTTTGAAAAAATTATATGTAAGCGTTTAAATGATTGTAATTCTAGTGATTGCTGTCATTTTCAAAAGAATACTACAGTAGTTATTTAATTTGTCAAAAACATTTTCACTTGGACAATTAAAAAAGACTGCCCTTAGAGGACAGTCTTCTAACATTAAGATAACTTATAAACTCGCGCTTCATAAGGCTTCAACACAATCGTTGAAGTATCTTCATGCGCTGTTACTGGAAGGTTATTCAGCATCAGATGATCAAAACTTAAAGTGAAGTCCAGGTCATCACAAATTGCATCTTTTGTAGAAAGGTTTGTGAAAACGACAACCTGCTCATCCTCAAGTGTTCTTGTGTAAGCATAGATCTGGTGATGCTCATCAAGAATCAGGTCATAAGTGCCGTAAGTGAACACCTCATTGTTTTTCTTCATTTCAATCATACGCTTGTAGAATGACAGAACAGAATTTTCATCTTTTAATTGATCTTCAACGTTGATCTCTTTGTAATTCGGATTCACCTTCATCCACGGTGAGCCAGTAGTGAAGCCGGCCTGGTCTTTACTTGACCACTGCATCGGCGTTCTGCTGTTATCACGTGAAGAAGCCCATAGAATACGCATAATATCATCATGCGGCACGCCATCTTCACGACGGATACGGTAAAGGTTCTTAGCAGATACATCATCATAGTCATCAATTGAATCAAACTGAACATTTGTCATTCCGATTTCCTGACCCTGATAAATAAATGGCGTCCCCTGCATCAGGAAGTACATTGCAGCCATTGATGTTGCACTTTCATACCAGAATTCATCATCGTTACCCCACGTTGATACAACGCGTGGCTTATCGTGATTTTCAATGAACAATGCATTCCAGCCATTATTCTCAAGTCCTTTTTGCCATCTCGTGAGCACTTTTTTCAGCTCAACAATATCAAGCTGAAGATTCGTTTCAGCATCCCACAGTCCAAGGTGCTCAAACTGGAAGATCATATCCATCTTGCCTTTTTTCTCGCCAACCCACAGATCAGCTTCATCGATGGATACCCCATTTGCCTCACCGACAGTCATGACATCATACTGACCGTACGTTTTTTCTTTAAATTCCTTTAAAAGAGGCTGGATGCCTTTTTGGTTCATATGCATATCGAAAGAAGACACATACTTTTTCTTCTTAGGATTAGGCATATCAGGAAACTTCTTACGCTTTTTAATATGACTGACCGCATCAATTCTGAAGCCGTCAATGCCTTTATCGAGCCAGTAGTTCACCTGGTCATAAATCGCCTGGCGTGCTTCAGGGTTTTCCCAGTTTACATCAGGCTGCTTGGTAGAGAAGACGTGCAAATAATACTGGTCTGTCTTTTCATCATATTCCCACGCAGAACCACCGAAAATACTTTCCCAGTTATTCGGCTCAGCAATCGTTTTTCCTGACTTGTCTTTCTTACCGTCGCGCCAGATATACCAGTCACGCTTCGGGCTATCCTTTGATTCACGTGATTCAACAAACCACTGATGCTCATCGCTTGTATGATTAGGAACAAAGTCAATGATCAGCTTCATATCACGCTTATGCACTTCGCTTAGTAGTGTATCAAAGTCTTCCATTGTCCCGAAATCATCCATAATGGCCTGATAGTCAGAAATATCATATCCGTTATCATCGTTAGGTGATTGATACATTGGGCAGATCCAGATCACATCAACCCCAAGATCCTTTACGTAATCAAGTCTTTGTACGATTCCCTGTAAATCACCAATTCCATCTCCATTTGAATCCTGAAAGCTTCGCGGGTAAATCTGATAGCCAACCGCTTCTTTCCACCATATTTTCTTCATCTATTGGCACCTCCATAGTTTATGCAATCGCTTGCACTGGCATGTAAATAAAATGCTTTGACTGCAAAGCGCTCATTTGGCTGCAATACAAAGCTTTATAAAAATCTGTTTTTTTATACCTGTTTATTTTACCTTCTTAAGACTGTTTAAGCAATGGTTATTTCAACAAGTACACTAAAAAACGGCTTTGTAAAAACTGGCTGGTGATTGCAGCTCCAGGGGAACGCTTTCCGCAGGGCGTGCGGTGAGCCTCCTCGGCTTCGCCTGCGGGGTCTCACCTGTCACGCTTCTCCTGCTGGAGTCGTCCCCTTCCGCTACAATCACCAGCTGTGCAGAAACAACAATTATTTTTACATAATTAAAAGGGAAGTGTTTAAAATAGAAACCATGAAACTAAATCAAAATAGGTTGGATAAAAATTCGAGCGCAGCGAAACGATTAAAAAAAGCCCGACACAATGTGCCAGGCTCATCATTACAGTGCTTCAGTTGTTCTTATGGCAGGGGAGGGGGGCGTTTCGACTTCTGTCACTTCTTCTTCAGAAAGCTTCCAGACCTCTAGATATAGAATATGATATCCTTCCACATCATTTACTCTAAACACATGCCCCTGTTCATAAATCTCATCCCCAACCTCAGCATTAAAGTTCCGCGTCATGAACCAGCCGCCAATCGTATCAACATCCTCTTCGTCAATATCGATATCAAGCAGTTCATTCACACTTTGAACGAGTACCTTGGAATCTAGAATATAATGATGTTCATTGATCTGCTGAACATCAGGGATCTCATCAGCGTCGAACTCATCCTGAATTTCTCCGACAATCTCTTCAATAATATCCTCCATTGTGACAAGACCCGATGTACCGCCATATTCATCAAGCAGAATACCCATGTGCATTCTGTCTCTCTGGAATTTATGAAGCAGCTCGTGAATTGGTATGCTGTCAATTACCTGAATGATCGGGTGGGTGAATTCAGCGACTGTGCGCTTCCCGTTTCTCTGATCTTCAATGAATGCGGTCATTAATTCTTTCATGTTAATCATGCCGATAATATTATCTCTGTCTCCATCTTCAGTGACAGGATAACGTGTATACTGCTCTTCTTTCATGACTTCAAATACTTCAAGCAGCGTAAGGCCGCTGTCCACACTTGCAATTTCTGTTCGCGGTACCATAATTTCTTTTGCAACACGCTCATCAAATTCGAAAATTTTATTTACAAATTTGTATTCTGATTGATTAATCTCACCACTTTTTAAGCTTTCAGAAAGAATCATACGTAATTCTTCTTCTGAATGTGCAGCGTCATTTGCAGAAGCATGCTTTAAGCCAAGCATTCTCGTTAAAAGGCGCGCAGATCCATTTAGAAATCTGATGAAAGGGTAAAGAACGCGGTAAAACCAGATTAATGGCGATGCAAACATCAATGTAATTTTTTCAGCCTCTTGAATAGCAATAATCTTAGGTGACAGTTCCCCAATGACAACATGTAGAAATGTAATGAGTGAAAATGCCAGTACAAAAGATAAAGCCGGTGTCCATGAAAGGTCAAACCCTGCAAATAATGGTGCGATCATCGATGCGATGACCGGTCCGCCGATCCAGCCGAGTGCTAATGCAGAAACGGTAATGCCAAGCTGGCAGGCAGATAAATACTCATCCAGATTATCCATTACTTTTTTTGCATTAGCAGCCTTAGGATGTCCTTCTTCAAGCAGCTGGTCGATCCGGGTAGACCGGACCTTTACAATTGAGAATTCAGAAACTACAAAAAATGCAGTACATGCAAGTAAAACAACGACCAAAATTAAATTGTCTATCTCCAATGATGCGAGAGCATTCCCTTAAGCGGAAAGCTCTCTTCCACCTCCTGTGAATGTTAGTGTAAAGGCATCAGAGATCATCCGTCAGAATGGAGGCCCCAATGAGAGCCTTACTCTGAGCCTTCTTGCCTTTGACAGATTGAAACAGATTCAAGTTCAGGTTCATAACCCCATCGGATTTCCTCCATTCTCATCTTAATTGCCTATATTCTACCACAGTCAGCAAATTTTTTACTACCTCAATCGCATTTAAGGAACATCATGACCAATTACAGCCTGATAAATGGTGAACCACTGATGTGCATCCATACGGAAATTTTGAGCGTTTACAGCTGAACGGATGCGGTCGATTTTTCCTGATCCTGCAATCACAGAAATATTGGCAGGGTGATTATATAACCACGCATAGATCACTTCATCGAGCTGGTCTGTTCCGATTTCGCTGCCGATTTCTTTCAGTGCTGCACGGATTCTGACAGCTTTTTCATCTTCACCTGTTAAAATTTTTCCGCCTGCAAGCGGAGACCATGCCATCGGAGGCGTTTTCTTTTCAATCGTCAGGTCAAGCGTGCCGTCTTCAAAGTTTTCAAGGTGATACGGGCTCAGTTCGATCTGGTTCGTACAGAGCGGCTGATCCACATAGGACTGAAGCATATTAAACTGACTTCTTTTAAAGTTGGACACACCGAAGTTTTTAACCTTACCTGAGCGGCTCAACTCATCAAAAGCGGCAGCTGTTTCCTCAGGGTTCATAAACGGATCGGGTCTGTGAATCAGCAGCAGGTCAATTGTATCTACAGAAAGGTTTTTCAGCGACTGTTCAACTGAAGAGATTATATGTGCTTTGCTTGTATCATAATGGTGGCTTCTGTGAGACGGACGATTAGGGGATTCAAGGACAATTCCACACTTTGTCACAATCTCCATTTTATTGCGAAGTGAAGGCTCAAGTGCCAGTGCTTCTCCAAAGAGCGCTTCACACTGATAGCTTCCATAGATGTCAGCGTGATCAAATGTCGTAATTCCTGTATCAAGCACCTCTTTAATCAGCGTCAGGCGCTCTTCCTTTGACAGACCCCACCCTGACAGGTGCATCATACCGTGAACAGTTTTTGAAATTGATAAATCACTTGATAATTGTATTCTTTCCAGTTTAATAACCTCCATTTTGATAAGTAATGTATCGCATCGTAAACAGGATAAAAATAATCGCGATCAGTCGGATTATATACAGGTCTGCTGTAATGCCGATCAGGTATAACAGTGATATTAAAATTGACATGTTCAGCATCTGAATACGATTCACTGATAATGCTGCATTCATTGATAAAAGAATGATCAGCGGAAGTATGTATAAAACTGCAGCTGATATAGCCGGTTCAAGAACCAGTACAGGGATGAAGATCACGATGAATACCATTCTGATTTTCTGCACCTGACCTCTTCCTCCTGACTTCGCAAAACATGGTGCTTTCCTGTATGATAATAGCATACAAATTCAATCAGTATGTACAATAGGGGGCTTACATAATGAGTTTTATATTCGATCTGACTGAAGCACAGCGATTTGACCGGGAAGATGATTTAGCTGGTTTTCGTGAAGAATTCTACCTGAAGGAAGGGCAGTATTATCTTGACGGGAATTCACTCGGTCTGCTGTCTAAAAGAGCTGAACAGGCTGTAATGAACCTGCTTTCAAGCTGGAAGGATTACGGAATTGAAGGGTGGATGGAAGGTCAGCACCCTTGGTTTACACTGTCAGAATCTCTAGGTGAAAAAACGGCACCGCTGATTGGTGCAAAGCCGTCTGAAGTGATTGTCACAGGCTCAATTACTGTTAATCTGCATCAGATGCTTTCAACGTTCTATCAGCCTGAGGGGAAACGAACGAAAATAGCGGCTGATGAACTGAACTTTCCATCAGATATTTATGCGCTTCAAAGTCAGATCGAATTAAAAGGCCTTGATCCTGAGCAGGAGCTGATTAAAGCTGTATCTGCTGATGGCGTTACTTTGACAATTGAAGACATTGAGCGGATATGTACAGATGAGACGGCTGTTCTGCTGCTGCCATCTGTTTTATACCGCAGCGGCCAGCTTCTTCCTATTAAAGAGATCACAAAACGCGCCCATGAAAAAGGGATACTTGTCGGATTTGATCTGGCTCACTCGATAGGAGCTGTGCCACATGAGCTTCATGACTGGGGCGTTGATTTTTCTGTCTGGTGTAATTATAAATATATGAATAACGGCCCTGGTGGAACAGGTGGACTCTTCATCCATGAAAAGCATCATAACCGTATCCCGGGGTTAAAAGGCTGGTTCGGTTCAGATAAAGAAAAACAGTTTGATATGGCACACACATTTACAAAAGCAGAGGGAGCGGGCGCTTATCAGATCGGGACACCGAACATTTTATCAACAGCACCGCTGATCGGCAGTCTTTCACTTTTTGAGGAAGCTGGTATTGAAAAGCTGCGTAAAAAATCACTGCACCAGACAACTTATATCTCGCAATTTGTCGAGCAGGAGCTGAAGCAGTTCGGAATGAAGCAGGTTACACCTTTAGCTGATTCAGACAGAGGCGGCCATATTGCTCTCCAGCATTCATACGCTGCAGGGATTTGTAAAGCGATGAAGGCTGAAGGAATTATTCCTGACTTCAGATCACCTGATATTATCAGGCTTGCACCGGCAGCGTTTTATACAAGTTATCAGGATTTGTATAAAGCCATGCAGCTGATCAAAAAGATCATGACAGAAGAAACGTATAAATCTTATTCTAATGAACGAAATGTCATTGCATAAGGAGATGTTCAGATGAAACTGATCGACATTACAATGAGCTTAAGCAGTGGGACGCCAAATTGGCCGGGGGACACATCCTTTCATTACGAAATTGCATGGCCTATGGAAGAGAGCGGGTCAGTGAATGTAGGGAAAATTGAAGCAAGCACGCATATTGGCACACATATAGACGCGCCATTTCATTATGATAACAGCGGAAAAAAGACAGATGAACTGGAACTGAGCCGCTATTTTGCAAAAGCTGTCGTCATTGATTGCACGGGTGTCGACGAAATCACTTCAGAACATATACAGTTCGATGAAAAAGGAATAACAGCCGTTTTGTTTAAAACAGCCGGCTGGACCAACAGGGATGAATTTCCTGATCAGATACCTGTATTACAAGAATCCGTCCCAGCTTATTTAAAGGGTAAAGGAATAAATTTAATCGGGGTGGATCTACCTTCAGTTGACCATCTCGAAAGTAAGAGTCTCCCTGTCCATCACGCACTTTATGAGCAGGATATCAATATTTTAGAGGGGATTGTGCTGGATGAAGTAGAGGAAGGCTATTATCAGCTGATTGCTATGCCGCTGAAAATCAAAGGCGGTGATGGCAGTCCTGTTCGTGCAGTACTAGTATCAGGCTAAAAAAATATCCCCTGCTTCAAAGGCAGAGGATTACACAGCTGACGCTGAGAGATCTTTTTCAAGCTCGCGGATCTTAAGTGCGATTTCGTCACAGATTTCCTGGAACATAGCCCATTTAGTAAAAGGGTCTTCTGCTCGCTTTGCAGGATTAACAATGTTCCAGTTGATCACTTTATCCGAGAATGAAGGGTGAATGCTGATCGCTTCATCCTTTTCCGGATCCTGTATGATAACAATCACATCCGCTTTCCTGAGGTCGCTTTCACTTATGCGATACGGAGTAATCGATGCTATATCTATACTGATTTCTTGCATTGCCTGTAAAGTGAAAGGGTTTTTTCTGGCACCTGCCCATCCTGCACTTTTAAATACAGTACCGGGAATAAAAAGACGTGATGCCCATCCTTCAGCGATTGAGCTGCGTTCATGGTTTGCTGATACAAAATAAATCAATCGATCGGCCATACGAACAGCTCCTTTCATTTCTGCTTACATAATTCACTATACCCATCTTTCAAAAAATATATGCACATAGCCCTGTTTTACAGCGCATTATTTGATTTCTTACCGGTTAGCAGGTAAATTATTGGGGGTATACAGTAACAAACAGAAAGCTCAAAATATGAAGATGGAGGATACGATATGAAGCTCAATTTGACCGCTAAAATACTGATCGGCTTAGTGCTGGGTATTATTGTCGGCCTTGTATTAAATATATTCGCTCCAGACTTATTTAGTACATTAAATACATACGTATTTAATCCGCTGGGCGAAATATTCCTCGGATTAATTAATATGCTCGTTGTGCCAATTGTTTTCTTCTCACTCGTACTCGGTGTTGCCGGGCTTGGTGATACGAAAAAACTTGGCAGAATGGGTGTAAAAACAATTCTCACCTTTCTGACGACGACTGCAATAGCCATTACCATTGGTCTTTCACTTGCCTCAGTAATTCAGCCCGGAAGTGATTCGCTTTTTACACAGGAAGAAAAAGATGCAGCTGAATTTGAGGAGAGTGAGGCTCCATCTGTAGGTGAGACCCTGCTGAATATTATTCCTGATAATCCTATTATGGCAATGGCTGAAGGCAATATGCTGCAAATCATTGCATTTGCTATATTTATCGGGTTTGCAATTACTGTACTCGGCGAAAAGACAAAGGGCATCTATCAATTGTTTGAGCAGGGGAATGACATCATGATGTTCCTGGTTGGAATCGTTATGAAGTTTGCACCTTATGGCACTTTTGGATTGATTGCTTCAGCACTTGGAGAAGCAGGACTTGATTCATTGCAAAGTATTTTAATGTATGTGCTTGTCGTATTACTTGCGCTTGTCATTCATGCAGTGATTACCTACGGCTCAATCATTATGTTTCTGGCAAAGAAGAGTCCAATCTGGTTCTATAAAAACTTTTTCCCTGCCATGACAGTTGGGTTCAGTACGTCATCGAGTAACGCAACACTGCCGATCTCAATGGAAACTGCACAAAAAGAGCTGAAAGTGTCAAAACCTGCAAGTTCATTTGTTCAGCCGCTCGGCGCTACAATTAATATGGATGGTACAGCCATCATGCAGGGGGTTGCGACGATTTTCATCGCTCAGGTATATGCGGTTGACCTGACATTTGTAGAGCTGCTGACCGTTGTATTGACTGCGGTACTAGCAAGTATTGGAACTGCCGGTGTGCCAGGTGTGGGAATGATTCTCCTGGCAATGGTATTAACATCAGTCAACCTTCCAGTAGCCGGTATCGGATTAATTATAGGAATAGATAGAATACTTGATATGACCAGAACAGCGATCAACATTTCAGGTGATGCAGCAGTTGCACTTTTTGTATCAGAATCTGAAAAGAAAAGAAAAATTAAAGAACAGCGAGGAGAGGTGTAATTCACAATATCTCCACTCGCATTTTACAAAAAAAGATGTATACTGAGAGCAAGAAGAATAGAAGGGGTAGTGTACAATGAACCTCGGATTTGGTGAAATTCTAATTATCCTGTTTGTTGCTCTAATCGTGTTTGGTCCGTCAAAACTGCCCGAACTCGGCAAAACAGCCGGTAAAACACTTTATGAATTTAAAAAAGGCATGAACTCAGTCATGAAAGATGAGGAGCCAAAAAAACCGTCCCAGAAGTAGTTGGGACGGTTTTTTTAGCGGCACAGGGGGGAAGGAGTTAAGTGCGTCACTTTTAGAATGATTACAAAAACGACTCACTCAACTCCGTCCCCGGTGAGCCGCCTGCCAAAAATCATTTTTTCACATCATCATAACGATCTAATGCACGCTGCCTTGCAGCCTTATGATCAACAATTGGTTCAGGATAATCTTCACCAATTGTCACGCCTGCTTCCTCAAGTACATCTTCAGGAGCGCTGGAAGGGTCATGAAGGTGTTTCAGAGGTATTTTTTTCAGCTCAGGTATCCACCTCTTGATATATTCACCATCCGGGTCAAATTTCTCTGACTGTGTTGTCGGATTAAAGATCCTGAAGAACGGGGAAGCATCTGCTCCTGATCCGGCAACCCACTGCCAGCCCATAACGTTATTCGCCACGTCAGCGTCAACGAGTGTGTCATCAAACCAGTCAGCGCCTTCTCTCCAGTGGATCAGTAAATCTTTTGTCAGAAATGATCCGACAATCATTCTCACACGGTTATGCATATAACCTGTAGACCATAGCTCACGCATACCGGCATCTACAATCGGAAAGCCGGTTTTTCCTTTTTTCCAGGCATCAAACTGATCCTTTTCATCCATCCATTTAAACTTTTCAAATTGATCATTCATCGGATCTGTCTCAGTTTCCGGGAAGTGCGTGATCAGGGAATAGGCGAAATCCCTCCATACGAGCTGTCTGATAAATGGCTCTCCTGCTGCCTCTGCATTTTTTTTAATGGAGTGATAGACGCTTCTCACTGAGAGCAGTCCAAGTGCAAAGTAGGGGGATAATGCTGAACTCGCTTCCTCTGCAGGGAAATCCCGCTTATCTTTATAGACTTTAAGCTTTTTGTCTAAAAAGGCATGAAAGCGTCTGACCGCTGCTTCCTCAGAAGGGGTCCACCGTTTTTCCATACCATCTGTCCAGTTGATTTCAGGCAGCAGATTCAAGTCATCAATCGACAGTGAATCTTTTTTGTTAAAAGAAACTGTTTTTATATTTTTGACAGACGGAAGCGCCTGTGGAATATCATGCTTTTGCATCGCCTTGTAAAAAGGAGTGAAAACCTTGTATGGCTCCCCATCTTTTTTCTTCACATCCCATGGAGGAAGTAGCAGTCTTCCTTCATAGGTATTTACATCAAGCCCCTGATCATGCAGGGTTTCTCCGATTTCGCGGTCCCGGTTAAATACAGCAGGTTCATATTGCCGGTTCCAGTGAATCGCTGAAATATCATACTGGCTGATCAGGTCCTTCAGAATTTTCTCTGGCTTCCCTTTGGCAATATAAAGCTTTCCTCCAGCCGACTCCAAACGCTTTTCAAAAGACTCAAGCGCCCGGTGAAGAAACCATTTTTGTGCAGCCCCCACTTTTTCATCTTCATCAAAAATATAAACCAGCAATACTTTGCCGGCTTCAGCTGCGTGATATAAGCCCGGATTGTCGTGAAGACGCAGGTCTTTTCTGATCCATACGATAGATGTCATGATATCGCTCCTTTATCAGGGAGTAATCCCGTTTTCGATCATATCAAATAACATTTTAGCCCATTCTTCCTTAGGTATTCCCTCAGCGTTCTGAATTAAAACGGATTGAAAAAATACTCCGGCAATGAGTGAAGATGGAAGGTTAGCGCGGATTGACCCTTCTTTTTTAGCCTTCTCAATTAGTGTCATCAGGAGTTGAAATAACCTGCCGGACTGGGCATCAAGCTGTTCAAGCTGCTTTTTCACTTGAGGAGAAGCACTCTTATCAAGGGAAGGTCTCATTTTAATCATGTCATAGACCTGAGAGTACTCCATGAATAAATAAAGCAAGTCCTTCAGCGTTGAAAAAGCGTCAGTCTGCTGGCTGAGACGGTCAATTTTTCTCATAACCTGATCCATCAGGTCCGTCATATAATCAACGATCAGTTCATCTTTATTTTTGTAGTACTCGTAAATTGTACTTCTTGCAACATCAAGGCGCTCTGAAAGGGCCTTGAAGTGAAATCCTTCATAGCCTTTTTCTAACAGCAGATTTTCTGTTGCTTCCATCAGTTCTGTGATGTTCATTTTTCTCTGTCGCGCCATACGCAATCATCCTTTAAGATCGTCCTGTATTCAGTATAGCTGAAAACAGGGGGGATGTGGGAAATGAAGCGGCTTGATGAGGCACAAGCATGAAAAAGAACCCTGATTGCTCAGGGTTCCTGTAAGCGCTACTTAAAACATCGGAAGAATATAATTGATTAAGAACCATAAGATACCGATAAAAATAATGATGTAAGCAGCATACTTAATAAATGTTGCGCCAACCAGACCTCTGTCGGTTTTTTGTTCCTTTTGTACTTCAACTCTGCGTTCATCAGCCATATTAGAATACCTCCTGATTATCCAATCAGATTAATTAAAAAGAAAATAACAACAATGGCACCAATGATCATTAAAATTGTACGTAACATGGTAACGCCTCCTTAACATAATAAGTTCTTTATAACCGCTGATGATTCTTTAAAACATGACATAACTTAATAGTTATTGTTACTAGTAAGATACCCATAGGAGGCCCCAGCAAACCAGGATTGATACTTTTTGCAAATAAAAAGTTTATTGAATGCGCTGCTGAACAAATGTTCAATGATTTCTGAAAAATATATTGACATCGTTTAGATGGTAGTTTATTCTAATGATGTTCAAAGAATGGACAAAAATCGTACAGAAAGGAGCTGGGTGTCATGATCAACATTAAACTTAAAGGAAATTCTGCAAAACTGAATAGCACGCAGCGAACTTTTTTCTGACGATCTGACTGATTGATTGACTGGTAAAGGTGTTGTCTGCGTATGCAGTCAGCGCCTTTTTTTAAAGCATACCCTGCTTTTTTACAGGCGGGGTATGCTTTTTTATTGCCAATTTTTAGTTGATAACAGTTTGAGCTGTTTTCATAAATCACGAATGTCAGGAGGAATGATGAAAATGAAAAGAATGTATTTTGATTTTATTAAGGCAGGTTACAAAGTGGCTTTGGATAGTGGGTAGCCTGTCTCTTGACGGAATAAAGGAGGTGTCCACAAATGTTTGATATTTTTGTAAAGCTTGGCTGGTTTTTTAAAGAACACTGGAAACGGTACACATTGGCAATTGGTTTATTGCTGATTGCAAATTTGTTTGAAGTCGTTCCGCCTTTTCTTGTCGGTATGGCGATTGACGATATTTTTATGGGTGAATTGACGCAGGATCTTCTGGTGCAATACCTGCTGATTCTGACCGTTATTGGAATTGTGACTTATGTGATTAACTACGTCTGGCAATACCTGCTTTTTGGCGGGGCACATCAGATTGAGCGCAGGCTCAGATCCATGTTTATGGGCAAGCTGCTTCAGATGACGCCGGGATTTTATGAACGGAACCGCACAGGGGATCTGATGGCAAGAGCAACCAATGATTTAAAAGCAGTATCAGTAACGGCAGGTTTTGGTGTTCTGACACTCATTGACTCAACTGCTTACATGCTGACGATCTTACTGACAATGGGATTTTTAATTTCCTGGGAATTAACACTTGCAGCAGTACTGCCATTGCCGATTTTAGCTTTCGTGATGAAGGTTCTCGGTAAGAAAATTCATGAACGCTATATGATTGCACAGGATGCCTTTGGGGATCTGAATGACCGTGTACTTGAATCCATCGCAGGTGTCAGAGTGATCAGGGCATATGTTCAGGAAAGAAGAGATGAAAAACTGTTTCATCAGCACACTGAAGATGTGTATCAGAAAAATATCCGTGTGTCGTTTATTGATTCACTTTTCAATCCGCTGACAAAAATACTGACTGGTATCAGTTATATGATCGGTCTTGGTTACGGGGCTTATCTCGTATTTAATCAGGCTATTACATTAGGACAGCTCGTGTCATTTAACGTATACCTCGGAATGCTGATCTGGCCGATGTTTGCGATTGGAGAACTGATCAATGTCATGCAGCGCGGCAATGCATCAATGGACCGGGTAAATGAAACGTTAAGCGTCGAGCCGGAAGTAATGGAACCTGCTCATGCAGCGGCGGTTGCAGGTATGGACGGTATTGAATTCCGTGAGACAGCTTTTAGTTACCCTTCATCAAACGTTCAGAACCTTAAAAATCTGAATATCAGACTGAAACAGGGGCAGACGCTTGGGATTGTCGGGAGAACAGGAAGCGGAAAGACGACCATTGTTAAGCAGCTGTTAAAAGAGTATCCGGCAGGTGAAGGTGAAATTGTTGTAAGTGGAACCGGACTGCAGCACCTGAAAAAGGAACAGTTATTATCCTGGATCGGCTACGTGCCACAGGAGCATGTCCTATTTTCAAAATCGGTCCGTGACAATATTTTATTCGGAGCAGAAGATGCAACTGAGGAAGCGTTGCAACGAGCGATTAAAATGGCTCATTTTGAAAAAGATCTTGAGATGCTTCCTGATGGACTGGACACATTAGTTGGAGAAAAGGGTGTCGCTTTATCAGGAGGACAGAAGCAGCGGATTTCTATTGCGCGTGCGCTGATTAAGGAGCCGTCTCTTTTGATTCTGGATGATTCACTGTCTGCAGTTGATGCAAAGACAGAAGCAGCCATTTTGGAAAATATAAAGAACGAGAGAATAGGCAAGACAACGATGATTACAACTCACAGGTTATCTGCAGTTGAACACGCAGACTGGATCGTTGTAATGGATAACGGTGAAATCATTGAAGAAGGTATACACGCAGACCTTCTGAAGAAAAAAGGCTGGTATTTTGAGCAGTATGAACGCCAGCAGGTTGAAGAGTCGCTGTTAGAGGAGGTGCAGTCATGAGTGTAGGAAAACGCCTCTGGCAATATGGTTTGATGTATAAAAAGACAATTATCATTGCCCTTTTGATGCTGACGATTTCAGTTGCAGCAGAACTGGCAGGTCCTTTTATCGCAAAGAAGATGATTGATGATCATATTCTCGGGATAGAGGAAACGTGGGTTGAAACCGGTGACAGCCGGGATGCAGTCCCCTATAATAATACCTTTTATAAAAGAGAGGCTTACCTGAACGAAGGTGAACAGGGTGGAAGTGAGGCCCACATTTATCAGATTGGCCTGAACTTTTACTTTGTGGACGAACCGGTTAATGCAGAAGGTGAACGAAGCTATGCAGATGGTCAGCTGACATTCGGTTCAGGAGATGACATGAAGGCCTATCCTGCCGAAGAGCTGTCGGGTTCTGAGATATTTGCATTTTATGAACCTGAAATTCCAAGAATGCTTTGGCTGGTTGCGCTTTACTTTGGTCTGACCGTTGTGGCTGCGATCTTCCACTTTGGACAGGAATTTCAGCTTCAGCGTTCTGCAAACAGGATTATTCAAAAAATGCGTACGCAGGTGTTTGATCACATTCAGCGTCTGCCTATCAAATATTTTGATAACCTTCCTGCGGGGAAGGTTGTAGCCAGAATTACGAATGATACAGAAGCAATCAGAGAGCTTTATGTACAGGTACTCGGCCAGTTTTTCCACAGTGGAGTCTATATTACAGGTATCTACGTTGCGCTTTTTATACTGGACCCGAATCTGGCGGCAATCTGCTTGATTCTGCTGCCGATTCTGTATATCTGGATGCTGCTGTACCGTAAATATGCGTCAGTCTATAACCAGACGGTAAGATCCAAGGTCAGCGAAATTAATGCCTCAATCAATGAAGCGATTCAGGGAATGAGCATCATTCAGGCTTTCAGAAGAGAAAGCCGCATTCAGGAAGAATTCGAAGAGAAGAATACAACGCATTTTCAATTTCAGAATAAACTGTTGAACCTGAATGCACTGATGTCATATAACCTGGTGAATATTTTACGTAACCTGACGTTCGTCGCTTTCATCTGGTATTTTGGCGGGGCAGCATTGACAGCAGAATCAGTTGTCACAGTTGGTGTGCTGTATGCATTTGTAGATTATCTGACAAGGTTATTCCAGCCCGTTACTGGCATCGTGAATCAGCTTGCGAACCTGGAACTTGCACTTGTTGCAGGGAAAAGAGTATTTGAGCTGATGGATGAAGACGGGGAAGAGGTCAGAGATGAAAGAATTGAGCGTCTAAAAGGGCACGTTGCATTTAATGATGTGTCATTTGCTTATAAAAAAGAAGATTATGTATTGAAAAACCTGTCATTTGAAGCGAAGCCAGGAGAGACAATCGGACTTGTTGGCCATACCGGTTCAGGAAAGTCTTCGATTATGAACCTGCTCTTCCGCTTTTATGACTGTCAAAAAGGGGAGATTCTCATTGATGGACAAAACATCAAAGAACTACCTCGACAAACCATTCGCGATCACATGGGCATTGTACTCCAGGATCCATATCTCTTTACAGGTACAATTGCAACCAATGTCAGCCTCAATGATCCTCGAATATCACGGGAAAAAATAGAGGAAGCTCTGAAGGCTGTAGGTGCAGATCAGGTGCTGACAAATCTGGAACAGGGAATTGATGAACCTGTTATTGAAAAAGGAAGTACATTATCATCAGGACAGAGACAGCTGATCTCTTTTGCAAGAGCGCTCGCCTTTGATCCTGCGGTACTTGTACTTGATGAAGCAACATCAAGTGTGGATACTGAAACAGAATCAGTCATTCAGCAGGCGATGGATACACTGAAGACGGGCAGAACGACCTTTATTATCGCTCACCGTCTGTCAACGATCCGCAATGCTGACCAGATTCTCGTATTAGACCGTGGACAGATCGTTGAACGCGGGACACATGATGAGCTGATGGCAAATCGGGGGAAATATTATCAAATGTACGAACTGCAGCAGGGGAAACAGCAGGCTGGGTAATGCAGCCTGAAGGATGCTGTGAATTAGAAAAGCCTGAGACACGTAAAAGTGTTTCAGGCTTTTTAATCGTTCCGCTACGCTTCAGGCGGACGCTTTCCACGCGGCCGGGGGCAGGAAAGCGCAGTCCCCCACGGAACAGGTCAGCGTTTAAATAATCATCAAACTTAATAAGTAATTCCAACCCGCTCCCGCACGTGCTCATTATTTAATAGAAGAGAATAAGCAAAATCACCCGTATCATACATCGAAATACTCGACGGGGCATCTGGGAGTGTATTTACTTCAGTCCGGTAAGTCCCAACCCGCTCACCATCCGGCAGATAAGTCGGACAGACAATCGTCCAGTCAAGTCCCGCTTCTTTTAGCATCAGGTAAGCCCTGCAATGATCCTCTGCAGCTGTACTCAGGCGCCTGTTCGATTCAGATGAATGAAACCGGAACTTCCCCGGCTCTCTTTTCGAATCAAGAATGCCTGCCGTTCCAATGGTAATAATACGTCTGATCCCGTGCTTTCTCATCGCAGGAAGGATATGAATCATAGACTTTGTCAGTGCATCGTTTTTATCTGTTCCAAGAGCGCTCATGACAGCATCGGCTCCTGAGATTGTTTGTTCAACATCTTCTTTTACAGATGCATCACCCTGTATGTAATTCAGGTTTTCGTGCGTGCTTTTAAGTTCAGGATCACGAACGAGTGCCCGTACCTGGTGGCCGTCCTCTAAAGCACGTTCTAAAATGACACTGCCGACTCTGCCTGTCGCACCAAATAATGCAAGTTTCATCATAAAACCTCCTGTCTTTACTCGTTTACATTAGTGTAGCTTACTTCTGATTTTTGGGAAAGATAATTGATTAAGGTGGTGTAAGTGAGTTAAGTTAAGGGAAATGTTACAATATTCATACAATCAATTTGAAAGGGGATTTGGACATGGATTTTCGAACTGAAAGAGATACTTTAGGTGAGGTGCAGGTGCCTGCAGATAAACATTGGGGAGCGCAAACGCAGCGCAGCCTGGAGAACTTCCCGATTGGCATTGAGAAAATGCCGCTTGAAGTCACATACGGTTTTGCAGAACTAAAGAAAGCGGCAGCAGTTGCGAACTTTGACCTTGAAAAACTGTCATTACATAAGAAGAATGCAATTGTAAAAGCATGTGATGAAATTTTAAACGGAGAGCTTGATGAACATTTTCCGCTGTCTGTCTGGCAGACCGGAAGTGGTACACAGTCGAATATGAACGCAAATGAAGTCATTGCATTCAGAGCGAATCAATTGCTGTCTGATCAGGGTGTGGATGAGAAGGTTCATCCAAATGATGATGTGAATATGTCTCAGAGCTCGAATGACACATTTCCGACAGCGATGCATATTGCCGCTTACCGTGCAGTGTGCAGTAAGCTGATTCCGGCTTTAAATAATCTGACTGATACGTTTTATCAGAAGGAAAAGGAATTTTATGAAGTTATTAAAATTGGAAGAACACATCTTCAGGATGCTACACCGTTAACGCTTGGGCAGGAAATCAGCGGGTGGCGTGCCATGCTTGAGCGCTCCAATACAATGATCCAGGAAGCGAATAAACATATTCTTTCTCTTGCGATCGGAGGAACAGCAGTCGGTACAGGCATCAACGCCCACGCGGAATTTGGAGAGCGTGTAGCAAAACAGCTCGTTCTGCAAACAGGTTTTCCTTTTTACTCATCAGATAATAAATTTCATGCGCTGACAAGTCATGACGAGATTGTGTATCTTCACGGGGCATTAAAAGGTCTTTCAGCAGATCTGATGAAAATTGCCAATGATATCAGGTGGCTTGCAAGTGGACCGAGAAGCGGAATTGGTGAAATTACGATCCCTGCAAATGAGCCGGGCAGTTCAATTATGCCAGGTAAAGTCAATCCGACTCAGAGTGAAGCACTGACGATGATTACGACTCAGATCATGGGAAATGATGCAACAATCGGATTTGCAGCAAGTCAGGGTAATTTTGAGCTGAACGTTTTCAAACCGGTGATTATCTATAATTTCCTTCAGTCTATTCAGCTGCTTGCGGACGGGATGAACACATTTAACGATAAGTGTGCAGTCGGAATTGAAGCAAACCTTGAGATCATCGCAAAGCACGTGGAGAATTCACTCATGCTTGTTACAGCACTAAATCCTCATATTGGCTATGAGAAGGCTGCTGAAATTGCAAAGCTTGCTTTTAATGATGAATCTACTTTAAAAGAAGCGGCAGTTAATACAGGATACTTGAATGAAGAGCAATATGACGAATGGATTCAGCCGATCAACATGGTTAATATTGACCGTTAATCGCTAGAAAAGGCCCGCTCAGGATTTGAGCGGGCCTTTTACTATATGGTTAAAGGGGGTAACCAACTTATCGGATGCGCTGCTCAGTTTCCACATCAAAGAAGTGGCACTTGTTCAGGTTGAAAGCAAGCTCAACTTTTTGTCCTGCTTTAATATCTGAACGTGAATCAACGCGTGCTACAAAGTCCTGATCGCCAAGCTTAGAATAAAGCATTAGTTCAGCACCTGTAAGCTCAGAAACTTCAATGTCAGCAAGGAATTTAGATCCTGCAGCTGATTCGATGAATACTGGCTCATCGTGAATATCTTCAGGGCGTACACCCAGGATAATATCTTTTCCAACGTAATTCTGATTGCGTAGTGTCTTCATTTTACCTTCAGGCACCTGAAGCGTCTGGCCTTTTACTTCAAATCCTGCATCTGTCAGCTTACCGCTGAAGAAGTTCATTGCCGGTGATCCGATAAATCCGCCAACGAATACGTTTTCTGGATTGTCGTACACTTCTTTAGGCGATCCAACCTGCTGGATTACGCCATCCTTCATAACAACGATACGTGTTGCCATTGTCATCGCTTCAGTCTGATCGTGTGTTACATAGATTGTTGTTGTCTGAAGACGCTGGTGAAGCTTAGCGATTTCAGCACGCATCTGAACACGAAGCTTTGCATCAAGGTTTGAAAGCGGCTCATCCATAAGGAATACCTTTGCATCACGAACGATCGCACGGCCAAGTGCAACACGCTGACGCTGACCACCTGAAAGTGCTTTAGGCTTACGGTCAAGAAGTGCTTCAAGACCAAGGATCTTAGCAGCATTTTTTACACGCTTATCGATTTCAGCTTTATCGAACTTACGAAGCTTCAGTCCGAATGCCATGTTGTCATATACGCTCATGTGTGGGTATAGTGCGTAGTTCTGGAATACCATCGCGATATCGCGGTCTTTCGGTGCTTTATCGTTTACACGCTCTTCGTCAATGTAGAAGTCACCTTTAGAAATTTCCTCAAGGCCTGCAACCATACGAAGTGTTGTTGACTTACCGCAACCAGATGGACCAACGAATACGATAAATTCTTTATCCTGAATGTGAAGGTTGAAGTCAGATACTGCTGTTACGTCTTTATCATAAATTTTATAGATATTCTGCATTTTTAACTCTGCCATGTTAATTCCTCCATTATGTACGCGATGTACGTTTGATGTAGTGTTATTGTATCGTTCAATGTAAGCCTTTCCAATGGACAGATTGCACAAAAAAAGAACCAGTCATTCGTCATAATGACCAGTCCTCTTTACTTGAGATTCTCTGATTCCATTCAAGACAGGCAAAGTAGGCAATCAGGCCGCCGTTAAATGTCTTAATATCAATGCCTGCTTTTTCACTGAATTTATCAAGTCTGTACTGCAGACTGTTCCGGTGCATATATAAAAGCTTGGCAGTTGAGCTGACATTCGAAAGGTTCTCAACAAAGCTCTGAATGATCTTAGGCAGATCACGCTCCTGATCAAACAGCTCGAAAATCGCTGCAAACAGTGTATCTTTTTCAAAATCGGAAAAACGGTTCATCAGATTGATCGGCATGACATCGAATAATGACAGCACAGATCTTTTTGACTCAAAAGGAATATGACGCTCAAACCATGCTCTTTCCATTTCGAGCATTGTTTTCGTGTTAGCCCCTGAACTGTGAAAGGATCCCGCGAAGAATGTCACTTTCATCTCCAGGTCATTTTCAATTGCCTGAGCAGCTGATGCCAATTCATCCAGCGATAATGTATCTTCCGTCTGAGGTTCAATGACAAAACCGCTGTATTCATCTGTCTGAATGACAATCGCCTGATCTGAGAACACATAGTGAAGCGCCTGTTCACCATCAGTCTGAAAAGGAGTGTCACTAATGTATTGCACCATTCTGAAAACCTTCCCATGATCATAAGGACATCTGGCATTTTCCTCTGAAAGATACCTGAGCCATTCGCCGGCCGGTCCTGAAGGGGGAACAGCAGAGGGGGTCAATATAATAGAAAGTAATTCTTTTTCTCTGTCTGAAAGTGCACTTTTTGAAAAGCCGATAAATTGATCAGCAGCCGGGTCACGGTACCAGGTATAGTAATCATACTTTTCCGGTTTGACCTGGTCAGGCTGTTTTGCATCAGGAAACATCTGAAGAATTGAACGAAATGCTGACAAAAAATCACCCTGTTTCTATGTATGAATGCATTAAAAATAGCATGATTTTTTTCTTTATACAACAAAACGGCCATAGCGGCCGTTTTGTCAGCCGGCTCTTAATCAGCCGGCGGGGCTTCAGATTCCAGATCTCTTGCTTCCTCGATGTTTGTCCTTTGACCATAGCGGAATACACTTCCTCCCGCCATCCCCTCATTAATAAAACGGTCCACATCCATTGCAGCCTCATCCCGGCGTTCATAGGAAGTATCCGAAAGGAAAGACAAATGACGCTTCATCGAAAGCACCCCCTGATCCTTAATATATGTGGATCAGGTCATTCATATACAATCCTAATCACCATAAACATGGAAAAGCATCAGGTCATGAATCTGCTGAACAACTTTGTCCTGATCTTTTTTGGGTGCAGCTGAAGTCCATTCAATTTTTCCGTCCTTATGATAGATGCCCTGTACCTGTTCTCCCATATATGTAAATGAAAAACGCCATCCGGGTAAATCCCTGGAATATAACTTCTGATATTGAAAGTGCTGTATCATGATTTTTACCCCTTTAACTTGTTTTCACCAAGTATAGCATGAATGAAACTGAAATCTGAACATAAGCTGAATGGAGAATTGGGCAGATATTTCAGCATGTTAAAAGGCTCATTCAAACCATTGGAACCGGATTCTGCTATACTGTACAGGAAGAGTATAGTGGAAGGTGAGATTATGGATATTGTCATTTTATTATTAATCATGATGACGGTCGGAGCAGTGATAGGCGGCTTTACAAACAGCCTTGCAATTAAAATGCTTTTCAGACCGTATAAACCGGTATATATAGGGAAGTGGCGTGTGCCGTTTACCCCGGGGCTGATTCCGAAAAGAAGAGAAGAGCTCGCACGTCAGCTCGGTCTGATGGTTGTGAATCACCTGTTAACAGCTGAAAGCCTGAAAGCAAAATTCCTGAACACTGAAAAGGAAAAAGCGCTGACTACCTGGCTTCAAAAAGAAAGCAGTAAAGTCTTTCAGATCGATGATTCAGTGGAAACGGTTCTGAAACGCTTTGATCTTGAGTCGCCTGTGCCATATCTTGAGCGCACAATGGACAGCTGGATTGAAGGACAGTATGAGCAGTTGAAAGAAAGGTATATGTTTTTAACACTGCGCGAAACATTGCCTGTTCAGTGGCAGGAGCGTCTGGATCGTAAAGTGACTACAGTCAGCACGTATATCCTTGAGAAGGGTGAAGATTACTTTTCATCTGAAGAAGGAAAAGAAAAAGTACAGACGATGATTGATGATTTCCTGAAAACACGCGGTACGCTTGGCAGTATGGTACAGATGGTGATGGGAAACACGTCACTTGCTGATAAAGTTCAGCCTGAGATCATTAAATTTTTGAAACATCCAGGGACACATGATATACTCGAACAGGTTTTGCACAAAGAGTGGGAAAAAGTGAAGGATTGGCAGTGGGAACGGGCATTCTCGATTGTCACTGACCGTGATCTCGTTATCCGGCTCCAAGGCTTATTAAAAGAACGTATGAACCTGAATGAATGGATGGACAAACCGTTTGGCAGTGTAATTCAGCCGCTTGAAAATAGGCTGATTGAAGACTTGATCCCTAAAGCGTCATCAAAAGCAAAAGATATACTCATTGAACGGATTGAGGATATCCTTGCGAAGATGAAACTGCAGGAAATCGTCAGAGAACAGGTGGATTCTTTTGAGGTTTCGCGCCTAGAAGAACTTGTACTCGGTATTTCAAGAAGGGAATTTAAAATGATCACCTATCTGGGTGCGCTGCTTGGCGGATTAATTGGACTTGTTCAAGGGGTTTTTGTGTACCTAACCGGCCTCTAAAACAAATAATGTTTAAGACTGATTTTAGAGGGCAAACATGGAAGAGCGATTAATTTAGGAGGTTTTACGAATGGCAGTAAATCTGTATGATCAGGCAAATGAACTTGAAAGTGCAATTCGTCAAAGCGAGGAATTCACTCAATTAAAAGAAATGTATGACGCTGTAAACAGCGATGAGTCAGCGAAAGGGATCTTTGAAAACTTCCGCAATATCCAGCTTTCACTACAGCAAAAGCAAATGAACGGTGAAGAGATTTCACAGGAAGAAATTGAGCAGGCACAAAAAACTGCTCAGCTTGTACAGCAGCATGAACTGATTGCGAAGCTGATGGAAGCTGAACAGCGTATGAGCATGACAATTCAGGAATTAAACAAAGTGATCATGAAGCCACTTGAAGAGCTTTATGGCGCAATGGAAAATAACGAGCAGTAATTGATAAAAGCCAGGACATTATTATAATGTCCTGGCTTTTTAATCGTTACGCTCCGCTTCAGGCGGGCGCTTTGCTGCACTCAGATGACAATCTGAAAATAGTTAATAATTTCTTTAACAATGCAAATTATTAACTTAAGCTCTTTCCTCAAGTGAAGCAGCTGCTTCTGCAACACCTGCTGCTTTTTCTGAAATCTCATTCAGTGTAATCACGAGGCTGCTCACATCAGCATCCACCTGAGAGTTCTGGCTTTTCAGCTCATTCATAACAGACATAATCCCTTTAAAAGACTCACTTGTCGATATGATGCTGTCGCGTTCTGATTTGAAAAGGTTTTTCAGTTCAAGAATCGACCCTTCAATCGTCTTCGTCTTCACATTTGTATCCTTCAGCAGGTCATAAACCTGTGATACGGATTCCTTCGTATTTTCAGCAAGCTTTCTAACTTCATCAGCGACTACTGCAAACCCTTTTCCATGTTCACCGGCACGGGCGGCTTCAATTGAAGCATTTAATGCAAGCAGGTTAGTCTGATCAGCAATAGATGTGACCATGTTGGCAACCTCTGAAATCTGGCTGTTTAGATTGTTCAGTTCTTTAATATTCTGTTCAGTAGACTGCATTTTATTAGAAATCTGTTCACTTTCTTTTTTCGTCTGATCAAGACGTGACTGTTCTTCACCTGTTTTATTCTGAAGCTCAGTCGCCACCTGTGAACCACTTTGGGCACGACTAGAAAGCTGACCAAGCGCTTCTTTCATCTGACGGACATTTTCGCTTGTTGCACTGCTGTTGTCAGACAGAGTCGCTGCACTAGTTCTCAATGTAAGAAGCAGCTCTTCCAGATGATTTTGTTCAGCTATCAGCTTTTCCTGGAATTGATTTTCATATGCTTCAAGAACGATTTGCATTTCAAGATTTAAGATTTTTGAAATGGCCCGGATCAGGCTGAATTTATCTTTTTCACTAAAAGCAAGCGTCTCAGTCATATCAATAAATGAATTCAGCAGATCCTGAAATGCAGCAATGTACCACTTAGGATCCAGTCCAATATGAAGATGGACTTCAGCAATGCGGTTTCTTTTTTGAATGAACTGCTGATCAATCTTTCCGCTGAACATTTCCTGTATATGAACCGTCAGCGTCTTTTTCAGGCGTTCAATCGAACTATGCTCATTGATAATAGATAAAAGCTTAGGCTCGTGGCCGATTGTTTTATAAAAGTGAGAGACAATCTGCTCAATATTTTCAGTGACATATGGCTTAAAAGCCATCAGAATTTGCAGATCATACGTTAAAAACGAGATCATACTCAGCTGTTTTGGCGTTGTAATTTCTTTCGGTAGATCAATTTTCACCTGATCTTTAAAGCTGTCTGCAACAACAGCCAGATCGATTTTTTTTTCTTTTTTACGTGCCCACATCATCTAAATTGTTCCTCCTTAAATATCCTCTGTAAGTAATATCGTCTGAACCGATTCAGAATTTATATGTTGATAAAAATAAAAATTATAGATCTATTATACTATAAAAGGTTTATTGGTTAGGTATAATTTCTCTATTTTTCAAAGATGTTTTATTTTATCTGAGAAATTCAAACCAATTTCCAAATAATAAAGGATATTCAGCATGTGATAGGGAATAAGTGAATGGAGATTCATTTTTAGGGGATGGAGTGATTTGAATGAATAAGCATTACGAAACATTGAAGGTTGAAGTACAGGGGAATACAGTCTGGCTGACATTGAACAGACCTGAGAGTCTAAATGCATTAAATCTGCAGTTAATGACTGATCTGCAGAATGCGCTGAATGAAATTAAGCGTGAAGCAGATCTGCAGGTGCTTGTGTTAAGTGGTGAAGGAAAAGGTTTCTGTTCCGGCGGCGATATTAAAGCGATGCTGAAAATGAATGGTGAAGAAGAGTTTCAGCATTTTATGAAAATCATCAACGATCTTTCAGTGACGCTCTATACAATGCCTAAGATCACTGTTAGTGCGATTCATGGCGCAGCAGCTGGTCTTGGTCTCAGCTTAGCACTCTCAACAGATGTTATTATTGCCGAAGAGCAGAGTAAACTTGCGATGAACTTTATCGGAATCGGACTCGTACCGGATGGCGGGGGGCACTTCTTTATGCAGGAACGCCTCGGGACACAAAAAGCACTGCATACAATCTGGCGCGGGGATATTCTAAATGGTCATGAAGCCTACTCGATGGGACTGATTGATAAAGTAACTGCAGAAGGACGTGTGAAGCAGGAAGCTGAAGCGTTTGTACAGACAATTAATCACAGTCCGGTAAAAGCCATGATGGAATCAAAGTCGATCTTAAGAGCCAGCAGAAAATCACAGCTTGAACAGGTTCTTGAAATGGAAAAAGAAGCACAGTGGAAAATGAGACAGACCAATGACCACATAGAAGGCATCCAGGCATTTACTGAAAAAAGAAAGCCTGTGTTTAAAGGGAATTAAAAAAGCGGGGCGCCTATGAAGCGTCCCGCTGTTTCTTATGTATGAAATACAACTAACTTGCCGCGTGGTGATACGACACGGTGCGTGTGATCGAGCATGCCTTCTGCTTCAAGTCGCTTTTCCCCGATCGTTTTAGCTTCTTTATCATTCTCTGCTTCAAAAGAATCTTCAAAAAGCAGTTCCCCTTTTTGATCGAAAGCTGTGATCTTGTAAATATCCATTTTATTCATCTCCTTTTTTGTCCGTATGTTTATTATTACATAGCAGCCTGATCACGTGAAGTAGAGAAATTCTGAAAAAAATGAACCTTTTCTCATTCGTTTCCGTATAAAATAGAGGAGCAGGCAAAAGGGGGATTTATCATGTTAAAGATCGACAGCGTTACGAAAAGATTCGGCACACATACAGCCGTTAACAACCTTTCGCTTACGATACCTAAAGGTGAAATGTTCGGTTTTCTTGGTGCAAATGGAGCAGGTAAAACAACAACATTCCGAATGATTCTAGGATTAATTGATGCAACTGAGGGATCAATCAGCTGGAACGGTGAATCAATCGGTTATCATACAAGTCAGCATATCGGCTATCTGCCGGAAGAAAGAGGCCTTTATCCAAAAATGAAAGTAAAAGAACAGGTCGTTTATCTGGCAAGGCTAAGAGGGATGGATAAAAAAGCAGCTGAAAAGGAACTGACCGGGTGGCTTGAAAAATTCAATGTTCCTGAATATGAAAATAAAAGGGTAGAGGAACTGTCAAAAGGAAATCAGCAGAAAATACAATTTATTGCCTCAGTCATACATAAGCCTGACCTTTTGATTCTTGATGAACCTTTCAGCGGTCTCGATCCTGTAAACGTAGAACTATTGAAAAAAGCAGTTGATGATTTGAAAAGTAAGGGTACAACCATTGTGTTTTCAAGTCACAGGATGGAGCATGTTGAAGAGCTGTGCGAGAGTTTGTGCATCATTCATAAAGGTGCGCCAATTGTACAAGGTAAATTAAATGAGATTAAACGGGAGTTTGGAAAAAAGAACTTACTCATTAAGGCTGATTTCGATCTGACAGGGCTTGAAGCACTTCCCGGCGTTGTCAAAGTGAAAAAGCTGATCGGTGGCGCGGAGCTTCAGATTGAAAATGAAGAAGTGTCCCAGGATATTCTGACTTTTTTACAGCCAAAAGGTTTTATCCGTCAGTTCTCACTTGAAGAGCCTTCGCTGAATGATATCTTTATTGAAAAGGCTGGTGCTTCCTATGAATAGGTTCGGACTGATTCTTGCAAAATCCTATATGAATAAAATTAAATCCAGGTCGTTTATTATTACGACTATTATTTTCACATTAGTCATTATTGGTGCAACCAACTTTCAGTCGATTACATCTTTATTTGATGGGAATGGTGGAGACAGTGAAGAGCAGTGGCAGGTAGTTGTCTATGAGGAAGAAACAGATATTGCAGGTAACCTCTCTGCACAAATGGGGATTTTAAACCCGTCAATTGACATTACGAGCGGAGAAGAGGGTCTTGATGAGCTTGAAGCTCAGCTTGAAGAAGGCGAGTTCGATGCACTGCTGACAGTTAATACAACGGAAGTAGGCAGAATCCAGGCTGATTATTTATCAGCTTCGCTTACTGCCAATTCTTACTCAGGAGACCTTCAGGCAGCGCTGCAGACAATTCAGTCGAATATGGCAGCAAACCGTTTGTCTTTAAGTGCAGACGAACTGGCAACATTGAATATGCCTGTGTCATTTTCACAGTCGGCTTATGTTGAATCAGCTAAATCAGCAGAAGAACTCGATCAGGCCAGAGGGCTTGTCTATGTCCTGATTTTTGTGATTTATATGTCTGTTCTGATTTACTCAATGATGATTGCAACAGAAGTGGCGACTGAAAAATCATCAAGAGTGATGGAAATTCTGATTTCGAGCGTGCCGCCTATTCAGCAGATCTTTGCTAAAATTTTGGGTATTGGACTTGTTGGTCTGACGCAGATTCTGATCTGGGCAATCGTAGGAACATTATCAGTTAACTTGAGCGGGGATTCATTGGAAGGCGGAATTTATTCTTTATTTGACTTCTCGGCAGGGTCAATCAGCACGATTATTTACGGAATTGTATTTTTTATTCTCGGCTATTTCTTATATGCAACGCTCGCAGCATTTCTTGGATCCCTTGTCAGCAGAACAGAGGACCTGCAGCAGGTATTGATGCCGGTTAATATTCTGATTGTGGGAGGCGCGTTGTTAGCCTTTTACGGACTTGCATCACCTGAAGCCGGATTTATTACCGTTACTTCTTATATTCCATTTTTTACACCGCTTGTGATGTTTACAAGAGTGGGTATGCTGAATATTCCGTTTTGGGAACCGGCTATTGCCATATTACTAACGCTTCTGACGATTTTAGTGTTAGGATGGTTTGGGGCAAAGGTTTACAGAGGAGGCGTACTAATGTACGGAAATTCCTCATCACTTAAAGATATTAAACAGGCAGTGAAACTTTCAAAAAAAGAATGATCAGATAATAAAACTGAAATAGCCGGTGCCCCTGCCGGTTATTTCTATTTATGCAGTCAATAAATCTGATATAATATAGGAACAGGTGTTCTTTTTGCGGGAGATCTATTGAACGAATTGAACAGCATTGCTAATGACAAATCTCAAACAATATAAAGCAGATAAAAGGAGAGGTTGCAGATGAAAGGCATAACTTTTTTAAATCCGGGAGATCCGGTCGACCAGTATCTATTGATTAAACAAATGACAAAAGGTGTAACCACTGCAGGAAAACCTTTCTTAACACTTATTTTTCAAGACAGAAGCGGTGATATTGAAGCAAAGTTATGGGATGCAGGTGAGGAGGAAGAACGTAAATATCAGCCTCAGACCATCGTAAAAGTTGCCGGTGAAATTCATAACTACCGCGGCAAAAATCAGCTGAGATTAAGACAGATCAGACCTGCTTCAGCTCAGGACAATGTGAAGATGGGTGATTTCCTTGAAACGGCACCACTATCAGTTGAGTCAATGACTGAAGAACTGACGCAATACATTTTTGAAATGAAAAACCCTGTGATTCAGAGAATTACACGCCACCTTCTGAAAAAATATCAGAAATCATTTATGGAGTACCCGGCAGCAACGAAAAATCACCATGAATTTGTATCAGGGCTCGCATTTCACGTGATATCTATGCTAAGACTAGGAAAATTCCTGGCTGAGCAGTACCCATCTTTAAATAAAGACCTTCTGTACGCCGGTATTATTCTGCATGATATGGGTAAAGTGAAGGAACTTTCAGGAGCTGTATCAGCAACCTATACACTTGAAGGAAATCTGCTTGGTCATATTTCGATTATGGTCAATGAAATTGCTGAAGCAGCAAAAGAACTTGAAATAGAGGCAGAAGAGGTGCTGTTATTACAGCATATGATTTTATCACATCATGGTAAAGCAGAATGGGGTTCGCCAAAGCCGCCGATGCTGATGGAGGCAGAGATCCTTCATTACATTGATAACATCGATGCGAAGATGGTCATGATGGACAGAGTAATCAGCAGAACGACTTCAGGAGAATATACTGAAAGAGTATTTGCGCTTGAAAACAGGTCATTTTACCGTCCGCATATGTACGATCAGGAATAGTCATAAGCTTGTACGCGCCTGCATAAAGTAAAGTAAGAATTCAGTGCAGGAGGCGCAGAAATGTTCCCAATATGGATCGACCTGGCAATCGGAGGGGCAGTGCTTAGCCTTGTGATGTTTGTTAAAACAGCGTATCAGGATAAAAAGCAGGAGAAAGATTTTATTGAAGAGCATGGAAAGACTTATATTCAGCGGATGATGAAAGAAAAGAAAAAGCGTTTATCGGCAGAATATAAGGATTAAAAAAAGAGGAAGGCAGCGATGTCTTCCTCTTTCCTGTGTTTGTAAATTTTAAGACTCAGTGTCTTCGGTCTCTTCTTCAACGGCTTCTTCTTCAGCTGGTGCTTCCGGCTGTGAAAGGAATGCGTCGAATGTTGCTTCCAGGTCTTCATCCTGAATGTCAATTTCAGCTTCTCTCATCATATCCTGAATCATTGCACTTGCCTGTGTCTGATCTGCTTTTGCGAGTTTCAGGTCATGTTCGATTTCAGCCTTCATATCTTCAAAGCTGCCAATGTCAGCTTCACGAGTTTCAGTTACTTCAATGATATGCCAGCCAAAGCTTGACTCTACAGGCTCACTGATCACATTCGGCTCAAGGCTGAATGCAGCATCTTCAAATGCAGGATCCATATCGCCTGCGCTGAAGAATCCAAGCTCGCCGCCAGTTTCCTGCGCAGCAGGTTCTGTTGATACTTCACGAGCAAGCTCAGCGAAGTCAGCACCGTCTTCAAGCTGCTGTTTTACATCAAGCGCAGTTTCTTCATCTTGCACAAGAATGTGTCTTGCATTTACTTCTTTTTGCATCTGATCATATTTTTCCTGAACTTCTTCTTCAGTTACTTCAATATCTTCGATTAAAGCTTTTTCCTGAAGGCGGTTCAGTCTGATTGTGTCACGGAATGTGTCTTCAGTGTAGCCCTGCTGTGACAGGATCATATCAAATTGTTCCTGGCCACCGTATTGTTCTTTCATTGCTTCGAGTTCGGCATCGACTTCTTCTTCAGATACTTCATACTTATCCTGAAGAATCTGTTCTAATACCATCATTTGAAGCGCCTGCTCCCCAACAGTCGTCTTCATTTCCTGATATAATTCTTCCTTTGTAATATCCCCGGCATTTGTTGATACGACTACTTCGCTCGCTTCTTCATCACTGCATGCTGCCAGTGCTGTCACACTAAGTGTTAAGGAAGCTGCTGCAATCCACTTTTTCATGTATTTCCTCTCCTCACAATCTCTCTATGGTGTAAAAATCTACAAAGCATACTATAACATATTTCACTCTACCTTAGTATCGTTTTCACAATCATTCCATTTTTACAAAAGATAAGCGTCCAGCCCATCCCTTTTAAAAATGTTTTGAATACCATACATAAGAAAGGAGGGGTCTCCATGTCATGTGGTAAAGGCGGAGGATTCGCGTTGATCGTAGTCCTGTTCATCCTCCTTGTCATTGTTGGCGCAGCCTGGCTGTATTAAAAATTTCTCAATAGAAAGGGGGACATCAACATGTCTCACGGACACGACAAAGGTTACAATGGAGGATTTGCTCTACTAGTCGTCCTATTCATATTCATCCTCCTCATCATCATCGGCAGCGCATGGTTCTAAGAAAAGCGTAGGTATGCGTTTAGGGGCGTACATGTTGGACTGAAGCGTCGGAGATAAAGGAAACACGGTGAACGGAGTGAGCCGATGTTGACTTATCGGACAGAGCTGAAGGAAACATGCTAGCCCCTGCGAACCGAAGCTAGACAAAGAGGAAAAGCGTAGGGCGCTTGTTCAGCTCCAACGGGAATAAGACGAACAGCGAAAAACGGGTGAACTTTCCCGTTTATCGATGGGCGGCTTATGCCCCTAGGAGCTAGCGCCCGAAGCTGGACAAGAAGAAAAGCGTAGGTAATCGTAGAAAATTAATTAATCACCAATTTTATGAATGAAATCTTAGTGTAGCGGAGCAGAAGGCGGTGACTCCGACAGGATAAGACGGACAGGTGAGACCCCACAGGCGAAGCCGAGGAGGCTCACCGCCGTCCCTGCGGAAAGCATCCGCCTGAAGCGAAGCGAAACGATTACATCATCTTATTAGCTTTTCTTTTTCTGCAAACAAAAAAGATGCCATCCCTGGCACCTTCATCAGCTTACATATTTAAGTTCATCATTACGTATACAAAATCTCCACGTATGAAGACAGAAGTAAAATCAGGATCAGAATATTGATCGTACGGAAGACTTTTGGCTGCCGTTCGTTCGGAATTTCCTTCTGCTCACAAAGTCTATTAGTCATTCGATTAATGGCGTAAATAATAAATACGGTAAATGCGATAAATAATCCAATTACGGAAACCATGTTCCCCCTCCTCGTCTCTAAGTACTACAATAACAAAAATCAGACATAAATAACAGAGTGAGCTGTTAAATATGTCTGATTAATAACCTTTTAGATACCGGGATACTGCGTTTCTTTTACAGGAACCAGTATTTCATACCCATCGTCGTCTTCTTCAATAAATGCACCTTTAGGAGATCTAAAGAGTGATCTCGCGTAAAGGAAGTCCACAAGACAAATACCTGTATGATAAGCAGTCAAAATCGTAAAATAATGCGCATATCCAGGGAATAGCGTAGATGCATAAAGTAATACGCCATTAATGATTAAAAACGGTGAAACAAGTGCCATGATAAAAAACACCTTAGGAATCGGCTTGTTCACTCTGACAGACATTATTGGTACACAAAAGAAATGAAATCTGGTCTTTAACTGGATCAGGCTTATAAATCCCGCAAGCGGCAGTGTATGAAACACTTTATGAAGCGGGTATATTAGGAAAAATCCGATTGCAAACCATAAAAAATACTGATCATACATTGGTTGGTCGGAAATTAATTGTATTGATACGTGTAAAAATGAAAAAACAGTCAGGACCAGAATCGCAGACAGAAAAAAGATGCGGTAAAATCCATACTGTTTCTTAACATTGATTGATTTCCAGCAATGCAACATGATCGCCTCCGTTCATGACGATTTTATAAGAACTACGAGAGTTACTTTACTCTCATCTGCAGAAAGTTGCAATAGGAAAATGAAAAAATTAATAATTAATTTACGAAAACAAAATCCTGTTATGAAAAAGGGGAGAGTTGCCCTTTTTCATAACAGGATTCAATGGTCAGGGTGATGCGATCTGCTTGACCGGATCAGCCGTTCTGCTCTTTTTAATTTTTCCATCAACCTCTGAAAATTCTGTTTCGATATTATTAAAAGAAGTTTCGAAGATTTTCATGAAATCATCACCATAAATGTTCTTGACGATTGCCATAACATCCATCATCTCAGGAAACTTTCCATAGATCTGTCTGAGCGGAGCGGCACCTTCAAATACTGAGTGCGTCTCAGGAGAATAATTTTCCATTAGCTCAAGCAGGAGATTGTCCCCTTCTTCAGTCAGCTTGATATAAGTATTCCGCTTATCATTCTCACGTTTTGAGAACTCAAGGTAACCTCTTTCTTCAAGCTTTTTTGAAAAGTTAAAGGCTGTGGATACGTGCATAACACCGAATTTGGCAACGTCTGAAATGGATGCACCCTTTAAATGATAAGCGATCCAGAGGATATGATGTTCGTTAATATTCAGGTCATATGGCTTAATCCAGTTCTGCCAGTCTTTCTCGATCGCTTTCCACAAAGCTTTACTGAGCTGGGCCATCCGCTGGCTGAAAATCATTGCCTCTTTCATTGAGTATAATTGATCATCCATTGCTACACCTTCTTTCATAAAAGATTTTGAGTAATAGGAATATTAGTTCAGTTTCAAACATTATAGCAATAAAGTAAAACGATTGAAAGGCAAGAATTAATTAAATTTTCTAATAAAATTGTTTTACCCTTACGAGGTAAGGTACGGTTGCACATACTTCAGAATAATTTTTTTTGAAGTTCAGTTATCTATTACTGCTTCTGTCTGGTCTTTTTAAAAAATAGCTATGTTAAAGATCAATGTTATTTTTGCACAGCTGGTGATTGTAGCGGAAAGCGTCCCCCTGAAGCGGAAATCAACAGCCCACTTTAACAAAGTCAAAAAAATAAAAAAACAGCCCGCGGGCTGTTTTTTATTAGCTAGGCTGAGGTTCCTTGCTATCCTGGTTAATCGTTTTTTCTAATTCTTCCATTGTTGACTGAATGGCAGCAAGCTCTTCCTGAAGATTATTGATTGCAGGGTCTGCTTCACGCTTCCAGGCCTGAATTGAATCCTTCAGCTCTGCCGCTACAACGCGGAGTGATTCCTTACTTTCTTTAGAAGCGTCTGCGATTGATTCCTTTACGATTTGAAGGTTCATTTGCAGTTCGAGCATATGCTCCCGCCAGTTATCTTTCGTATTTTTAATTGTGCCACGCAGTTCTTCACCTGATTGAGGAGCCGATATAAGTGATGCTGCTGCTCCTGCCGCTAATCCGACAACTAAGCCAAGTGAAAATTGTTTGAAATTCATCCCAACCACATCCCTTTTTGTATTTGTATTCTTATTGTATATAGTAATTCATAAACTGTCCAAAGTATTCACGGACAGGAGGAATCTTTTCGTGGTGTTTTTGAAGGTCACCCTTACTATATGTATGCTGATCTCTACGATACTGTTGATGATTTGGACAGCGAACTTGGTAAAAAGAACATTATATCCGCCCAGAAGGAAAAGGCTGCAGAGAGTATTGATCACAGGCGTCAGCACGTTACTACTATGTATTTTAACCTATTTAGTTTGGAGATAAACCTGAAGAACGGCTGTGTGTAACTTATTTCTTATAAGTCATAAAAAAAGCTGCCCCCCTTAAAGAAAGGGGACAGCTCAGCAGGCTCAGGCAGCTGATTCGACCAGGTTTGATCTTCTCATGATTGCCTGTGCAACAGGATACATCACGGCCATTAACAGACCGTTTACAACAATCGCAGGAACAACTGCAGAAAGTGCAAGTGCCATAATCGGACCAGGCAGACCTACAAGCAGTGCAGCAGATCCAAGGAAGATTGTTCCTGAGATCAGTGTACCAACTGCTGCAAGGACGCCGGCGCCGGCAGGCTTACGTGCGAACTTTCCGGCAAGCAGAATGATTCCGTAAAAAGCAAATGCTGTAATTGGCTTATCAATCACATTCGGCAGGAAACCTCCTGGGAATGTTGTTGTCAGACCAGATAAAATACCTGTTGCAAGACCGATCAGCAATACATTTTTAACGCCAGGGAATAATAGAATACCGAGAAACATCATTAATAATGACATATCCGGCTTCATTGTCAGTGTCCCTGGAATCAGCAAGTGCAATGCTGTACCCATCCCTGCAAAAAGTGCTAATGCTACAAGTGTTCTTGTGTTCATAACTCATCTCTCCTAAGCTAAACTGATTTTTTTCCTGACATGTCCTCGTGACTGCCAGCGAAAATTAGCATAATTATAACACGGCTGAATCTTATTTCCTACTAATTAATTTTTGCAGCAATCTCAGCTGCCATCTCACTGCGATCATCATTTGAATAATCGTCTGTATGTACTTCCCACACCGGTTTAAACCCATCTTCCACACCGTGACGCGGAAGAATATGAAGATGATAGTGAAATACGCTTTGCCCTGCAAATTCACCATTGTTATTCAGCAGGTTTACACCCTTAAGGTCATAAGTATCCTTCATTGCATTGGCAATTTTAGGGACCACTGAAAACAGATTAGCAGCAATTTCAGGTGTCAGTTCATGCAGATCTTTTTTATGTGTTTTCGGAATGACAAGCGTATGACCTTTTGTTACCTGACTGATATCAAGAAAAGCATAGACATGCTCATCCTCATATACTTTTGCTGATGGAATTTCACCGTCAATAATCTTACAGAAAATGCAGTCGCTCATAATCTTCATCCTTTCATCAGTAAATTAAGTTTATTCTACCATAGTAGGTACAGTTGTATGCTACAATGCTGTCATTATATAGAATATGACTATCTGGAAACTGGCTGATCATTTCCGCTCCAGGCGGAAGCTTTCCGCGGCCGGGCGGTGAGCCCCTCCGGCTGCGCCGTATGGTCTCACCTGTCCCTTTCCGCCGCTGGAGTCCCCGCCTTCCACGGAAATGATCAGCTGTGAAAGACTTTCATAGTTTAAATCAGCAATTGTTCATTTATACTCTGAAAATATGATTAATAGCAGTATAATAAATATACCTGTTTGAATAGAAAGGAAGAACTTCATGTCATTATTAGAAATCAAAGATCTGACCGGTGGATATACAAGGCGGCCGGTGTTAAAAGAGATCAGCCTTGAAATGGAACCCGGTAAAATCGTCGGTTTAATCGGTCTGAACGGAGCGGGTAAAAGTACAACCATCAAACATATTATCGGTCTGATGGAGCCGCATAAAGGGTCCGTTGCCATTAATGGACTGCAGCTGAAGCAAAACGCAGATGAATACAGAAAGCAGTTCTCATATATACCTGAGGCGCCGATTCTGTATGATGAACTTACGCTTGAAGAGCACCTGAGAATGACAGCGATGGCATACGGTGTGTCTGAAAAAGAATATGAGCAAAGAGTGCCTGAGCTTTTGAAGAAATTCCGGATGGAAGGCAAGATGAAGTGGTTCCCGGCTCATTTTTCAAAAGGGATGAAGCAGAAGGTTATGATTATGTGTGCTTTTTTAATTAACCCGAGCCTGTATATTATTGATGAACCTTTTGTCGGGCTTGATCCGCTTGCTATTCAGTCGCTTCTCGATCTGATGGAGGAAATGAAGGCGGGTGGGGCAGGAATTTTAATGTCCACTCATATTCTTGCAACAGCGGAGCGTTACTGTGATTCATTTATTATTCTGCATGAAGGAGAAATTCGTGCGCGCGGGTCACTTGAAACACTCAGAAGTGAATTCAGCATGCCTGAAGCTACACTTGATGATATTTATATCCAGCTGACAAAGGAAGAGTCCAATGAAACACGTTCATGATCTCTGGTCAGCAAGACTGTCTGACTATCAAAAAGAACTTCAAAAGTATATGCGCTATATTTTTAACGGCCATCTGATGTTTGTGCTGATCTTTGCAGTGGGCGGTGGGGGATATGTATACAGCAACTGGGTCATGACGCTTGATGAGACCTTTCCATCAGGAATCTTAATTGCTGCTGTTCTTGGCCTTGCTGTGACGATGAGTCCCGTTTATACGTATCTGCAGGAGCCTGACAAAGTGTATCTGACACCGCTTGAAGGACAAATGAAACGGTATTTTGTAAATGCCTTAGTATCAAGCTTCTTTTTTCAATCTTATATTGTCCTCGTTCTGCTGGCTGCTGCAATGCCATTATACGTGCAGACAACCGGTGCTGCGTTTTCGGATTTTGTCTGGCTGTTAGGCATTGTCCTGGTTCTAAAAGTATGGAACCTGATCATGAGATGGACCATGCTTAGATATCAGGAGCCATCGAGTCATTATACAGATCTGGCTGTCAGAGGTATTCTGAATATTACCTTCCTCTGGACTGTATTTGCTGACGTCCCTGCTTTTCTATCCATTGTTATCGCAGTATTGCTTGCGGGTTACCTGATTGCATTTATGCTTCTGACAAGGGAAAAATCATTGAAGTGGGAATTACTGATCGATCTTGAAAATGCGAGGCTGCACCGTTTTTACCGCTTTGCTAATCTATTCACTGACGTCCCGCATTTAAAAGGACAGGCGAAACGCAGAAAATGGATGGATCCATTCCTGAAGACACCCGAACTGAATCCTGGCAGTACATACAGCTATCTGTATACCAGAACGTTTTTACGGTCAGATGAATACTTCGGGTTATGGGTGAGGCTGACGATTATTGCAGGTGTGATTATCGGAGGAGCGGACAATCTCTGGCTGAAGGTAATTACAGCACTGTTATTTCTTTACCTGACAGGGTTCCAGCTGATTCCTCTGCTGAAAAAGCACGAGCTAAAAATCTGGCCGGATCTTTATCCGGTGAACAGCAGGCTGCGACATGATTCCTTTAAGAAGCTTCTAATGAAAATTTTAATTGTGCAGGCAATGATTTTTACAGTGATCAATCTTGTTCAGCTGGACCTATACAGTGGTGCAATCACTGCCGCAGCATCAGTGGCATTTGTCATTGTGTTTGTATCCATGTATGTACCTGCCCAGATTAAAAAGCACCATATTAAATAGAGAAAAGCTGCTCACATGCGAGCAGCTTTTCTTATGACTTAATTTTCATTATGATATTTAATCGCAGCCGCACCTAAAGTTTTAGCTGCAATCAGCATTGCTTTTTCGTTTAGATCGAATTTCGGATGATGGTGTGGATAAGGAACATCTACACCTTCAGGCTTGGCTCCTGTAAAGAAGAATGTACCTGGTCTGTGTTCAAGATAATAAGCAAAATCCTCGCCGCCCATCTGCATTTCACTTTCAACAGCCGTCACACCAGGCATGTCATTTACAACCCGCACAAGATAATCCGTTTCCTTTTCATGATTCACAACAGCAGGGTATCCTCTGATGTAATCATATTCATACGTACAGTCAGTTGAAATGCATGTCCCTTCTGTAATCCGTCCAATTTCTTTTTCGACAAGATCACGTACTTCAGGGGCAAATGTTCTTGCTGTACCGATCAGCTTGGCAGAGTCGGCAATGACGTTGAACGCATTTTCTGCGACAAATGAACCGACCGAAACAACAGCTGATTCAACAGGATTCACGCGTCTCGCTGCAATCTGTTGAAGTGAAGTAACAAGCTGCGAGCCTGCTACGACTGCGTCTTTTGTTTTATGCGGCTGAGCACCATGACCGCCTGCGCCCTGAATCTTGATTTCAAACCGGTCGGCTGCTGCCATAATCGGGCCTGTGCGGTATTCAATATCACCAAGCTCGCCGGTTACCCACAGGTGCGTGCCAAATACTGCATCCACACCATCCAGACAGCCATCTTCAATCATGCTGATTGCCCCGCCCGGCGCATATTCTTCTGCATGCTGATGGATCATCACGTAAGTACCCGGCAATTCTTCCTTCATAAGATGAAGCGCTTTTGCCAGATGAAGAAGCGTTGCTGTGTGACCATCATGACCGCATGCATGCATTTTTCCTGAGATTTTGGATTTATAAGGAACATCCTTTTCATCCTCGATTGGGAGTGCATCAAAATCAGCACGTAAAGCGACCGTTTTACCCGGCTTTCCACCTTTAATAACAGCCGTTACCCCGTTACCGCCAACACCGGTTTTCACTTCAACGCCAAGGTCCTTATAAAAAGCCTCAATTAAAGCAGGTGTTTCTTTTTCTTCAAAAGAAAGCTCCGGGTGCTGGTGAAGATGCCTGCGGAGTGCAACCATATCGTCATAATAGGAATCTAGTAAGGAAAAAAGTTTTTCATTCATATGTATGCTCCTTTCAGAATAAAACCATTTAATGATGACTCAGTATATCACGGGACCCGAATTTTTTCACTCTTTTGACGACTCATTCAATACTATATAATGGTAGTAGGCAGGGAGGAGGGGAATACCGTGAAAAAATGGTTTTATCCACTGGCAGCTGTAACATTTGCAGCAGTCGTATTATTAGTGATAAATCTGGATGACGGATTGAGCGGCATTGATCAGTTCGGTGCTGACTTTTTTGATGGACTGGACTTTTTATTATTTTTCGGATTTCTTGGAGGAGAATGGTTTTTAGCGACAGCTAGTATCGCAGCAGTACTTTATCTCTGGTTCAGACGGAATCATTATCTTGGCATGATGATTGTACTGCTTGCAGTCGGCGGCGGGAATTATCTCAACAAGCTGATAAAAGTGCTCACTGAACGACCACGGCCTGACGGAGCTGAAGAGAGCTTCAGCTTTCCGAGTGGTCATGCAATGGTAAGTATGATCGCTGCGATTGTGATTATTTATCTTATTACTGAAAAGTCAGGGGATGCTGCCGGGCAGGCATTGATGCTTGCAGTCGGAGTGCTGATTTCCATTCTTGCAGGGCTTAGCAGGCTGCCGGACGGAGCACATTATTTTACAGACGTAATCGGCGGCTGGTTGCTTGGCTATACGTACGCCATTTTGTGCCTGGTTGTATATGAATACCTGATGAAAAGACGCACCTCCGCCTGAAGACTGAGAAAGACTCCTTCCTCTGAAGCTTCAAGAGAGCAGGCAGACCATTTAAAATAAAGCTATGTTAATGTCTTGTGTTATTTTTGCACAGCTGATGATTGTATCGTAAGGAGGCTCATCGCACCCCCTGCGGAAAGCGTCCCCCTGGAGCTACAATTATCAGCCACTTTTAACAATGCTAAAATAAAAGCGCCTGACAGAAAGGTTGAGATGGGATGGAAGGAGTAAATAAAAAGCAGTGGGGCTGCGCAAGCTTTCTGCTCGTATTCGGTCTTCTGCTTTTGATGATTAATCTTGGTTTACTGCAGCTCAAAGGTTCAGCTTCAGGGCTGATCATTCCTATAATCTTATTGATCATTGGAATCGCTCAGCTCATTAAATTCTTTTCAAAAAGAAGAGGGATCTTAAGCGGGCTGATTTTTACGGTATATGGCGGACTGTTAACAGCCGCATTCTTTTCAGAAGATATCGCATTTGGCTATGGGGATATCTGGCGTCTGTGGCCGCTGCTTTTGATCGGGTTTGCGATTTCGCTGATCACTAAAAGAACTTCCATTCACTTCAGCTACGGCGAGCCAAAGGTCGGTGGAAGAAAAGAAGTGAATCCGAAAGAAACATACCGTGAAAAATCAGGCGGGCATGAACATAAATCTCATATTAAGCATGCAATGAGCATTGGTAACGAGGCATTTACGTCAGAAAACTGGGCCCTAGAAAACATGAAGCTTAACAAGTCAGTCGGAAATTATGTTTTCAATTTAAAAAAAGCTTATATTTCTGAAGGTGAAACGATGCTTGATGTGTCAGTCAGGATCGGCAATATCAAAATGACTGTCCCTGAGGAACTGAGCGTTGAGATTACGTCAAATGTTGCTGTCGGTGAAAACGTGCTTTTTAACGACCGGACAGATGGCGCTCAGGCAAGAACACTCAGATTTCGTTCAGATGATTATGATACAGCGCCGAAAAAAGTAAAGATCATCCTGGATGTCAATGTCGGATCCATCAGAATTGACAGGATTTGAGGAGGAGTCATGATCAGAGTAGCGAGTCTTAATCACTGGTTCATTCTGCAATATCTCAGATTCACCGTCTATGGCGCCATTTTGTTATTTACTATTCTGCAACTATATATATTTCTCTCGCCGGATCCATTTTTGAATACTGCTGCTTCACTTGGCGTAGTTGGCATGACATCAGCCATCTTTTTTGCAATGTCGATCTATATCGGCATCCGCTCAGGCAAAATTATGCGTCAGCGTATTCATGGAATGACGGCTTTTGTTGCCAGACTTTCATCCGGGAAAGCCGGTGAAACAATGGAAATTGAAGAAATGGATGACCTCTCAACACTTGAAGAGGCGTTAAATGAACTATCAATTAATATAAATGAACAAACGAAATCCTTACAGCGGATCTCAAGTGAGCGGCTCAACCTTGAAAAACAGGCTCAGCAGGCTGCAATCATTGAAGAGCGTCAACGTCTCGCGCGTGATCTTCATGATTCTGTCAGTCAGCAATTGTTTGCTTTAAATATGCTCTCCTCCGCATCGGTCAGAATGCTTGATGCGAACCAGGAGGATGCAGGTAAGCTTGTCCGTCAGGCTGCAGAAATTGCCGAGAAGGCCCAGGGTGAAATGAGAGCACTTTTGCTGCATCTGAGACCAGTGGACTTAAAAGGAGAGTCCTTATCCACAGGACTTGAAAAGCTGGCCTATGAGCTTGAGCAAAAAACACCCATTACCTTTTCAATGCAGCTTGATCAGATGGAAAAAATCCATGAAAGTGCAGACGAACACCTTTTCAGAGTTGTACAGGAGGCAGTGTCTAATATCCTCAGACACGCGAACGCAACCGAAATCACGATCAGAACTGAAGTAAAAGGATCCTCCTTTTATCTTTTTGTCGGTGATAACGGAGACGGCTTTGACGTAACGGATAAAAAGTGGACCTCTTACGGACTGCAGACGATGAAAGAACGCTGTGAAGAAATAGGCGGTCAATTTGAAATCCGCTCAAAGTCAGGCGAAGGCACTTATATCACAATCAGAATTCCGATCATGGAAGGAGGAGAGTAATGTGACGAAAGTAAAGGTTATGATCGTAGATGATCATGAAATGGTCAGGCTCGGGATTAAATCATATTTACTGACTGAACCCGGTATTGAATTCGTCGGTGAAGCAATCAACGGGAAAGAAGCTGCCGTTCTAGCAGAACAGACTAAGCCGGACGTGATCTTAATGGATCTTCTGATGGAAGGTGGCACAGGCATTGATGCAACAAAAGATATTCTGAGCTTCCTGCCTGATACAAAGATTATCATCCTGACAAGCTACTATGACGATGAACAGGTATTCCCGGCACTTGAAGCAGGTGCCCATAGCTATATACTTAAAACCTCTTCAGCTTCTCAAATCCTTGATACCGTCTACAAAGCGTCAAAAGGAGAATCAGTCATCGAACAACAGGTAGCAAGCAAGCTGATGAACCGTTTCAGAACAAAAGAAAGAGTCCTTCATGAGGATCTTACTGAAAGAGAAATGGATGTACTCAAATGTCTCGGTGACGGACTGACCAATCAGGAAATTGCAGATGAACTATACATAGGAATCAAAACAGTCAAAACGCACGTTAGTAACGTACTCAGCAAGCTTGAAATCAGCGATCGCACGCAGGCGGCGATTTATGCGAACCGGAATGGATTGTTGCGGGGGAAGTAGGGAGGTTAGGCGGCACGGTGGGGACGGAGTTAAGTGGTTCACTTTTAGAATGATTCTAAAAATGACACACACAACTCCGTCCCCGCCGTGCCGCTTTTAAAAAACAAAAAAATCACGCTCAAAAACAAGCGTGATCTTCTCAATTACTGCTCTGTCTGTCCCACATATTTCGTCACAAATGATGAACGCGGGAAGATTGATTTTTGATGATCAAGGCCTTCTGATGTACCGCGTTTTGCATGGGCTTTGTTGTATGACTGTGAGGTCTGCCAGTCTTTGAATGACTTTTCGTCTTCCCACTGAGTCAGCACAACGTATGTGTCTGAATCAACCGGTCTTAATACGCGGATTGCGATAAAGCCGGGCTCTTCTTCAATCAGTCCTGCACGGTTTTTGAAGCGGTGCTCGAATACAGGCCGTCCTTCGTCTGATACAGGGATATTGTTAAAGACGAAAAAGCCGTTTTCAGTCAGCTGGCCGGATTCAGAAAACACTTCATATTTTCTCGGGCTGTTGAACAATGTATCTCCATCAGTTTCATGCACTAACAGCGCAGTATCCTCGCCAAGCATCTGAACCATTGTTTCGTTCGGGTTCTCCTCCTGGAACTTATGTAAAAACTCAGGCGTCCCAAAAGTCATATAAATGTTTTTCATCACAATTCCTCCTCGGGTCATTAGTCCTTAAAATAAAATCAATGTTTCTCTTACGCTGGCTACAATTCTATTTATACCCTTTTTCAACCCGGTTAACCACTTCAAAGTCTTTTCCTGCGTGAGAAAAGAGGAGATTTTATGACATTTACCGGTGTCTGGTATACACTGATATAGAAAAGGGCTATAGTTAAAAACGGATAATAAGAGCGTAGAAAAATTAACAGATTTCTGTCAATTAACTAGCACATTTGAAAGGTGGATTATACTCGTTATGAGTTCATTTAATGATACATTTTTAAAGGCAGCAAGAGGAGAGGCAGTCTCGCACACACCTGTCTGGTATATGAGGCAGGCGGGCCGCTCGCAGCCTGAGTACCGCGCGATAAAAGAGAAATACTCTTTATTTGAAATCACTCACCAGCCTGAGCTTTGCGCATATGTGACCAGACTTCCGGTCGAAAACTACGGTGTGGATGCAGCGGTTCTTTATAAAGACATTATGACGCCGCTTCCTGCAATTGGCGTGGATGTTGAAATTAAGTCAGGTATCGGACCTGTCATTCATAACCCGATTAAATCTGTACAGGATATTGAAAAGCTCGGCATGATTGAGCCGGAAGAGGACGTTCCTTACGTTCTTGATACGATTAAATTACTGACAACTGAACAGCTGAATGTACCGCTGATCGGCTTTGGCGGAGCGCCATTTACACTGGCGAGCTATATGATCGAAGGTGGACCATCAAGAAATTATCATAAGACTAAGGCGTTTATGTATCAGGAAACAAATGCCTGGCATGCATTGATGGACAAGCTTGCTGAGATGACAATCCGTTACACAACTGCACAGGTGAAAGCAGGAGCGGGTACGATTCAGATGTTCGATTCCTGGGTAGGAACGCTGAACGTTCAGGACTACCGCACATACATTAAGCCGCATATGGAAAAAATCTTTGCAGCACTAAAAGAGCTTAATATACCACTGATTATGCACGGCGTTGGGGCAGCGCATCTTGCAAAAGACTGGAATGACCTGCCGCTAGATGTTGTTGGTCTTGACTGGAGACTGTCGATTGAAGAAGCACGTGAAAAAGGCGTAACGAAAACCGTACAGGGGAACCTTGACCCGTCACTATTACTTTGTGACTGGGACATCATTGAAAAACATGTAAAACCGATTTTAGATGCAGGCATGAAGCATCCCGGACACATTTTCAATCTTGGTCACGGTGTTTTCCCTGAGGTACAGCCTGACACGCTGAAAAAGCTGACAGCATTCGTTCAGGAATATACTGCCCGCTAACACATTTAAAAAGCAGATCAATGGAAAGCTTAAGGGTTTGTTTGCTACAACTGTAGAGAAGCACAAATTTTGCTAATGAGGTGGAATAGACATGTCAAAGAAAAAAATGGGACTTCTAGTAATGGCTTACGGTACGCCATATTCAGAGGACGATCTTGAGCGTTATTACACACATATCAGAAGAGGCAGAAAGCCATCTGAAGAATTACTTGAAGACTTAAGAGACCGGTACAATGCAATCGGCGGAATCTCACCGCTTGCCCGTATCACAGAAGAACAGGCAAATGCACTCACTGCGCGCTTAAACGAAGTGCAGGATGACATTGAGTTTGTCATGTACCTTGGTCTGAAACATATTGAACCTTTTGTAGAAGATGCAGTGGATGAAATGAAAAAAGACGGTGTTGAAGAAGCAGTATCAATCGTTCTTGCACCACACTTTTCATCTTACAGCGTAAAGTCTTACAACAAGCGTGCAAAAGACCGCTCTGAAGAAATCGGCGGACCATCCATTACTTCTATTGAGAGCTGGTACGATGAGCCGAAATTTATTCAGTACTGGTCTGAAAAAGTAAAAGACACATTTGACAGCATGACAGATGAGCAGCGTGAAAAAGCAGTGCTGATTGTGTCAGCACACAGCTTGCCTGAAAAAATTCTTGCAGGCGGCGATCCGTATCCTGATCAGCTGAAGGAAACAGCAGATCTGATTGCAGAGCAGGCAGGCGTTAAAAACTATGAAATCGGCTGGCAGAGTGAAGGGAATACACCTGATCCGTGGATCGGACCTGACGTTCAGGATCTGACAAAAGACCTTCATGAAGAGCATGGCTACACTGCATTCGTCTATACTCCAGTAGGTTTCGTATCAGACCACTTAGAAGTGCTTTATGATAACGACTATGAGTGTAAAGTTGTAACAGATGAGATCGGTGCAGACTACTTCCGTCCTGAAATGCCGAATACACAGCCGCTGTTTATTGATGCGATGGTTGACAAAGTAATGAAGACATTAGGTTAATTTATATTCGATTTTATTGAAAATCCAGTTTACAGAAAGTGATGATTACTGTGACACAGTCAAAGCGGAAAATTGTCATTGTTGGCGGCGGGATCACGGGTCTTGCCGCAGCATACCGGGCACAGGAAAAAATTAATAATGAGCAGCTGGACGCAAGCATTACGATTATAGAATCCAATCACCGCCTTGGCGGTAAAATTCAGACAGTCGTACAGGATGGGTTTGTCATCGAGCGTGGTCCGGATTCCTTCCTTGAGCGGAAAGTAAGCATGGGACGGCTGATCAAAGATGTCGGACTTGATCACAAGCTGGTTCCGAATGCAACAGGGCAGGCATTTATCTTAGTCAATGATAAGCTGCATCCAATGCCTGGCGGAGCCATCATGGGCATCCCGACTCAAATCAGGCCTTTTCTGATCACAGATTTAATCTCACTGACTGGAAAGCTGCGGGCAGCCGGTGACTTTGTACTGCCCAAGTCGAACCACGAGCAGGACCAGTCTCTTGGAACATTTTTCAGAAGAAGACTCGGAAATGAAGTTGTAGAGAATCTGATTGAACCTTTATTATCAGGTATTTATGCCGGAGATATTGATCAGATCAGTCTGCAATCCACTTTTCCTCAGTATGGAAAGCTTGAACAGGATCACAGAAGTCTGATCGCCGGGATGAAAAAGACTTCTCCTGCTGCGAGAAGAAAGCCTGGTGCGAAAAAGCAGAGTATGTTTTTAACATTGTCCACGGGTCTTGAATCCCTCGTTGAAAAGATTGAGTCACTGCTGAATGACTGTGAAATCTTAAAAGGCACAAGAGTAGAGTCGATCAGTAAAGATGATAAATATCAGCTGTCTTTAAATAGCGGAGAGGTCATTGAAGCTGATTCAGTCATTTTCACTGTCCCTCATTTCACAGCAGGTGAAGTGTTTGGTGAGGATGGCATGCTGAGTGAAATTGAAGAAGTCCCTGCCACCTCTGTTGCAACAGTTGCAATGGCTTTTGATAAAGGTGATGTAGAGGATATCCTTGATGGCACAGGCTTTGTAGTATCAAGAAATAGTGATTATACGATTACAGCATGCACCTGGACTCACAGAAAGTGGCCGCATACAGTGCCTGAAGGGAAAGTGCTGCTCAGATGCTACGTAGGACGTGCAGGTGATGAGACGGTCGTTGATCTGTCAGATGATCAGATTGAAAAGATCGTCATCGATGATTTAAATAAAATCATTAAAGTAAATAGCAAGCCTGATTTCACCATTGTAACCCGCTGGAAAAAAGCAATGCCACAGTATACTGTCGGTCACAGGGAAAGAATGGCTGATGTCAGAGCAAAGCTTGAAAAAGATTATCCTGGTGTCTATCTAGCCGGCGCATCTTATGACGGCATTGGACTGCCTGACTGTATTGATCAGGGTGAAGCCGCAGCATATAAGGCACTGAATTATATTGCACAATAAAAAAAGCGCCAATTGGCGCTTTTTTTATTGTGTTCCTGCACACTTACTGCAGACAGTTGTATAAGCTTCAGCCTGCTCTTCCATATGTTCTCCACAAGATGCACATTTCTTAGGCGGCAGGTTTCTGAAGAATTCCATTACGTTTTCAAGCATGATCATCAGCCTCTCTTTTTTGTTTTGTACTAGTACTAATTTGTTGTTAAATGTATTGTATTATAACAGTAGAATGAAAGTCAAGGAATATTCTGAAAAAAAGAAGATAAGTGAAAAGAAATTTTTTTTGAAGTATAGTAAGAGGTAGAAAACGCTTAAGAGGAGGCTTTTATCATGCAGGTAACCGTTGTGGGATTTTGGGGAGGCTATCCGGCTGCTGGAGAGGCAAGTACAGGTTATTTAATTGAAGAGGACAATTTCAAGCTGTTACTTGATTGTGGAAGTGGTGTACTAGCACAGCTTCAGCGGTACATTTCACCGGAAGACTTAGATGCTATGCTGATCACACATTATCACGCTGATCACACAGCTGATATCGGCGTATTACACCATGCACTGCTGATTCAGCACTTTTTGCAAAATAAAGATTTACATGTGACAGCATATGGACATCGTGAGGATGAGCAGGGATTTGACATGCTTGCTTATAAAGAGCAGATGAGCAGTGTAGCATATGATCCTGACAAGCCGCTTGAAGTGGGTCCTTTTACAATTACCTTTTTAAAAACAACCCATCCGGTCCCGTGTTATGCTGTACGTATAGAGAGTCAGTCGGGTACGATGGTATTTACAGCAGATTCTGCTTATCAGGAGTCATTTATTCCTTTTGCCAAAGATGCTGACCTGCTGATTGCAGAGTCCAACTTTTATAAAGGAATGGATGCATCAGGCGCAGGCCATATGACAAGTACTGAGGCTGCTGCAATCGCACATGAAGCGGGCGTGAAAACACTGATTCTGAGTCACCTGCCGCATTTTGGTGATCTGAATCAGCTCATAACAGAAGCACAGGAAATATATAGTGGAGAAACACTGCTGGCATCATCAGGTCTGACTATTACATATCAAGGAGGAACATCACATGTTATTTATCGATAATAAAGGCATTACTGATCCGAAGATTAACCTTGCAATTGAAGAATATGCGTTAAAGAATCTAAACGTTGAAGAGGAATCGTATCTGCTCTTCTATATTAATAAACCTTCAATTATTATAGGTAAAAACCAGAATACGATTGAAGAAATTAATACAGACTACGTTGAGAAAAATAATATCCAGGTCGTTCGCAGACTCTCAGGTGGAGGCGCTGTTTATCACGACCTTGGCAACCTGAACTTCAGCTTTATCACAAAAGATGACGGTGAGAGCTTTCATAACTTCCAAAAGTTCACTGAGCCTGTTGTAGACGCACTAAAGCAGATAGGTGTTCCTGCAGAACTGAAAGGAAGAAATGACCTGCTTGTAGGGGAAAGAAAAATCTCAGGTAATGCCCAGTTCTCTACTAAAGGAAGAATGTTCAGCCACGGCACGCTTATGTTTGATTCAGAGATCGATAACGTCGTATCATCACTCAAAGTCAGAAAAGATAAGATTGAATCAAAAGGAATTAAATCAATCCGAAGCCGCGTTGCAAATATTTCTGAATTCCTTGAAGAAAAAGTAACAATTGAAGAGTTCAAGCAGCTCATTTTGCGTCATATTTTCGGAAGTGAAGAAGAAATTAAGGAGTATGTGCTGACAGAAGAGGACTGGAAAAACATACATGAACTGTCTGAACAGCGCTATCAGCAGTGGGAGTGGAATTTCGGAAAATCACCGAAATTTAATCTTCAGCACTCACACCGATTCCCTGTCGGCAGCATTGACGTGCGCCTTGACGTAGAAAAAGGCAGCATCGAAAACTGCAAAATCTACGGTGACTTCTTCGGTGTAGGCGATGTCAGCGAAGTTGAACATAAGTTAATTGGCACACGCTATGAGCGCGCAGAGATTGATAAGGCACTTGAAGACGTTGATCTGAAGCATTACTTCGGAAATGTGGATCGCGAAGAGTTTATTGATTTATTATACTAAGCTTGAATTAAAAGACTGGGTCATTGTCCAGTCTTTTATTTTTTTACAATGAAAGCGTTATCTTGATTACATCACTTTACTCCGTTATAATTAGTGTGAATATTCGCTTCTTTGTGAATTTTAATGAATGACTGTTCATTCACAAGACAGCGGATAGCTAACCAAACGTAAAAGGGGATGGATTGGTTGAATTTATCAAATCGTTTACAGGAAGCTGCTGAGCAGTTTGCCGGTAAGACTGCCTATCATTTTTTAGATCAGTCAGCTACATACGCTGAACTCAACGGTGCTGTAAATAAAATGGCGAATTACTTCGACAGTATTGGCATCAAAAAAGGGGACCACGTTGGATTATTACTTGGAAATTCACCGCATTTTGTGATCGCGATGTATGCTGCGCTCAGAACAGGTGCTACAGTGATCCCGATTAATCCGATTTACACGCCGGATGAGATTGCTTATATCATTCGTGATGGGGACGTCAAAGCAATTGTCGCACTTGATCTGCTGCTGCCGCTAATTGAAAAAGCACATGCTGCACTGCCTTCAGTTGCTCATTATGTTGTGTGTGAAACAGAGCAGGGGACAGCTGAAAAGCTTGAAGCACTGCCGGAAGAAGTGAAAGGGAAGGTCATCGCATTTACACAGGCAATCGGTACACAGCAGCCTGTATTCAAAGGGCCTGAATTAAATGAAGATGATACTGCCATTATTCTTTATACGTCAGGTACAACCGGGAAACCAAAAGGTGCTATGCTTTCGCATAAAAACGTTTATTCAAACGCGAAAGATGTAGCTGAATACCTTGATATTACAAAGGATGACCGCGTCGTTACAACGCTTCCGATGTTCCATGTGTTCGCACTGACAGTTGTTTTGAATGCACCGCTGATCAACGGTGGAACGATGCTCATTGTTCCGAGATTCAGCCCGAAGGATGTATTTGATGTTGTGGAAAAATACAAGGCAACTGTTTTTGCAGGCGTGCCGACGATGTATAATTTCCTGCTTCAGTATCCTGAAGCAGACGGTAGCAGCTTCAAAAGTGTGCGTCTGTGCATCTCAGGTGGAGCTTCAATGCCTGTTGCACTGCTCGAAAACTTTGAAAACAAGTTCAATGTAAGAGTTTCAGAGGGTTATGGTCTCTCAGAAGCTTCACCTGTAACTTGCTTCAATCCGCTTGACCGTGACCGTAAAGCCGGCTCGATCGGCACAACGATTACAAACGTTGAAAATAAAGTCGTCAACGAACTGGGTGAGGAAGTACCGGTTGGTGAAGTAGGTGAGCTAATCGTTAAGGGACCGAATGTAATGAAGGGGTATTACAAGATGCCTGAAGAAACTGAAGTGACAATCCGCGACGGCTGGTTGTATACAGGTGACCTTGCTAAGCAGGATGAAGAAGGCTACTTCTATATCGTTGACCGTAAAAAGGATATGGTGATTGTCGGCGGATATAATGTCTACCCGCGTGAAGTGGAAGAAGTTCTTTACACGCACCCCGCTGTTGTTGAGGCGGCTGTTGTCGGTGTACCGGATCCAAACTTCGGCGAAGCCGTTCATGCATACGTCGTGCTGAAAGATCAGTCCGTTACGAAGGATGATCTGCTCTCGTTCTGTGCTGAAAAACTAGCCAAGTATAAGGTGCCGACAGTGGTTGAATTCATTGAAGAGTTACCTAAGAATACGACAGGTAAAATTTTGAGAAGAGCATTGCGTGATCAGGTGAAGCAGTCATAGCAGGTTAGCATTTTTCGGGAAATGGGGGGAGAGGGGATGTGACCGGAAAATCGTTGGGTGTGACCGGAAAATTTCCGGGCGTGACCCGAAATATCTGTAAGCTGACCGCAGATATCAGCGGTCAGAAACACGTGACCTGAAAAAAAGCACACGTGACCTGAGATTTCCCCAACGTGACCCGAAATATGCCCGGTATGACCTCAAATCCAATCAAAAGAAAAACGGATCAAATAAAAAACCACTCCAGCGATCAGTCTGGAGTGGTTTTTCATGATCCTACATATTCGGCTTCTTATACCCAGCAAAAAATCTCAAAATCAAATTAAAAGGAAACAGAATCGGATAACCGGCAACATCCGCTTTTCTCAAAAACTCAATGAATGAAAGCTTAACCTGGCGCTGCTGCTGGATTTTTTCTTTATTCCCGCGCACTGTCACTCTATAGCCGTCTTCAAGTCCTTCAAGCTTAGCCTCAAAAGGTCCTTTTGCGCCTTTGCGTTCACGTTCAACTTTTGGTTCTTCCATCATGCCATTCACTCCTCATAGTCATTTTGAATTTTTTTGGATAATGCGCTTACCCGGATCAGACCGAATAAAGTGAGTAATCCTGCACCGCCTGCAATCAGCCATTCCTCAAGGAAGACTGCGCCGTGAAGGGCAGTGAATGGGATCAGTGTGAAATAGACTGTTTCACGCCGTCTCCCTGCGAGGTCCTTCATCCGGCTGTCTTTTTTGCGGTATGCTTCCATTGATCTTCTGTAGCGTTTCGGTTCTTCAAGTGCATCAAGTAATTTTGAAGGAGCGGACAGATAGGGCTGAATTGTTCTCAGCACTGTTTGTCCAATATTGCCTTCTCCTCCGCGCTCAGTCGCCCAGCGGACAATCGTTGGGCGTGCCATTTCAATAAAGTCAGCTTCAGGATAGATTGTATAAATGACGCCTGTAAAAGTGGAGAGCGCTCTGCCGAAGAATGCGAATTCAGTTGGCAGCTGGATCGGCTGGGTTCTGACGATATCCTGCACGTCTTCAAGCAGCTTTTCCATCATCAGGCTTTCCCCGTCCTGCCAGTCACCACTTTTGTAGACAGCTACGACGCGTTCGACAATCTCTTCAAGAATATTTTTATCTGCTGAAGGCAGAAGAAACTTCATATCTTCAAGGGCACTGACAACTTCGCCGTACCGTTCAAAGATGACGCCTTCAACAGCACGCTGTACAGCTTCAGCATCATTTTTACGAATGACACCTACCATTCCGAAGTCAATCAGTACAATGGTGCCGTCAGACTTGATCAGAATATTGCCGCCGTGCGGATCCGCATGAAACATGCCTTCATTTAACAGTTGATCTACAAATAACAGAAGCAATCTCTCCGCCAGGTCTTCACGATTCAGTTCGTGCTTATCAAGAAAGGAGAGATCAGTAATTTTAGATCCTTCAATCCATTCCATCACAAGCACGCGGCGGGTTGTGTATTCTTCATAGTATCTTGGGACGATCACGCCTTCAGTGTCTTTGAAGCGCTCACCGAAAGCTACCCCGTTTTGCAGCTCTTTCTTAAAGTTCAGCTCATCACCAATGACATTGACCATTTCACTATACAGTGCGTTAAGGTCCGCCTGCTTACCGAACTTTGTAAATTTCTTAGCAAGCCAGATCACAATTTTCATCGCTTTAAAATCTGTGCGGATAATGTAATCAATACCCGGCCGCTGAACTTTAATTGCAACAGAATCACCGTTATGTAGCCATGCGTGGTAAACGTCTCCGATAGAGGCTGAAGCTACAGGCTTTTCTGAAATTTTGTGGACCATCTCACCGTAGGCTGTGTTCCATTCATCTTCAATCACTTTTTTCGCTTTATCCCATGGAACCGGTGGTACGCGGTCAGTCAGTCCTTCAAGCTCAATAATAAAGGACCTGGGCATAATATCCGCTCTTGTAGACAGAAACTGCCCGACCTTGATCATGAGTCCTTCAAGCTTTAATGCAGTCTTTTTATATTCCCGCGCCTGTTTACCGGCAAGGTCTGACCATTTCTTTTCTACTGTCGGGTCCCATCTGCCGCGGTATCTGCGGTTGAAAAAATACACCTGCAGAAAGAACTTAACAGCCATGGTTACAATTTTATAAATGCGGTAAGCAGCTACTTTTTTCGTCACAAACACCTTCTCTCATGCCTTCAATCAGCTAATTACAGTTTACCACGCGGGCTTAAAACTAAACGGATATGAATGTGCAGGAAGCGTGAACGAGTGCTACAATATGTAAATGAAAGTGCTTACATATTTTGAGGAGGATTCATTCATGGAGACAATCAAACTTGAACAAAAAAACGGGATTGCAACAATTACTTTAAACCGTCCGGAAGCAATGAATGCATTTAATTATCAGATGCTGTCTGAGCTTGGACAGACAGCTGAAGCTTTAAGAATTAATCCAGACGTCAGGGTCGTTGTAATCCGGGGATCAGGGGATAAAGCGTTCAGCGTTGGAGCAGATCTGAAGGAAAGAAAGACGCTGACTGAACAGCAGGTAAAGCGGAATATTTATAAAATCGGTGAGGTTTTCAGTACGATTGAAGCACTGCCGCAGCCTGTTATTGCCGAGATCAACGGACATGCTTTTGGAGGCGGAATGGAACTTGCACTTGCGTGTGATTTCAGAATAGCTGACAAAGAAGCGAAAATGGGACTGACGGAAACAAGTCTTGCGATTATCCCTGGAGCAGGAGGCACACAGCGGCTTCCGAGGATCATCGGTGAAGCTAAAGCGCTTGAGCTGATTTTGACTGCAAAACGCTTTACCGGAGCCGATGCATACAGCTATGGGTTACTCACTAAAGCGGTTGATAAAGGTTCACTACATGATGAAGTCATCACATTTGCTGAAGCGATGCTTGCAAATGGGCCGATTGCGCTTCAGCAGGCGAAGTACGCAATTAAAGCTGGTATGAACGCAGACCTTCAGACAGGGTTAAAAATCGAGAGAAAAGCTTACGAGATTACGATCCCGACAGAAGACAGGGTAGAAGCGCTGATTGCGTTTTCTGAGAAGAGAAGGCCTGAATTTAAGGGGAAATAAATATGATAAAAAGAAAGCTCATTTTTCTCAGAAAAATGAGCTTTCTTCATGCGGCAGTTATCCTTCATTATAGTGGATCACCATCTGACAAACTGTACGCTGGTCAGCTTTATTATGATAGTCATGAGGCTGATCAGCTTTAAATCGGATTGAATCACCGCTTTTGAGCGTATAATCATTTCCTGAAACGGTGATGATCAATTCTCCCTCAATCACTGTCATATACTCTTCAACACCGCTCCCATGACTTTCACTGTGATAGTGACAGCCGGGGTCGAGTTCAACTCTATAACCTTCCCACTGCCTGACAGGGTCAAAAGTGAAGATCGGATAAACACGGTATCGCCCGTTATCTTCTTCGAGCATCTCAACTGCTTCAGCACGGATCACTGTGACATCACTCACAGGGGCAGCAAGCAGTGAGGAAAAAGATATTTTTAAGCCATTCGCAATTTTCCAGATCGTTCCTACAGACGGATTGGCATCTCCGCGTTCAATCTGGCCAAGCATTGCTTTACTGACGCCAGTCAACAGTGCAAGTCTGTCGAGAGAAAGGTCTCTGTTTTTCCTGAGCAGCCGGAGATTACCACCGAGCTGTTTTTTTATTTCGTCCAAAAAAGTCACCTCTCCGGTTGTTTATTATATTGTACAAATGTACAATATAATAAAATTATCTCATTGCATTTATTGTAAACGATTCATGCTGAAAGAGAAAGGGGTTTATCAATGCAAATGGCTGCAGTCAGTGAACAGAAATCAGGCTTCAGAGCGGGTATGAAAGCAGGCACCAGTATTGCGGTCGGTTATTTGCCGGTTGCACTTACATTTGGACTGCTTGCAAAAACAACAGGACTTACTTTATTTGAATCAGTATTAATGAGCCTGCTCGTATTTGCAGGGGCGGCACAATATATTTCATTATCACTGATCGCAGCAGGGGCTGGAGCTGCTGTGATTATCTTTAATACATTTATCGTGAATATCCGTCACTTTTTAATGTCAGCTTCTTTAAACGAAAAGATGGAGCCTGAAACGCGTGCAAAGAAATCGATCTATGCATTCGGGCTGACTGATGAAACTTTTACAGTCATTGCAACAAGAGAAGGAAAGACATCAACCGGCTTTGCGTTCGGCGTCATGCTGGTAGCGTATGGCAGCTGGGTTGTAAATACCGGGATTGGTCATGTCATTGGTGCGAGTCTGCCTGAGTTTTTGCAGCAGGCGATGTCAATTGCACTGTACGCAATGTTTGTCGGTCTATTGGTTCCTTCGTTAAAGAAGGAAATGAAAGTAGTCTATCTTGCAGGACTCGCTGCTGCATTGAATAGCGCTTTTACACTGAGCGGCCTGCTTGATACAGGCTGGGCGATCGCTGCATCAACATTAATTTCTGCGATTGCAGTTGAAATCATGACAGGACTCAGAAAGGGGGCACGGCTGGAATGAATATGGTGCTGATTATTATTGGAATGGCCATTGTGACGTATATTCCACGGGTATTGCCGCTGACTGTTCTTGAGGGAAAAGAGCTGAATCCATTTTTTCAGGGCGTGTTGAAAAATATCCCTTATGCAGTCCTTGGTGCCCTTATTTTTCCCGGTGTTTTGTTTATTCAGGATGATATCTGGTTTGGCGTTGCCGGTGCAGCCGCTGCGTTTGCCCTGGCATTTCTCGGTGCTGATGTGATGTTTGTTGTGCTTGGTTCTATTGTGTTTCTATCTGTCTATATGCTGATAGGCGGCTGAGTGATTAATTCTTCTTCAATCAGGGAAAACATAAGGACAGTCAGCAGGCCCTTTTGGAGGAGAAAGAGATGCTTAAAAACAGAATAAAGTATGCAGGGAGCCGCTTTTTTAAGGAAGGATATTACGATCATGCTGCGCAGACAGCCTATTATTTTATGCTGTCGCTATTTCCTTTTTTAATTATGGTGGTCTCTAGTACAAGCTTTTTACCGTTCACTTCAACTGACTTAATTGAAGTGATCAGACCGTATGCACCGCAGGAAACGTATGGACTGATCGAATCGAACTTAACAGCGATTCTCGATACAGGGCAGGGTACGATTATCTCAATCAGTTTCCTGTCAACGATGTGGCTTGCTTCAATGGCGATTCAATCGCTGGTCCGGTCATTGACTGATATATATAAAATTAAGAGGCGTGAAAGTTATCTGAAGGGTCTTGTCAGCGATTTTTTCCTGACAATTGGTTTTGCGCTGATCTTACCGCTGACCATTTTGATTCCTTTAATTGAAAATGTGGTTCAGCGCATTGCAGAAGAAACCTTTTTATTCGAAGCAGGCTGGCTGGTGTTATGGACCCCAATCAGATGGAGCATTGGTACAGTCATTTTATTTATCTTCTTTTGGGTGCTTTACAGACACCTTCCAAAGCATGGTTTATCGTGGAAAGACGTACTTCCGGGAGCGATATTCGCGGTGATTTTCTGGCAGCTGATCTCTGAAGGCTTTTCACTGTTTGTTGGATACGGGAATTACCGTCAGCTATACGGTCAGCTCGCATCGGTTGTGATTATGATGATCTGGTTTTACCTGACAGCTGCTGTGTTATTGTTTGGAGCATTATTAAATGTATATGGCAAGGAAGGTAAGGAAAGGGGAAGTGAGTAATGTCCGCTGTTGTTTTATTTGATGGTGACTGTAATGTCTGTGACTGGAGCGTACAGTTTATTATGAAGCATGACCGCGCTGGCTATTTTCACTTTGCATCACTGCAGGGGGAAATTGGTCATAAAATGCGCTCAACATTTGAGGTGCCACCAATGATTGACTCTGTACTGCTGATCGAGCAGGACAAGTTATATACGAAATCTGACGCTGCACTGAGGATCTGCCGGTCACTTGATGGTCCGGTGAAGTTTTTATCACTGCTGCTGATTGTGCCGCGGCCAATCCGTAACCTGGCGTACGATTCCTTTGCAAGAAACAGATTTCACTGGTTCGGGAAAAAGCAGGCATGTAAGCTGCCGACACCTGAAGAAAGACGCAGACTGCTTGATTAGTCTGCGTTTTTAAATGAATTTCAAAAACCGTGCCGGATCATTCCTTCGCTTTCCGCATGGGTCTTCGGAATGATCCGGCCCTTTTATTACTTTTAAAAGTCAGGTGTTTCTTTCTTGTTTGTCATACATATCTTCAAGGATCAAATAACCCTTTGATTTTTTGAGCGGTACTCTGTATTCGTAGCAGTAGTCTTCTAAATGGTGGAAGAGGCCTTTATCATTATATCTGTAGAGCTTTAGGGAGCGTCCCTTATAAGTCTTAATGACAACTGCTTTCGCTGACCAATTCTCATGTGTGAATTGTATCCTGCTTACGTCTGAATGATTTAATTCCCTCGTACGCAGACGCCAATTAAACAAATGTGTACTGTGAATCAGCCGGCTGCTCTGAATTGAGAAAGTGTAGTGGGTGAAGAGAAGCAGAAAATGATAGAGAAAGATACCGATGAATAAATAGCGCCAAAAAAGTTCGTCCCATGAGAAATAAAGAAAAACAGCCATGAAAAACATAAAGAATAATGCGACGGAGCGGGGTTCTTTTGCTTTATATATTTTGGGGCTTTCCTGAACGTCTGCAGCTTCTGATACATCTTTATTGTACATAACGGCCTCCAGTGAATCAGTTATGTTTCAATTCTAACATAACTGGAAACTGGTGGAATTAAAAAAGAAGGCATCTCAGCCTTCTTTTTTGTCGCTTTGTATAGGTGTGTAGTTCTTAGCACGGAACTGATCCTTCAGCAGCTGGATGCTTAAGATCAGGCATAGCATACCTGTCAGCCAGATCAATCCTGCCACGCCTAGCAGAAAATGAATTTCATCTGATACATTTTCAACTGTAGGGTCGTTAAAACCGCCGCTGAGGCCCATAAAAAATACAATATAGGCGATCATCGTGAGACCAAGGTGGGCAGCAAGCCATAAAAAGGCCGTTTTCATACGCGGAGCGCGTCGGATTGAATAGAGTACAAATATAATTGCGGCAATCACAGCTACAACGAATCCCCATTCGATGATGAGCAGGAATGTGCTGTTCAGTTCTTCAGTCAGCATGAGCGGGCTCCTTATCATGAATTGTTTTAGATATGTCTATTATTCATGAATTTTGCCTGAAATGCCACTCTGGAGCGGGCAATTTTGTGACAAAAGTTGAACCCCCTGCATTTTTGTTGCCTGTTTGCAGGGGGCTCAAGTACTACACACCGTGTGTGTCCTCTAATGTATTTAATTCTGCTGAGTACTTCATAAAAGCGTCTTGATCTTTGTTGTCTAACGCTTCATTAATAGCTGTTACAAGCTGTTCCTTGCGATGACGGACCAGAATTTCATTTAATACCATGTCCACGTAAATCTCCATCATCGTCATTTCACTGGATTGTTTCTGAGGGACGGTTGACTCATTCATAAACTCTGCGAACGATTTGTTGTTTTCCATCTTCATCACCTCTGCTACTTTTTTTCATTATAGAGAATATCAGCGAGAATATCAACAGAAAGTTTTAAATTTTTAGACAATATGAATTTAATGCTGTAATGATGACAGAATGTTCGGGATGGTACGAACATATTTGGAAAAATTTATGTATACTTTTGAGTAGTATTTGGTATATGATTATCCCATAAAAATATAAAGGAGTGATAAAATGGAATTTATGACAGAGCGTGAAACTTATACTGTCAATGCAAGTACAATGATTTTAGAGCCGAGAATTGCAGATGGGAAATTAACAGGAACGATTATTCATGAAAAAGGGAGGTTACCTTTTTCAGTCGACATGAAACCGATGGAAATCATGGAGTACTCATGTTTATATTATTTTTCATCTTACGAAGGACGCAAAACCTCATCAAGATTCCTCACCAGCTTCAGTCACAAGCCTCCAATTGTTGTTGATCCGATGTCAAATGTATATTTCTTTTCAACTCATTCTGATTCAAACAAAAAGAATTACTGGATCGCACTGAATCACGTGGTGAGTATAGAAAAGAATGATAAATTCAGTAATGAAACGACCATCACACTGTCAGGAGATCAGTCAATCACACTGCCAATTTCAAGACGCGCAACGCACCTGCAGTATTTGAAAGCCTCAGTACTCTCCCTTAAACTGCATCAAAACGTTGATAACATCCGTGAAAAGAATGAAGATACTTACAAAACCCGACTCCATAAAATGCGCTTCGGTTTTGCAGAGTACCTCGACAGAATTGAACAAGCCGATCAAGAACGGATCAATCCGGATGACGGCGGCGACATCGACTTTAACCGTCCGATCAAATAATACCTCAACAGGTTCTCAACGTGATTTCTGAGGCGTGGATTAAAATAGTTATGCTGCTCTTCATAACCCTTATACACAAACAGATACATCGTAAAAGCTTCATCAGATTTCAGTTTCACAACTTTCATGCCGTGATCTCTCATATACTTTTTCAGTGTGGCAAGATCACGCTGTACGGCAATCATCGTTTCTTCAATTAATTCAATATAAGGTCTCGGGAGCTTCACACCACTCTTTTCAATCACAATCTGATCACGTTCAAGGATCTTCAGCACCATCGGCAGATAAAAAGCATTCTCCAGCCGGTCCCGATCCTCTGTTGGAATCCTTGTCATTGAAATCTCCTCCTATATAACGAACGTGTGTTCTATATCATTTTACACAGATTTTCGGATTTTACAACTGGATTATGTTTGCATTATTCACAAATAAATCTGATAATAGAACAAGCGGTTTATCTCGAAAGCCGAAATATCTGTTTTACCGGAGGGGATTTCATGACACAAAAGCGCAAAATCACAGCAGAAGATCTGTATAAAATCGAATCACTGACTGATCCGAGATGGTCACCGGACGGCAAACATATTTTATTCGTCAAAACACACATCAATGAAGACCATACATATGCATCAAATTTATTTTTATATGACCAGGAGTCAGAAGAGCTGAACCAGTGGACTTATGGTGACAAAAGAGTTTCTGCTCCACGCTGGTCACCGGACGGCAAAAAAGTAGCGTTTGTCTCAAACCGCTCCGGAAAAAACCAGCTCTACGTTTTACCTGTAAGCGGCGGGGAAGCAAGGCAGGTAACAGATATCGACAACGGCGCAGGCAATCCGGTATGGTCACCGTGCAGCGGGAAGCTTGCGTTTACCGTATCACTTGAACCTGAAGACGCGCTGAATGAAGAAAAGAAAAAAGAAGATGATGAGAAAAAGCTGAAACCGTTTGTAACAGATTCCATGAAATACAAAGCAGATGGTGCCGGCCTGCTCGATGATAAGAAGCAGCAGATCGCAATCATTGATCTGAAAACTGAAGAGCTTCGTCAGCTGACAAAAGGAAAAGACAGCTATACACCTTTTGCGTGGTCACCGGACGGAAAGTATCTCGCTTATGCAACAGATGCTGACGCAAAAGATAAAGACTTTTCATTTAACAATGAGTTATATCTCTACAATCTTGAAGACGACAGTAAAGAGCATATTCAGACAGCTGAAGGATATGTCGGCTTTGCTGCATGGTCACCTGAGGGCGATCAGCTTGCCTTTACGGCTTCAGGTAGAACATACGAAAATGCTACACACAGTGAGCTCTGGGTATGGGAGCAAAATGCCGGGACAGCCACTTGTCTGACTGAAGGAATCGATGCACCGGTCGGAGATTATGCAATCGGCGATATTCAGCAGGGAGCAAGTATTCAAGGGGCTGTCTGGGCTGATAATAACAGTCTGTATTTTGTCATTACAGACCAGGGCAACGTAAACCTGTATTATGCTTCTACAGAAGGGGAAGTATATCCGGCTTATGAAGGGGATCATCACGTATACGGGTTTGACGTACATGGTGAATCACAGAAAATAGCCGCTGCGATCAGTACAACTAAAAATCCGGGCGACCTGCATGTGATTCATGTTCCGACAGGAGAAGCAAAGCAGGTAACAAATGTAAACCGCCAGCTGCTTGATGAAGTTGAAGTGGTAGCGCCTGAAGCTGTTTCTTATGAAAGCACAGACGGTTATACAGTACACGGCTGGTTTATGAAGCCGTCAGGATATCAGGAAGGCGAAAAGGCACCGATGATTTTGAACATTCATGGTGGACCGCATGCGATGTATGCGAATACGTTCTTCCACGAAATGCAGCTGCTTGCATCTCAGGGTTATGCCGTACTCTATACAAATCCGCGCGGAAGCCATGGCTACGGCCAGACCTTTGTTAATGCGGTCAGAGGCGATTACGGCGGAGGTGACTACCGCGACCTGATGGCTGCAGTAGACGGTGCGCTTGAGCAGTTTGACTTCATCGACCGTGACCGCCTCGGTGTAACAGGCGGAAGCTACGGCGGGTTTATGACGAACTGGATCACAGGCCATACAGACCGATTTAAAGCAGCCGTTACGCAGCGCTGCATCAGCAACTGGATCAGTTTCTACGGTGTCAGTGATATCGGCTACTACTTCAGTGAATGGCAGATCCAGGCAGACCTTGGTGACATTGATACGCTCTGGAAGCACTCACCGCTTGCCTATGCGGATCAGATCAAAACACCACTGTTAATTCTGCACAGTGAAAATGACTACCGCTGCCCGATCGAACAGGCAGAACAGCTTTACATTGCACTAAAAAGAAAAGAGAAAAAAACACGCCTGGTCAGATTCCCTGAATCAGACCACAACCTCTCAAGAACAGGAAAACCTGAACTCAGACTCGAAAGACTAAACCACCTGACAGGCTGGATGGATGAGTATATTTAAATAATCAAGTTTAATGGATATAACATATTTTTACTTGTATAGCTGCCATTTCATTTTATAAGGGAGGTCACAGTGCAGCGGAGCGGAGGGCGACGACTCCAACGGGATATGACGGACAGGTGAGACCCCGCAGGCGCAAAGCGACGAGGAGGCTCACCGCCGTCCCCGTGGAAAGCGTCCGCCCGAAGCGTAGCGAAACGATTCCAAAACCCGAGACATCTTCGTCCGGGTTTTTATTTTTCATTTGTCATAGTTTGTACAAAACAAAACAAGGGAAAAATATAGCCGTAATAGGCGGTATTTTCCGAATTATGCTATACTGATAAAAAATAGCCGCCAGTCTATAGACCAGAGGAGCGTTTGAATGACGTTGGAAACTCTAGAAGCATGGTTTACACTCGAAAATCTTCGTGAATTAATTGCAGAGTATCGGGCATTCGGACCGCTGATCGGTTTTCTGTTACCCGTTTTGGAAGCATTTCTGCCTTTCCTGCCGCTCGTCGCCTTTGTCGTGGCGAATGCAAATGCATATGGTGTGCTTTTTGGCATACTGCTCTCATGGGCGGGTGCTTCAGTCGGTGCATTAATGGTCTTTTGGCTGCTCAGGCGCTTTGGCCATCTCAGGCTGTTTTACTTCTTAAGCAATCAAAAGCAGATCAGAAAGCTGACTACCTGGGTTGAACGTCATGGATTCGGTCCGCTGTTTCTGCTCCTGTGTTTTCCATTTACACCATCAGCCCTCGTCAACGTCGTCGCGGGGTTATCGCGCATCAGCATTATGCAGTATATGCTGGCTGTTGTTTCAGGAAAACTCGTTATGATCTCTACGATTTCATTTATCGGTGCAGACATCGTTTCACTGATCAGGGAGCCGGTTAAAACAGCGATTGTACTTGGCGTCATCGTTGTCTTATGGCTGGTAGGAAAAAGAGTAGAAAAAATGATCAATAAAAAAATGGAACGTGACATATTGATGCACGAGCGTCATAGAAAGTCTGCCGGGAATGAAAGGTTGGAGAATAGATGGAATCGTGGAAAAAAGAAAGCTTCGAATGGCTCAAAGCATTAGCAGTAGGAGTCGTCATTGTACTTGTTGTCCGCATTTTTCTTTTTTCGAATTACGTAGTAGAAGGTGTATCCATGCAGCCGACACTGCAGGATGGCAACAAGCTGGTCATTAATAAAATCGGTTATCAGATCGGGGATTTTGACAGATTTGACGTTATTGTCTTTCATGCAAATGAATCAGAAGACTATGTGAAAAGAGTCATCGGACTTCCGGGAGATGAAATCTCTTATGAAGACGATCAGTTATATATTAACGGTGAATACTATAAAGAGCCGTATCTTGAAGAATTCCGTACAGGAGAAGGCCGCCTCACAGGTGATTTCACACTTGAGGAGTTAACAGGTGAATCAGAAGTGCCTGAAGGTCAGCTGTTCGTACTTGGTGATAACCGTCAGGAAAGCCTCGACAGCCGCATCTTCGGCTTCATCGACCAGGACTCAGTCGTCGGCAAAGTCAACCTCAGATACTGGCCGCTGAACGAACTTGATGTAAGATTTTACGAGTAATTAAAAGAGTTGATTAATAATAAAGAAATCTCAGGTGAACGTAGCGTAAGGCGGCGACTCCGGGACGAATAGAGGGAAGCTGAGACCCCGCAAGGCGAAGCCTGAGGAGGCTCGGCAACCTCCGTCCGGAAAGCGTCCGCCTGAAGCGCAGTGAACCGTTTATAAGACCGGACCTTACACAACTAAGTGTAAAGTCCGGTCTCTTTTCATTAATCAATAATTGTAAGATAATAGCTATATGTAAATGACAAAGGAGGCACAATTATGCCGCTTGTGATCAAAACAGGACGTTCCGGAACCGGAAAAACAGACAGTATTATGAGTGAAATCACCGCTAAAGTCAAAAACGATCCGTCAGGTGACCCCATTCTCCTGATCGTTCCTGAACAGATGACGTTCCAGTCAGAGTACCGCCTTGCTATTGAAACCGGCGGGATGGTCAGAGTACAGGTGCTGAGTTTTACCCGCCTTGCCTGGAGAATTCTTCAGGAAACAGGTGGCGCAACTAGAATACATATTAACCATACAGGTGCCAGCATGCTTGTCAGAAAGCTGATTAACGAGCAAAAAGATCAAATGGTCATGTTCGGACGTGCAGCAGGAAAGCATGGTTTTGTCGGTCACGTTGAAAAAATGCTGACAGAGTTCAGAAGGTACTGCATTCAGCCGGAAGATTTGCTTGAAAAAACCGCTGAAATGAGTGAAACCGCACCCAAAGCACTGCTCGATAAACTGAAAGATATTGAGCGGATTTATGCAGGGTTTGATGAGCAGCTGAGAGACAGATACATAGATTCAGAGGATTATTTAAGGCTGCTTGCTGAGAAAATAAAAGATTCAGCGCTTCTGAGCCGTGCAGACATTTATTTAGACGGATTCCACAGCTTTACACCGCAGGAATATCTGGTGATTGAAAAGCTGCTCGCTCAGTCAAGATCAATGACAGCAGCTGTAACAGCAGATCTGCATTCACCTGATCCGCTTTTATTCAGACAGACGACGGATACAGTCAACCGGTTAAAGGAAATTGCAGCAGAAGCCGGTGATCAAGCAGAAGTCATTCAGTCTGAAGAGAATGCTAAATATAAGGGGAAAGGTCTGGCGCACTTAGAGCAATCCTTTGAAAAGTATGGTGTCCCTTATAGCGGGCAAGCTGATATGACAGTTATTGAAGCAGCGAACAGAAGAGCAGAAACTGAAGCGGTTGCGCGTGAGATCAGAAAGCTTGCGAGAAACGAAGGATACCGTTACAAAGATATCGCAGTACTGACCCGCAATGGTGATGCGTATCATGAAATCATTGAGCCTGTATTTAAAGATTATGAAATTCCTTATTTTATAGATAAAAAGAGAACGATGCTTAATCATCCGCTCATTGAATTTATCCGTTCAGCCATTGAAACCGTTACAAAGCACTGGCGCTATGAAGCAGTTTTCAGAGCTGTAAAAACGGAGCTGCTGTTTCCGGCGGCAGCTGATCATGAGCTGATCAGGGGGCAGATGGACAGGCTTGAAAACTATGTGCTCGCTCAGGGGATCCACGGTGAACGCTGGAAAACTGAGTTTTACTATAAGCAGTTCAGAGGACTTGATTTTGTCAGAGTGCCTCAAAATGATGAGGAGAAGCTGATTCAGGATGACCTGAATGCAGCGCGTGAGATGATCACAGCACCGATTGAACGGTTTGAAAAGCGCCTGAAGTCATCAGAAACCGTACATGATTATTGTGAAGCTGTATTTATCCTGCTTGAAGAGCTGGAAATACCGCTTAAGCTTGAAGAGATGTCACAGGCAGCTGAAGAAAAAGGAGACGTTGAAGCCGCAAGAGAGCATGATCAGGCATGGGATGCAGTAGTGGAGCTGCTTGATCAGTTTGTTGAAATTACAGGAGAGGATAAAATGCCTCTTCAGGAATTCAGTGATATTCTGGATTCAGGGATGGAAACGCTGGAATTCTCGCTTGTTCCCCCTTCAATTGATCAGGTCATTATTGCAGACCTTGAGCTTTCAAGGCTGCCTGCAGTGTGTGCGTCATTTGTGATTGGTGTCAATGATGCTGTGATGCCTGCGAGAATGCAGGATGACGGCATTTTAGCTGAAGATGACAGGATCTTTATGGAGCGGGCGGGTATGCAGCTTGCCCCGGGTACAAGGGAGAAATTGCAGGATGAAGATTTTGTCGCTTACAGAGCGTTTACGTCCCCATCTGAAAAGCTTTATATCTCTTATCCACTTGCAGATGAAGAAGGGAAATCGCTGATTGTTTCACCTTATATTAAAAAGGTCACAGGTATTTTACCAGAACACCGGTACATGCTTGCTGTGAATGATCCGGTTGAAGTGCCTGGGGATCAGCAGCTGGATTATATCTGTCATCCACTTCCGACCGCATCATTTATGACGTCACAGCTTCAGCAGTTGAGAAAAGATTATCCTGTTGAAGACATATGGCGTGATGTGTACAACTTTTATGTCACAGATCCTTTTTGGAAGCAGGAAAGTAAGCGCATTTTATCAGGGCTGTTTTTCGAGAATGTAGCGTCCCCGCTTACAAAAGGGACAGCTGAAAGTCTGTACGGCAGTTCTATGATGGCGAGTGTATCGCGGATTGAACGGATGAACAGCTGTGCGTTCCAGCACTTTTCAAGCCATGGGCTGAGACTTCATGAAAGAAGTATCTTCAGGCTGGATGCACCGAATATCGGTGAGCTGTTCCATGCTGCCCTCAGATGGATTTCTGAAGAATTGTTGCATAATGGGATCAGCTGGAAGAGTTTGACGAAAAAGCAGTGTGCAGAGCTTGCCTATCAAGCGGTCAGTCATATAGGACCGCAGCTGCAGTATGACATTTTGAACAGCTCAAATAAATACCGCTATATTGCGAAAAAACTGCAGGCAGTTATCCGCCAGGCTTCATATATTTTGAGTGAACATGCAAGAGCAGGGGACTTTGAACCCCTCAGAGTAGAGCTTGGATTCGGACCGGGTCAGGAATTGCCGCCGCACAGGATTCTCTTGAGTGACGGGGATACGATGTCACTGCAGGGAAGAATTGACCGAGTGGATCAGGCGAGAAGTGATGGCAAGGTTTATTTAAGAGTCATTGACTACAAGTCGAGTGTCAGAGATCTCGATTTTACTGAAATGTATTATGGACTGTCGCTGCAGATGATGACGTATCTTGATGTGACGATGACAAATTCATCAAAGCTCGTACAGGCAGAAGCAGAACCTGCCGGCGTACTGTATTTCCACCTGCACAACCCTGTGGTTAAAACAAAAAAACCGATGAGTAATGATGAAATGCAGGAAGAAATGCTGAAAAAATATAAAATGAAGGGTCTTGTGCTTGGTGATCAGGAAGTCATCAGGCTTATGGATATGACGCTTGAGGAAGGAAACTCCTCTATTATTTCTGCCGGTCTGAAAAAAGACGGAACGCTCCGTTCGAATTCCAAAACGGCAAGCAGAGATCAGTTTGATCACATGAGAGCACACACGCGCTCCATGTTCCGCTCAGCAGGCGACAGAATTAAAGCGGGGGATGTATCAATTGACCCTTATGAATATAAAAAAAGAACGCCATGTCAGTTTTGTTCATACCGATCTGTATGTCAGTTTGACCCGGCACTTGAAAAGAATCAATACCGTTCTTTAAGATCTAAAAAAGCTGAAGACTTAATGAGGAAAGGAGGGGACAGCGAATGATTCCTGAAAAACCAGCGCACGTGACATGGACCGATGAACAGTGGCGTGCCATTTTTGAAAAAGGCAGTGATATTCTAGTCGCTGCCGCCGCCGGATCGGGGAAAACAGCGGTCCTTGTTGAGCGGCTGATTCAAAAAGTACTTGATACCGACCAGCCGACTGATATTGACGAACTGCTGGTTGTAACATTTACCAATGCATCAGCAGCCGAAATGAAGCACCGTGTCGGGGAGGCGCTTGAAAAAGCACTCGCTGATGATCCTGAATCCAGACATTTGAGAAAGCAGCTGACGCTGATCAATAAAGCATCTATTTCAACTCTCCACTCATTCTGTCTCGAAGTCATCAGAAAATATTACTACCTGATTGATATTGATCCCGGCTTTAGAATTGCTGATGACACAGAAGCTGAGCTTTTAAAGGATGAAGTGGTGGAAGAAATTCTTGAGCAGGAATACGGAATTGAAGATAATCATTTATTTGTTGAGCTTGTAGAAGCTGTAACCAGTGACAGAAGTGATGATGCGCTTCATCAGATGATCAGAAAACTTCATACATTTTCGCGCTCACATGCTGACCCGGACATCTGGCTTGACGGCATTGTCACGCTTCATCAGACAGATAATGTTCAGATCGATGACCATCCGCTTGCAAATTATGTACTGTTCCATGTCCAGCTTGAGGCTGAGGGGGCGATTGAATTAATTAATCTTGCGCTTGATGCTGCAAGAAAGCCGGGCGGACCATATCCGAGAGCGGTTAATTTTGAAGATGATCTCAGACAGCTGAATGAAATCCGCCATGCTGCAGGGTGGAAGGAAGCAGAAGCTGCAGTCTCCAATTTTTCAATGGGAAGGCTGAAGCCGTGTAAAGGTGATGACTTCGATGAGGAGCTTGTAGAGCAGGCGAAAAAGTGGCGCGATCAGGCGAAGAAAATGATCAATGATTTAAAAGACGGATTTTTTGTCAGAAGCCCTGAACAGCTGCTTGAGGATATGAATCAGATGACCGGCAGACTTTCAACGCTTGTAGAGCTTGTACGGAAGTTTGAGAAAGCATTCAAATCTGCAAAAGAAGAACGCGGGCTGGTAGACTTTAATGACCTGGAACATTTCTGCCTTGAGATCCTGCGTGACCCTGATACTTTGGAGCCATCCCAGGCAGCTTATCATTACCGTAATCAGTTCAAAGAAGTGCTGGTTGATGAATACCAGGATACCAATATGGTACAGGAAACTATTTTACAGCTTGTGAAATCAGGCGGTGAAAAAGATGGGAATCTTTTTATGGTAGGAGATGTGAAGCAGTCTATTTACCGCTTCAGACTGGCTGAGCCGAATTTGTTCCTTGGGAAATACCGGACGTTCCAGCAGGATGGAAGCGGGCAGAAGATTGACCTTGCTAAAAACTTCAGAAGCCGTCCGGAAGTACTTGATGGTGTTAACTTTATTTTCCGGCAAATCATGGGTGAAATGGTCGGGGAGATTGATTATGACAAGGATGCTGAGCTGATCCCGGGTGCCCCGTACCCGACAGATCTCACAGTCCCTGTCAGATTCACAGTCATTGACCAGGCAGATGAAGATGCCCCCGGTGAGGAAATGCCTGAAGAAGTAATGGATGAAAGAGAGCTTGAACGTTCAACGCTTGAAGCGCGCTATATGATTAAAGAAATCCGGGGAATGATTGATGGCGGCAGGCAGATCTATGATGTGAAAAAGAAGCTGTACCGTCCGCTTGAATACAGAGATATCGTCATTTTAACAAGATCCATGACGTGGACCCCTGACATCATGGATGAATTCAGACAGGCGGGTATTCCGCTCTACGCAGACCTTTCTACAGGTTATTTTGATGCAACAGAGGTCGCCATTATGGTGTCGCTGTTAAAGATCATCGATAATCCGATTCAGGATATTCCGCTTGCCTCTGTCCTGAGATCTCCAATCGTCAGATGTACAGAAGAGCAGCTGGCAAAGATTCGCAGGGCGGATCCAAAAGGTACTTTCTGGGACGCGCTGCAGGCTTATATGTCGTCTGGCGATGAGGATACAGAGCTGAAGGAAAAGTGTTCATGGTTCCTGATCTCTCTTAGAAACTGGCGGGCTTATGCGAGAACAGGTGCCGTTTCAGACCTTGTCTGGCAGCTGTTCAGAGATACGCAGTTCTATGATTTTGTCGGAGGGCTGCCGGGTGGTAAGCAGCGACAGGCAAATTTAAGAGCGCTTTATGACCGGGCTAGGCAGTACGAATCCACTTCTTTTCGCGGGCTTTTCAGGTTCTTGCGGTTTGTTGAGCGGATGAGAGACAGAGGTGATGACCTCGGTGCAGCAAGAGCGCTTAGCGAACAGGAAGACGTTGTGCGCCTGATGACGATTCATAAAAGTAAAGGCCTTGAATTTCCGGTTGTTTTTATTTCAGGGATGGCAAGGCAGTTTAACGAAATGGACTTAAGAGGCAGCTATCTGCTTGATAAGGATTTCGGTCTTGCGCTGTCTTACGTTGATATTGAAAATAGAATCAGCAGTACAACGCTTCCGCAGATGGCTTTTAAAGAGAAGAAGCGGCTTGAGAACCTTGCTGAAGAGATGCGGGTATTATACGTTGCAATGACGCGAGCAAAAGAAGAGCTAATACTGATTGCAACAGTGCCGGATGCAGAAAAACTGAAAGAAAAGTGGTCTCTTTCAGGTTCGTACAAATCATGGCTGCTTCCTGACTTTACAAGAAAAGGTGCGAGATCATACGCGGACTGGGTCGGTCCTGCACTTGCGCGTCATCCCCACGCTGTTCATGCTGTGTCAGCAGGTCTGATTGAAGACCCATCAGTGTGGGATATGCAGCAGCATCATAAACACCTTTTTGCTGAAGAACAGCGTAAGGAGGAATCAGCTGCTGAGTGGCTTAGTCATGTCAGAAACCATGAGCCGGTTCCTGGTGAGAGTGAGCACCATGAGGATATCTTGCATCGTCTGAAATGGCATTATCCTTATGAAGAAGCTGCAATGGTCAGATCAAAGCAGTCAGTTTCTTCTATAAAACGCCAGCATGAAACGCTTGATGAGACCGGGGCAGATACAATTGTAAAGCCTGCTAAAAAACTGTACGGCCGTCCGGCATTTCTTCAGCAGGAGAAGATGACAGCAGCTGAAAAGGGTACCATCATGCATACGGTTATGCAGCAGGTGCCGCTCAGTAAAGTGCCCGGGCGTGAAGAAATCGAATCACTCATTGCAAGCCTGGTCGTCCGTGAGATTTTGACGGAAGAACAGGCTGAAACAGTGAGGGTGAATCATGTAGCTGCATTCTTTCAATCAACCCTTGGGAAACGCATGATTCACGCTGCAAACGTGAGGCGTGAAGTACCGTTTACGTATGCGGCAACCCCAGCTGAAGCAGGAATTCAGCTAAATGTGGATGACCCGGTATTAATCCAGGGTATTGCTGACTGTCTGTTTGAAGATGAAAACGGACTCGTCCTGCTTGATTACAAAACAGATTACGTTGACCACTCTGATCCAGATGTGCACGATATGCTTGCTGAACGCTACAGACTTCAGCTGTCACTATACCAGCAGGCACTTGAAAAAAGCTTAAATAGAAAAATTGATGAAGTGTATTTATACTTTTTCAATGCTGATTTAACAATCAAACTAGAAGAGAACTGATCTGAAATAGGGTCAGGCGGAGGGATATGTTTTGAGTTTACAGCCGATTGACTCTCAGCAGAGAATGCATAACCTTGATGTTATCAGAGGTTTTTCTCTGCTTGGAATATTTATTGTGAATATGATTTCATTTCACTCACCCTTTTATTACTACGACCCATACTCATGGTGGGGCGATTCGATTAACAGACCGACATACTGGTGGATCGATGTGTTCGTTCAGGCAAGCTTTTATCCGATGTTTGCCATGATGTTTGGAGCAGGGCTTGCAATACAATTCATGAGAGCCGCTGAAAAAAATACAAACTTCACTGCGTTTGCGATCAAAAGGCTGGTTGTATTACTTGGAATCGGAATGATTCATGCCTTTTTAGTATGGTCAGGAGATATTCTGATCACTTACGCAGTAACTGGTTTTATTTTGATCTGGATGCTCAGGTTAAGCGGAAAGATGCTGCTGATATTAGGGTTTGTGGTTTATCTGCTGCCACAGGGACTGTTAACAGGTATTATGTTCCTGGCATCAGCAGTTGATCCGACTTCTGTGACTTATTTCAGTTCAGTGCAGGGAATTGAAGCGTCAGTGGCTAACTATGGAAACGGATCTTTCAGCCAGATATTTGATCAGCGTCTAAAAGACTGGCAGTTTGCCAATAGCCCTGAAGGATTTGTATCTATTATCATCGTGATTCTGCCGCTCATGATGATCGGAGCAGGTGCAGCCAAGCTGAGATTGTTCGAGCGGGCGGCTAAAAAGAAAGCAATGCTTGGAATCCTGACGATTCTATTCCTTGGTGCAGGACTTACGATGAAAACGGCGCCTTACTGGGGTGAGCAGAACCTGGCATATGTATTCCTGCAGGATTACGTTGGAGGACCAATGGTTGGTATGGGCTATATGACTCTGATCTTACTAATCATGACAGCATCAGTATCTGTAAAACTGCTTCAGCCGCTGGCAAAAACGGGCCGTATGGCGCTGACAACCTATCTGACACAGTCCGTCATTGGAACACTGATTTTCTATAATTATGGATTCGGTCTTTACGGAGAAGTCACGCTTGCAACCGGAACACTGATCGCACTCGGGATATTTGTTATGCAAGTGATCTTTGCAGAACTCTGGTTATCAAAATTCAACCAGGGGCCAGTTGAGAGATTATGGAGAAAACTGTCGTATTCCAGAAAATAAAACTGTTAGAATAGAAGAAAAAATGTATAATAGAAGGACAATTCAGATTTTAAGGAGTGTACATTCAATGAAATTTCTATCTTTCCGTTTTGAAGACAAACTACTTTACGGTGTCAAAGTAAAGCGAGAGGAAGCAGCATGGAACATCGTCAGAATCCATAAAGAGCTGATTCCAAATGAAAGCGTGCCTGCAACACTGCTTGAAGGTATTCAAAGCGGAATGGAATTACAGGAGACAGTCAGAAAATGCATTCGTGCCGCTGAAGAAAGTGATCACGTTTCACGCTACAAAGTGAAATTTGATGACCTGGTATGGGAAGCACCTGTACCGCGTACTCCTAAAAATGTAATGTGCATCGGGAAAAACTATCGTGACCACGTACTTGAGATGGGATCAGAAAAAGATCTGCCTGAAGAACTAGTTGTTTTCACAAAAGCATCAACTTCGATTACTGGTGATAATGCATTAGTTCCTTCATATGAAGAACTCACTGAACAGCTTGATTACGAAGGTGAACTTGCGATTGTCATTGGCAAAAGAGGAAAAAATATCCCTGAAAAGCAGGCAATCGATTATGTTTTCGGCTATACAATTGTCAATGACATTACAGCGAGAGACCTGCAAAGCAAACATAAACAGTTCTTCCTCGGAAAAAGCCTTGATGAAACGTGTCCAATGGGTCCATTCCTTGTCTCAAAAGACGAAATCCCGCACCCTCATAAGCTGAGCATCGTAACAAAAGTAAACGATGAAATCAGACAGGACGGGAACACTGCTGATATGATCTTCTCTATCGAAGAAATCATCTCAACACTGTCAAAAGGCATGACATTAGAGCCCGGAGACGTTATCGCAACCGGTACACCAGCCGGCGTAGGAAAAGGGTTCAACCCGCCGAAATTCCTCAAAAAAGGCGACCAGATCAAAGTCTCCGTCCAGGGAATCGGCACACTGACGAATGAGATTGGTGAATAAGTAAGATTTTTCATAATGTATCTTAGGAGCCTGTGACTATAAAGTTGCAGGCTCCTAAACGTTACACTGCGCTTCAGGTGGACGCTGAGCCTTCTCAGTCTTCGTCATGAGGGCTCTCAGCTGTCTCTCTACTAGTTCCGGAGTTGCCGCCTTCAACTCCACTTTAATTTGATTTCAAAAAACGATTATCAAAACTTTTTACTTTATGTGCAGAATTCTTATAAGTAGAAAATTCAATGAGATTTTTAAAGGAATCTTATAATATTGGTCTCACAAAACTCAGAAAGGCCTGGCGGTTTCAAGTAAAAAACAACATAAAATTCATCACTCCGACAATGTTTTCAGCGACCGCATTTAGGGAATATGGTAGCATATAGATAGTTCGGTATTTAGTTTCAGGGAGGTTAGGGAATGTTAGATAACACACACTTACACATTACAACATGGGTACTTGGAATCGTGCTTTTCTTTATTGCGCTTGCGCTAATGAAGGGAGCAAATGCAAAAGGTGCTAAAATTGTACATATGATCCTGCGTTTGATGTATGTGCTCATCATCTTCACTGGCGGCTGGTTATTTTTCCAGTTCTCAGCAAACGATGCAGCACTTTACGGCGTGAAATTTCTGCTTGGGATTCTTGTAATTGGATTTATGGAAATGATCCTCGTCCGCACAAAAAAGCAGAAGTCAGTAAAAGTTATGTGGATATTATTAGTTATTGCGCTGCTTGGCACACTTTACCTTGGGTTCAGTCTGCCGGTCGGCTTTAATTTCCTCGGTTAAAAGTCGCTTACTAAGCGGCTTTTTTCTGTATTTACTTAACGCCATATTCAAAATTGTCTTCAAACCGACACCTGTGTATACTATTAACATCAACTATCTGTATAATATTTGAACAATCTATGTACAATGTTAAAGATTGAGGATGGAGGCTGTTTTATGACCCGTTCAATTGCAATTATAGGGGCTGGACCAGGTGGACTGGCAGCTGCAATGCTGCTCGCTTCGAAAGGTTATGAAGTAAACGTATATGAAAAGCATCCGTTTGTCGGTGGAAGAAACAGTTCTTTTACAATGAACGGTTATACATTTGATGTTGGACCGACATTTTTGAGTATGCCTGAGATTGCAGAAGAAATTTTCGAGGAGACAGGTAAGAATCTGCATGATTATGTTGATCTGATTGAATTGCCAATGATGTATGAGCTGGTGTTCAAAGATAAAAACGTAAAAATGTACAGAGATCCTGAAAAAATGAAAGAACAGATCAAGACATATTTCCCTGGCGATGAAAAGGGATATGACCGGTTTATGGATGATACACGCAAAAAAATGGATGCGCTTCGTCCGATTCTGCAAAACAAAATGGATCGTTACACCGATTACTTATCACTCAGAGTGTTAAAAGCGCTGCCGCAGCTCTCACTCGGGAAGAGTTTATACGATGTATTAAGTAATTACTTTAAGCATGAAGAACTGAAGCTTGGCTTTACATTTCAGGCGAAATATCTTGGAATGTCGCCGTGGGAATGCCCGGGAGCATTTTCAATCCTGTCCTTTATGGAGCACGAATACGGTATTTTCCATCCAAAAGGCGGCGTCAATCAGCTTTCAAAAGCAATGGCGAAAGCTGCAGAAGAGCTCGGGGCTAAGATTCATCTTGGCGATGGTGTAAAGCAGCTGCATATTAACAATCAAAAGGTCGTCACAGGCTTTGAGCTTGAATCAGGTGCCCGTGTTGAAGCTGATGAAGTAGTTATTAATGGTGATGTATCACACGTGATGACGAACCTGGTAAAAGGAAATCACCTCAAAAAATTCAGTGAACCTCAGCTGAATAAAAAGAAATATTCCTGCTCCACTTTTATGATTTATCTTGGTGTGGATAAGGTATATGACCTTCCGCATCACACGATTTCATTTGCTGAAGATTATAAGAAAAACGTAGAAGAAATCATGCAGACGCAGCTGCTTTCAGAGGATCCATCCATTTATATTCAAAACGCTTCAGTGACCGATCCGACGCTTGCGCCAGAAGGTAAATCTGCTTTATACATCCTCGCACCTGTTCCAAACAATCTGAGTGGACTTGACTGGGATCAGCAGGAGCAGGCATTCAGAAATCTCGTGCTTGATTCAATTGAAGCTAAAACACAATTTAAGAACCTGAGAGAACATATAGAAGTTGAGCGCATTATCAGCCCTAAGCACTGGGAAATTGATTTTAATGTTTTCAAAGGTGCGACATTCAGTATGGGACATCAGCTGACCCAAATGATGGCGCTTCGACCGCACAATAAATTTGAAGAACTTGAACATACCTGGCTCGTAGGCGGGGGGACACACCCTGGTAGCGGCTTGCCGACCATTTTGGAATCCGCGCGTATTACTTCTACTCTTTTAATGAATGAAAAAAGAAATCACGTCGGAAATGAAAGTGGTGAGGCTGGATGAACATTTCCATTATAGGCGGCGGAGTAGGCGGAATGATGTCAGCACTCCTTTTAAAGAGAAAGGGTTTTGAGGTTACGCTTTTTGAGAAAGAAGAGCAGCTTGGCGGCCGTCTTGCTTACCATAGGCACGGTGATTACAAAATAGATAAGGGTCCGACGATCGTACTGTTACCTGAGATGCTGCAGTCCTTACTTGATGAAGCAGGTGTGCCGAGAGAAGACTATGAATTGATTTCTTGTGATCCGCTGTATGATCTGCATTTTGCTGACGGCACTACTTATACAAAATACCGCGATAAAGAAGAGCAGCTGGCTGAAATTAATCGTGTGTTCCCAGGGGAAGAGGCAGGTTATCTGCGGTTTATGAAGGATATGAAGATGCGGTTTGATGAAGGCAAACCAAGGTTTTTAGAACAGTCTTTTCTAAAACGCTGGGATGCGCTTCAGCCTTCAACGATCAACTCCCTGCGTAAATTAAATGCATTCAGGTCAGTTTCGAAACAGCTTCATACTTATTTTAACGATGACAGATTGAAGACAGCTTATGCACTGCAGACACTATATATTGGCGGCAATCCCTTTCAGACACCGGCCATTTACTCTCTTGTATCTTATAGTGAGCATGAGCATGGGATTCATTATCTAAAAGGCGGCTATGCCAGACTTGCAGAGGTACTGGAGCAGAATATGCTTAATGCGGGTATCCGGATCATCAAGGGTGCGAATGTTGAGAAAATTTCAATCAATTCTGGAAGAGCTGAAGGTGTCCTGTATAATAGTAAGTATGAACCATCAGATGCAGTTGTATTAAACGGGGACTTTCCGATTGCTGAACAACTGGTAAATAAGCAGGGAAGGCAGTATCAGCCTTCATCAGGATGTCTTTTGTTATACATGGGAGTGGATGGCACCTATCAGGATAAAAAAATGCATCAGTTCTACTTAAGTAAAAATTTTGAGAAAACAATGAATCAGATTTTTAAAGAGAAAAAAGTACCTGAAGATCCCTCTTATTATGTGTTTAATCCTTCAGTAACGGATGACAGTCTCGCACCTGCAGGTAAAAGTGTATTATATGTCCTTGTGCCTGTGCCTGCAGAAATTGAAGATGACTGGCAGAAAGTGAAAGGGGATTTATCAGATCAGATTCTAGATTCAATGGAACAATCAGGATTTGATTCCCTGAGAGACCGGATCGAATGGCTTGATATCAGAACGCCTCAGGAAGCGAAGCAGGAAGGATTATATGCCGGGGGCAGCTTCGGTATAGCACCTGCACTATTTCAGTCAGGACCATTCAGACCGCAGTTTCAGCCGTATCCGGATCTTGAGAATGTATTTGCGACCGGAGCTTCTACTCATCCGGGTGGCGGTGTGCCGATTGTGATGCAGGGCGCAAAGCTTTTAGCTGACGGGATGGACAAGAAGTATAATCGAAGGGAGAGATCAGCAGATGGAACTGGCAAAAGCCTATAAGGAATGTGAAAAAGTAATTAAAATCCATTCAAAAACGTTTTATCGAGCCTTTTCAATGCTCCCCGCTAAAGAAAGAAAAGCAGTGTGGGCGATTTATAGCTTTTGCAGGACAGTCGACGATATTGTCGATGAAAGCGATACGCCTGAAGCAGAACTTGCAGCCTTTGAGGAAGAATTTGAACGTTTTTTATCGGGAGAAAAGTTAGAAGGTGCCTGCTGGATTGCTTTAGCTGACGTATTTACACGCTACGATATGAATGTACAGGCTTTTAAGGATATGGTGAAAGGACAAAAGATGGATCTTGCTCACAGAACCTATCAAACAACAGATGATGTGCTTGACTATTCTTATCATGTAGCAAGTACAGTTGGTCTGATGCTGCTTCCGGTGCTTGCACCTGAGAATGAAAAGAAGCTTCGTGACAGTGCAGTAAAACTAGGATATGCGATGCAGATCACCAATATTCTGCGTGACGTAGGAGAAGACCTCGAACGTGAGCGTGTTTATTTGCCTGCAGAGGTGATGACCCGTCATGGCTATGCTGAATCTCTTCTTTTTGAAAAGCAGGGAGGAGAAGCGTTTATCAATACGTGGGAAGAAATGGCGGTGATGGCGGAAGGCTATTATGATGAAGCACTAGAAAATATCCATCTCTATCCGCCTGCAAGCAGAGTGCCTGTAAAAGGGGCAGCGGTTTTATACCGTGCGATTCTCGATCAGGTCAGAAAGAATAATTATAATGTATTTTCAGAGAAAAACTATGTACCAGTCAACGAGAAAGATAAATTGCTATCATCTTATCAATAACAAGAGCATCCGCCATATCAGCGGATGCTCTTTTGGTGAAATGAAAAGAGGGCGGAATATGCTCCGCCCTCCAGTTTAAATGGTCTATACACTTTCTTTTAAAACCTTTTTCTTCTTCCCTGTCTTACCAAGTTCATCAAGGCGTTCTACCAGGCTGCCTGAAAGTGCAGCATTTCCTGTAGACGTTGAAGAAACAAGAGATTCTTTCAATTCGTAAGCATTTGATCCGTGCTCAGCATAATCAAGTCCTGTAATTTCCTCTTCACGTGTTACGCGGATACCGCCAAGAGATTTCAGGGCGAATACAACAGCACTTACGGCAAGACCAGTCCAGAGAATAACTGCACCGACACCAATTGCCTGAACACCAAGCAGTGCTGCACCACCGCCGTAAAATAATCCGTTAGCTGTATCAAAGAAACCAACAGCTAATGTACCCCAGATTCCGCAGATCCCGTGAACGGCAATCGCACCAACCGGGTCATCTTTCTTCAGGACTACATCGATAAAACGGATACCTTCAACAAGAATGACACCTGCAACAAGACCGATAATAACTGCACCAATTAATGATACATTTGCAGTCCCGGCTGTAATTCCGACAAGACCACCAAGTGCTCCGTTCAATGTAATAGAAGGGTCGATCTGTTTGAATCTGATTTTTGTATACAGTGCAGAAGCAATGACACCACCTGAAGCCGACAGAAGGGTTGTAGAAATAACAGATGGAACAAGTGATGGATCTGCTGCTAGTGAGCTTCCTCCGTTAAATCCAAACCAGCCGAACCAAAGGATAAATACACCCAGTGCACCAATTGGAATATTGTGTCCTGGAATCGCATTGACTTTTTTTCCCTCATACTTTCCAATACGGGCACCAAGGAATGCTACAGCTGCAAAAGCACCAACTGCTCCTGTTAAGTGAACGACTGTAGAGCCTGCGAAATCAACAAATCCAAGCTCGGAAATCCAGCCTCCACCCCACACCCAGTGACCAACCACCGGATAAATCGCACCAGTCATCAGCACAGTAAGAATTAAGTAGCTGCTTAATTTCATTCTTTCTGCGACTGCACCTGAGATAATCGTTGCGCACGTAGCTGCAAATACAGCCTGGAATAAGAAGAAACCAACATCTTCTACCCCTGATAAAGCAAATCCTGTTGTTCCGAAGAGTCCATTAGAGCTTCCGAACATAATCCCATAACCGACCAGGAAGTAAAGTACTGAGCCGATCGAGATCGTCAGGATATTTTTCAGGAGTATATTCAATGTGTTTTTAGCACGGGTAAATCCTGATTCAACCATAGCGAAACCTGCATGCATAAAGAATACTAAAATTGCTGCAATCATTACCCACATTGTATCTAATGAAAACTGTACACTTTCTGCCGTAACGGGTGCTGCATAAGCACTCGTTGTTACGAGACTTCCAAGTGCAGTTACTGATAAGATTTTCTTCTTCATGATTCAAACACCTCCGAATTTTTTAAAGGACAGCCTGTCTGCCGCGTTCGCCACTTCTGATTCTGATAATCTCTTCAATTGGAGAGATGAAAATCTTGCCATCTCCAACTTCGCCAGTTGCACATGCTTCAATGATCGCATCTACAATTTCATCTGTACGGTGCTCTTCAGTTACCATTTCAACTTTAATCCGTGATACAAGAGGTAATTCATAAGATGTTCCTCTGAAAGCGCCTTTTTTCCCTTTCTGATTCCCGCAGCCTGCAGCTTCAAATACTGTCAGTCCGTTAATGCCAAGATGAACCAGCTTTTCGCGTAATTCCTGAAATACCTCAGGCCGCACAATCGCTTCAATCTTTTTCATATTTATCCTCCTTGTATTCAATGTCAGGTTACCTAACGCAAATTACATGTCAGGTTTTCTAACACGAAAGTTATTATGTTTATAATAATATTCAGAAAATTAAACAATTGCAAGTGTTTTTTTAGAAAAAATACTTTTCGTGTAAGGTTATGTAACATGAAAAAAAGCCCTCACATGAGTGAGAGCTTTAATGAAAGCGTTTTACACTTGAGTAAACTTTTTTTGAATCCAGATGCGTGATCGCCATCTTCTTAACATAAGAATTCCTCTTAACCATTCATCTAGTATAAATGCAATCCAGATGCCAATCAGTCCGAGACCAAAAACAATGCCGAGTAAATAAGCGAACAGTACTGCCACACCCCACATGGACAAAATGCCGATATAAACCGGGAATTTCACATCACCTGCTGCTCTGAGAGAGTTAATCATGACTAGATTAAAGCTTCTCCCGGGTTCTAAAATGATTGTCAGATAAATCAGAACTGAACCTAAGAATAAAATATCTTCATTAGCAGTGAAGATCCCGAGCAGCGTTTCTGAAAAGATTGAGAATAATACAGCCATACCGAAAGAAATATAAATGGCGATTTTTAAGCTTTTAATCCCGCGTTTATACGCTTCTTCAATTTTCCCGGCGCCTACCATATGGCCAATTAGAATCTGACTTCCCTGACCGATCGAAATGGCAAATAGAAAAATGAACATCATAATATTTAGCGTATAGACTCTTGTTGTAATCGCTTCTGTGCCAAGAGAAGCGATAAAAGCTGTGATCACGAGTTGTGAAGCGTTATAGGAAAGCTGCTCTCCGGCAGACGGAATCCCGATTTTTAGCAGGTTCTTTAAATGCGCGAGAGGAAGCTTAAATAAAGACAGGAATGGTAATCCGCCATCCAGACGTTTAATTAGTAAAATGAACAGGACGATTAAACCTAAAAACCTGCTGATCGCAGTCGAGTATGCAACGCCCTCAACGCCAAGTACCGGGAAGCCAAATGCACCAAATATGACAATATAGTTACCTAATACATTCACAATATTCATTCCGAGCGTGACGTACATCGCATCCTTCGTGAAGCTGTAACTTCTAAGGACTGCACCAAGCGTCATGATGACAGCCTGAATAAATGACAAGCCGCCGACTACCTGTAGATAAATCGTTGCTTCAGGAAGTAATTCAGGCGGCAAGTCCATCAGAAGGAGAATTCTGTCATCAAAAATAAACAGCAGAATGCTTAAGATCAGGCTGAATAACAGGTTTGCAGCAATTGATACAACCGCAATTTCTGCCGCGCTTTTTTGTTTTCCGGCACCAAGATACTGGGCAACGAGAATAGATGTGCCGGTTGCGACGAATCCAAACATGACAATGATCAGTGCGAGTATCTGATTAGAGATTCCAACAGCTGCCACACTATCATCTGAATACTGGCTGAGCATAAGTGTATCTGCATTACCCATTAACATATGAAGAGATATTTCAATAAAGATTGGCCACGTCAGTGCAAATAACGTTATTTTTTTTGTGGAGCTTTTCAAGATACAACCTTCTTTCCGGTTATGACACAATCAAAGACTGAGGCAGGGCCTCAGTCTTTTTATTAATGAATTTTAACCAGTTTAATTTCCTGGGGTTTCAATTTGAATTTTCCCTTTTTCCATTTATGCGCTTCTCCGGTCATTAAGTCAACGGTTTTTCTTTTATTTAATGAATAAGGTACTTTTACAGCATCCTTTTTGTCAGAGAGGTTAATTAGTATTAAAATCGCTTCCTGCTTATTCTCCCTTTTTAATATAACGGTCTGGTCGCTGAGGTTATAAAACGACAGGTCGCCATCGTTAGAGAGCAATGGCTCACTTTTACGCAGGGCAATCAGCTGTTTTGTAAAGTTCAGCAGTTCACTGTTTTGTTTATGTGGATCCCACTCCATACATTTTCTGCAGCCCGGATCCATTCCGCCGGATAAACCAATCTCATCGCCATAGTAAATACAAGGCGTCCCGTAATAGGATAATAACAATGTAAGCACCTGCTTAACACGCTGTTCATCTCCATCACACTCAGTCAGGATTCTTGGTGTATCATGACTGCCGACAAGGTTAAATGCAGCCTTGTTAACAGGTGAGGGGTACATATACTGAACCTTGGTCATATTTTCAATAAATGTTTTAACAGTAATGGAGCGCTTAGCGATTAGTTGAAGTGCGTTGGTTGTAAAGGGATAGTTCATAACCGCGTCAAACTGATCTCCCTGCAACCATGGGATTGAATCATGCCATACTTCTCCTAAAATATACAAGTCTGGATTGATCTTTTTGACTTCTGTTCTGAATTCACGCCAAAAAGCCTGATCCACTTCATTTGCAACGTCGAGGCGCCAGCCGTCAATGTCGAATTCCCTTGCCCAGTATCGTGCCGCTTCAAGCAGATAATTTTTCACTTCAGGATGTTCTGTATTCAGCTTTGGCATCATATATGTAAAAGCAAAGGTGTCATAATTCGGTTCGGGTGTTGTCTGAACAGGGAAATCCCAAATATGAAACCAGTCTTTATATCTAGAGTTTTCACCTTTTTCAAGTACATCCTGGAATGGAGGGAAGAAGAAGCCGCTGTGATTAAAGACAGCATCAAGCATCACTTTAATGCCTCGCTTTTTACATTCAGCGATCAGTTCTTTTAACGTTTCCTTACTTCCGAAATACTGATCAATCTCAAAGTAATCAATCGTGTCATACTTATGATTGGATGAAGCTTCGAATAATGGAGTGAAGTAAATGCCGTTAATTCCGAGGTCTTCAAGGTAATCCAGGTGATCGATCACTCCCTGCAGGTCACCTCCAAAGAATGAATCTCTTTTAGGATCTTCACTGCCCCATGGGATCGTAGCCGGCGGGTTAAGTGAAGCATCACCGTTAGCGAATCGCTCCGGGAAGATCTGATACCATATTGTATTGTGTACCCATTCAGGTGACTGAAACAGGTCTGCCTTGTTCATGTAAGGCATACAGAAATATTCTCCAATGTCTTTTGGCGGAGCGGGATGAAAGTTCTTTTCCCCGAAAAAAACACTTTTCTTCTTATTAGATAGAATAAATCCATATCTGAGGCGGTGATAGGGTGGGGAGATGTTGACTTCCCAGTAGTCATGAAGCTCATCTGTACCGGCGGCTTTCATGTCAAGCTGGCTGAAGTTCCACTGGTCATTCGTCCAGTCGTATGGATCGCCGTGCACAAGTGTTACCTGGTGAATATCATTTTTTGCAGTTTTTAATCTGATTTGCATCTCATCTGAGTTAATTGAATAAGCCATCGATCGGTCGGCACGATGGTAAACAGCTGCTTTATTCATTTGGTTTAGAGCCTCCTGTAGGGTAGAATTGATTACAACATTATGCCAAAGGGATATGATTGTCAATCTGAGGTTCCCGAAATATTTTCGTCACATTTTGCAAAAACTTTGAAAAAAGTATTGTAATGTTTTAAATTCTGATTATAATAAAAGTAGGTTGTGCAATCGTTTTCACAGAATAATGAAAGCGTTTAAGTTTTATTTTTTTATTCTGTTGTGCAAACGGTTGTACAGACAAATGATAAACACCTTTAGGAGGGGTCAATGTTGAAAAAGTATCTATCGATTTTTGCAATGGTACTACTATTAATTGGAGTTCTTGCAGCTTGTGCACCGGATCGTGAAGAGTCTGGCGGTTCTACAGATGACAGCGGGGGCGGAGATTCAGAAGAAGCAACTGGAGATCAGCCAGAATCACTTAGTGTATGGGTAAATGATAATGAAGATCAAAAAGTAGTACTTGAAACACTTTTTGAAAAGTACACTGAAGAAACTGGAATCGAAATTGATGTAACACCAATGAACATGTTAGATCAAATTGAAGCGCTTAACCTTGATGGTCCTGCAGGTAACGGACCTGACCTGTTTTTCCAGCCGCATGACCGTATTGGTAATATCGTCCTTCAGGGACTTGCATCACCAATCGACCTTGGTGAAGCAGAAGGTACTTACTCAGAAACAGCGATTGATGCTGTAACATACGATGGTGAAATTTACGGAGCTCCACTTGTAGTGGAAACTTACGGAACGTTCTACAATAAAGACCTTGTTGAAGAAGCACCTGCAACAATGGATGAGTTAATGGCAATTGCTGAAGAGCAGACAGATGCTGCTTCAGATCAGTATGGTTTCCTGATGGAAGCTGCAAACTTCTACTTCTCATATCCTTTCTTCGGCGCTAACGGCGCTTACGTGTTCAATAACGAAGGCGGTTCTTACGACGTAGAGGATATCGGTCTTAATAACGAAGGCGCTGTAGCTGGTGGAGAACTGATCCAGTCATGGTACCAAAATGGATACATTCCGGTTGAAATCAACCCTGACATCATGAACGGTCTATTCACAGACGGTAAAGTCGGTGTTGCAATCACTGGTCCTTGGAATATCCCGGCTTACGAAGAAGCACTTGGTGAAAGCCTTGGAACTGCAATTCTTCCAACAGTTGACGGTACAAACGCAACTTCATTTGTAGGTGTTAAATCATGGATGGTTTCTGACTTCTCTGAGAACAAAGAAGCTGCAACTGATCTTGCACTATTCCTGACAAATGAAGAAAACTCTACTGCTTACTTTGAGGGTGCAGGGGAGCTTCCAGCTAACCAGGCAGCACTTGAAGGCGAAGCTGTAACATCTAATGAACTGATCGCACCATTTGCAGAGCAGATTCAGTATGGTACACCAATGCCATCTACTCCTGAAATGCAGCAGGTTTGGGATCCAATCAACAATGCACTTCTATTCATCGCACAGGGTGACGATGTTCAGGAAGTACTTGACGAAGCTGTTCAGCAGATCCGCGATAATATCGCAACTGCACAGCAATAATATTCATGACGATGGTGGATAGAAGGATTCCCTCCTTCTATCCACTCACTTTATAGAGAAGATTTATGGAACGCTCACTAGGGAGGCGATGACATGTCAACTGCTAATCCAACAGCTAAAAAGAACCATAACCCCAAATTAGCTGTCATACTTTCAATTCTTCTTGCAGGTTTAGGTCAGTTGTACAACCGCAGATATGTAAAGGGTACTTTGTTTATTATTCTTGAAGTTTCCTTCATCCTGACGCTTGGACAGTTTATCAACTATGGTATCTGGGGCATTATGACGCTCGGTACACTTGCAGGTACAGACCATTCAGTATTTCTATTAATCTATGGACTTGTATCACTCGTTTTAATCGCATTTGCAGTTACGCTTTACATAGCTAACGTAAAAGATGCAAAAAGAGATGCAATCCGCTTAAGAGACGGCGAGAAGGTCCCGACTTTTAAAGAAGCACTCCGTAACGTATGGGATACAGGGTTCCCTTACTTTTTTGTTACACCAGGCCTAGTTATGCTGGTATTTATCGTAGTATTACCGCTTTTATTTACAATTGCTTTAGCTTTCACAGATTACACGCAATATAATCAGCCGCCGAGAAATCTGCTGAGCTGGATCGGATTTGAGAACTTTGGCCGTCTATTCTTTGGTACAGGGGCAGGGGACAGTAATATCTGGCAGGATACATTTATCAGTGTTTTTACATGGACGGTTGTATGGACAGTAGTTGCTACAACACTTCAGATCGCACTTGGACTTTTCCTGGCACTTCTTGTTAACGATCCGAGAATTAAATTTAAGCGTTTAATCCGGACAATTTTAATTCTTCCATGGGCAGTACCAGCTTTCGTTACGATCCTTGTATTCGCAGCAATGTTTAATGATCGTTTCGGCGCGATAAACACGGAAGTTCTCGCAATGTTTGATTTGGCCATCCCGTGGCTCCAGGATCCATTCTGGACACGCATTGCGTTAATTATGATACAGACTTGGCTTGGATTCCCATTCGTTTTTGCTTTATTCACAGGTATTTTACAGAGTATCTCTAAAGACTGGTATGAAGCAGCAGACGTTGATGGTGCAAGCCGTATGCAGAAATTCAGAAATATCACGCTTCCGCACGTACTTTATGCAACAGCACCACTGCTGATTATGCAGTACGCCGGAAACTTCAATAACTTTAATATTATCTACCTGTTTAATGAAGGTGGACCGGCTGTCCGCGGCCAAAATGCGGGCGGTACAGACATTTTGATTTCTTGGGTATTCGACCTGACGTTTGAATTGAACCAGTACAGTATGGCAGCTGCCATTACGTTAATCCTTGGATTAATCGTTACAGGATTTGCCTTCTTCCAGTTCAGAAGAACAAGATCGTTTAAAGAGGAGGGGAATATTTAATGAGTAAAAAAATGAAGTCTAATGCGGAAGTTGCGCTGATTTATCTATTCCTTGCGTTTATGGCCGTTGTGATCGGCTATCCTCTTCTCTGGACTGTAGGGATGTCACTTAACCCAGGAACAAGTCTTTACTCAGCTCAGCTGATCCCGGATAACTGGTCGCTTGTTCACTACAAATGGCTGTTTACAGATCCATCAAGTGATTACCTGCTATGGTATAAAAACAGTGTAATTGTTGCGATTGCGAATGCTTTCTTCTCAGTTGTACTGACATCATTTGTTGCCTATGCATTCTCACGCTATAAGTTCACGGGTCGTAAATACGGTCTTTATGCGTTTCTATTGCTTCAGATGTTCCCGGTTATCATGGGAATGGTCGCAATTTACGTCATGCTGAACATGGTTGGACTGCTGGATTCACTAGTTGGACTTACTTTGATTTATATTGGCGGTCAAATACCGTTCAATGCTTGGCTCGTAAAAGGATATTTTGATACAATACCTAAGGAGCTTGATGAAGCTGCGAGAATTGATGGTGCCGGACATTTAGGCGTATTCTTCAAAATTATGCTGCCGCTCGCAAAGCCGATCCTCGGTGTTGTAGCCTTGTTCAATTTCATGGCGCCATTTGTTGACTTCCTTCTGCCGCGTATTATTCTCAGAAACCCTGACAACTTTACGCTTGCACTTGGACTATTCAACTTTATCAGTAATCAGTTCGATAACAACTTCACGCGATTTGCTGCAGGATCTATCCTGATTGCTGTTCCGATCGCACTTGTTTACCTGCTGTCCCAGCGTTACCTGATCTCAGGACTGACTGCCGGCGGTACGAAAGGTTAATCACTGATACTGATTGATTCTTACAGACACATAGCTTACGTAACTTCGGAAAATTTTCCGTTAAAGGAGGAGGGGCAGAGGTGAGAAGAGTCAGCGCTCTTTTACTCATCACTATCCTCCTTTTTAATAGCGCTTTTTTGAATTCAGCAGGCGCTGTTGAAAAGGAAGAGAGAATGTGGCAGGACGAATCAATTTATTTTCTAATGGTGGACCGTTTTCTAAATGGTGACACTTCAAATGATTTTACAGTGAATACGCAGGATCCGCTTGCGTATCACGGTGGTGACTTCCAGGGCGTTATCAATGAGCTGGATCACATTAAGGACATGGGCTTTACTGCAATCTGGCTGACGCCGGTCTTTTCTAATGAAGAAAACGGGTATCACGGCTACTGGATTGATGACTTTTATGAAACAGAAGAGCATTTTGGCACAATTGAAGAATTTAAGACGCTTGTAGATGAAGCACATGACAGAGATATCAAAGTCATCCTGGACTTTGTTGTCAATCACACAGCACCAACCCACCCGTGGATGTCAGATCCTGAAAAAGAAGACTGGTACCATGAAGAACAGCCGATCAGAGACAATAATGATCCTGAACAGCTTGAAAACGGCTGGATTTATGGGCTGCCGGACCTGAATACTGAAAACCCGGAAGTGCGGGAATACTTATTTGACGCCGCTAAATGGTGGATAGAAGAAACTGATATTGATGGCTACCGTCTTGATACAGTTAAGCACGTTCCGGCTGAGTTCTGGACTGAGTTTTCATCAGAAGTTAAATCAGTTAAAGATGACTTTTACTTAATCGGTGAAGTGTATGATACAGATGTAAGAAAAATTGCTGAATATGCAGATACCGGAATTGACGGGTTTGTTGACTTTCCACTGGCTGAACAGATGAGAACAGCTTTTCAGACGGTTGATCAATCTACAGACCGCCTGTTCAACTATTGGGATTATAATCAGCAGTTCTTTGACAACCCGTATCTGATGGGTAATTTCATTGATAACCACGATATGTCGCGTTTTACAAGGCTTGCTGCTGAGAATAATATGTTCCCGGGTACAAGATGGGAGCTTGCGACAGTCTTTATGTTCACGGTTCCGGGGATTCCAATCATGTATTATGGATCTGAGATCGCACTCGATGGCGGAGAAGATCCTGATAACCGGAGACTCATGGACTTTAATGTTGATGAAGAGCTGAAGGATTATATTTCAGATGTCGGTGAACTGAGACAGGAGTTGCCATCGTTAACGAGAGGGACTTTAAATGTTCTTTATAACGAGCAGGGCATGCTTGTATATGAACGTGAATATGAAGATGAAACCAGTGTGATCGCAATTAACAATACGAGTGAAACACAGACAGTTGATTTACCTGTAGCAGATTTCACAGAAGACAGTGAACTGCGCGGACTGCTTGGTGGGGACCTTGTAAGACCTGAGAACGATCAGTTCAGAATTGTACTTGATCGTGAAGTTGCCGAGATCTATGTCGTTGCTGAAGAAACAGGTATTAATTATGGATTTTTAGCATTAATTGCGGCTGTCTGGGTATTCTTTATCGGATTATTCATATTTATGAAGAAAAAAGGGAATAGAAAATCAAAGGCATAAGTCTTTGGTTTTACCCGAATTGTAAGCGTACTCACAGGAGGTGACGATGATGTCTGTCACAATTAAAGATGTAGCAAAGGCTGCAAATGTAGCGCCGTCAACGGTTTCAAGGGTCATTGCAAACAATCCGAGAATCAGCGAACGGACAAAGGTGAAGGTAAGAGAAGCGATGGACCTGCTTGGCTACCATCCGAATTTTATCGCAAGAAGTCTTGCCAATCAGGCAACTCAGGTGATCGGACTAGTCACTCCGGGTTCATCAGACGTATTTTTTCAAAACCCATTCTTTCCGACAGTGTTAAGAGGGCTGAATGAAGGTGCGCATGAACATCAGTATGCACTGCAGCTTGTCACTGGTAAAAGTGAGGATGATATCTACAATGGTGTTGTCCAGATGGTTCAGGGCGGCCGGGTTGATGGTGTCGTCCTGCTGTATTCAAAAGTGGAAGATAGAATTGTTGAATACTTACAGGAGCGTAATTTTCCGTTTGTGATGATCGGGAAACCGTATAAGATGGCTGACAGTATCACCCACGTTGATAACGATAATGTCACCGCAGGCTTTGATGCGACAGAGTTTCTGCTTGGTATGGGACATGAACGCATTGCATTTGTCGGCGGGGATAAGCAGCTTGTCGTGACAATGGAGAGACTTCAGGGATATAAGGATGCGCTGCAAAAGGCAGGTATACCATATCGTGAATCCTATACCGTGCATGAAAGCTTCCTGCTTGAGGGTGGGAAAGACGCAATCTGTGCACTGATGGAGCTGCCGCCGGATGACCGGCCTACAGCACTCCTTGTGACAGATGACCTGATGTCGCTTGGGGTATTAAATACGCTGAGTGAGCTTGACATGTCAGTACCTGAGGATATTTCAATTATCAGCTTTAATAATGTACTTTTTTCTGAAATGTCGAGACCGCCGCTGACATCAGTAGATATTAATATATTCCAGCTTGGTTATGAAGCATCCAAGCAGCTGATTACGTGTGTGGAAAAGAAAGTAGAACCATTTCACAGGATTACTGTACCGCACAAGATCATTAAAAGATTTTCGACTGAATACGTAAAAAAATAAGAGCATCGCTGCTCTTATTTTTTTTTGTTCATTTTCTTAACCGCCTTATATCCAATCATATTGACCGGATCCTTTGGCGCGCTGTATGGAGGAGCGTAGGCAATTTCAAGTGTTTGAAGATCAAGCACACTCAGCCCTCCGTTAATAGCAGTACTGATTACATCTATCCGCTTATCAGCACCCTGTCCGACTGCCTGAGCACCGTATATCGTTCCGCTGTCAGGACAAAAATGCACCATGAGCGATAACGAAGAAGCGCCGGGATAATAACCTGCATGCTGTTTTGATGTCAGTTCTGCTGTTTCAAACGGGATCTCCATTTTTCTGAGGGAAGAGCCGCTATGACCTACAACAGCAGCTGATTGTTCAAATACTTTACAGATCGCAGTACCAAGTATTCCTTTAAAAGCAACCGGGTCATCTGTAATATGTCTTGCAGCCACGTACGCTTCTCTGTGCGCCACCCAGGCGAGTGGTACCTGTTTAGGTTTGCCTGTGATGAAATCAAAAGACTCAATCACATCCCCGATCGCATAAATATCAGGGTCATCTGTCTGCATGTATTCATTTACACGCACGCCGCCTGTTATTCCGATCGACAGCCCGGCAGCTTCTGCAAGGTGCTTATTCGGCTTGATCCCAACTGCAAGTAATAGAAAGTCTGCTTCAATCTCAGTCCCGTCTGACAACTTTAGAGAGCGGTCTTCATTAATCTGTTCAACCGTTGCTGAAAGGTGGAGATCAACATCATGATCAATCAGCTCTTTTTCAAGAACCTGAGAAAAATCAGGCTCAAGCAGGTTAAGTACGTGTGAAGAACGCTGAACGAGGTGGACTTTCATTCCTCTGGCTTTCATATTTTCAGCCATTTCAAGTCCGATGAATCCACCGCCAACGAGGCAGACAGACTGATAATTACGCTTCGTAATATGCTCATCAAGCTTCAGCATATCCTTAAACGATCTGAGACTGTAACAGTTCCCTCTATCCAGGTGTTTGATATCCGGCACGACCGGAACCGCTCCTGGTGAGTACACAAGCTTGTCGTAGCTTTCATCATACGTAACGTCTTTAATATGATCTTTAATCGTAACAGTCTTTTCTGACCTGTTGATCCGTATCACTTCATGACGGATTCTGACCTCAATCTTTTTCTTTTCCTGAAAAGATTCAGGCGTTGCTGCAATCAGATGCTCTCTTTTTTCAACGAAACCACCAAGATAATAAGGCATGCCGCAGTTTGCAAAAGACATTGTTCCATCTTTTTCAAATACGATGATTTCAGCTTCTTCATCAAGCATGCGCAGCTGGGAAGCAAACGTGGCACCACCAGCGACACCGCCGATTACCAGCACTTTCTTAGTCATGTTATCAATCCAATCAATGTTCAGATTTTTTATTCAGGAAAAAGATTGCAAGTGTACCCGGACCGGCGTGTGCACCGACTGCTGAACCGATCATTCCCGTAAAGAAGGAAGTTGTACCGAACTCATTTTCAATCATTGTTTTCATTTCTTCAGCTAACGGCTCATCATCACCGTGACTGATGCCAATTATCTGCTGATCAAGCTGGTCTCCGCGTTCTCTCATCACTTCAATGATTCTCTTCATCAGCTTCTTTTTACCGCGCAGCTTTTCAAGCGGGACAAGCTTTCCGTCCTCAACGTGCAGCAGCGGTTTAATATTTAACAGCCCACCGATAAATGCAGAGGCCTTAGACACGCGTCCGCCTTTTGCCAGATAATCAAGGTCCTCAACGGTAAAAAGATGTTCCATATGCTCATATTGAAACTTCACTTCTGCTTCGATCTGTTCAAATGTAGCACCTTCTGACAGCATCTGAGCTGCTTTCACAACAACAAGACCATATCCGAGAGATGCACACTTTGTATCAAGGATCGTCAAATCCAGATCAGGATATTCCTCTTTTACCTGATCCCTGATCATAACGGCTGTCTGATAAGTGCCTGAGAGCTCAGATGAAAAAGCGATATATAAACCTTTATTGCCTGACTTTGCAAGTGCTGTGAATACTTCCTCCATCTTCTTAGGACTCGCCTGTGAAGTCTTCGGATGCCCTCCATTACGGATCGAGTCGAATACATCCTTAGACTTAATTGATACGATGTCTTCGTATTCTTCATCTCCTATATGTACATGGAGTGGGAGGAGTGTTATATTATGTTCTGTGAAAAATTTACCCGGTAAATCACTTGCGCTGTCTGCAATCAGTTGAATGTTCATTTTAGTAGCTCCTTTACATTTTGTCATAACCTTTTAGACAGGCATTGTTCCACGTCTAAAAGGATTAGTCTGTACAGCTTTCGTCATACTACTAAGTGTATCGATTAAATGAAGAATTTACAATCAGATTAGTGTAGTGACGGGTAAATTAGGTAAAGTATAAATAAGTGATATAGAAGGGAAGGGTGAATTGTGGCAGAAACGAGAGATGCCTTTAGTCTGGCTCATGTATCAAAAGAAAATATCTGGCTTGAAACGAAAAAAATTGCCATTGTCATTATCGGGGCAGTTTTGAATGCCGTCGCACTGAACCTGTTCTTAATTCCTGCAAATGTTTTTGCCAGCGGCTTTACAGGAGCGGCTCAGCTCTTATCTAATATTCTTCTGGAATTTACACCGATCTTTATCTCGACAGGGGTACTCCTGCTGATCCTTAATATCCCGGCGATCATTCTCGGGTGGTTCAGGGTTGGGAAGATGTTCACAATCTACAGTCTGGTTTCAGTAGGTTTTACGACCATTGCGCTTGAAATTATTCCAGTCGTTGAGGTGTCTCCTGATATCTTACTAAACGCAGTGTTTGGTGGCGTTATTGCCGGCGTTGGCGTAGGGATGACCCTGAAATGGGGTGCTTCTACTGGTGGTATGGACATTATTGCGATGATCTTATCAAGACTGAATGATAAGCCTGTAGGTATTTATTTCTTCGCCATGAATGCGGGGATTATCCTGCTTGCAAGTGCTTTATTCGGCTGGGAAAAAGGTTTATACACACTCGTTACACTGTATGCGTCAACACGTATGATTGATGCGCTTCATACACGTCATGAAAAGCTTACTGCGATGATTGTTACTGACAAATCTTCTGTATTGAAAAAAGCAATTCATGACAAGATGGTCAGAGGGATTACAATTGTTCCGGCTCGGGGTGCTTTTGCGGATGATCCTAAGGAAATGCTGATTATGGTAATTACACGTTATGAGCTGTTTGAACTTGAGCGGATTATTCATCAGACGGATCCGCATGCGTTTACAAATATTATTCAGACGACTGGAATCTTCGGGTTTTTCAGGAAAGATGATTAGAAAAACGGCTGCTTCTTTTTCAGAGGCAGCCGTTTTGTGATTTACATAACCGTTTCGCTCCGTTTCAGGCGGACGCTTTCCGGACGGCGGTTGCTGAGCCTCCTCAGGCTTCGCCTTGCGGGGTCTCAGCTTCCCGCTATTCGTCCCGGAGTCGCCGCCTTCCACTCCGCTACACTTGATTTAGGTATAAACTGGCGTGATTTCAATAAGCCATTGCTTCTGTAACTTACCTGATAAAGTGAATAACAGATTTAATATTTAATATTCAACCGGTCTTCTAAGAATAATGAGATGCCATCTTCGTTGTTGGTAGCGGTGATGTGTTTGGCTGTGGATCTGACGGTGTCGATTCCGTTGCCCATTGCGACGCCGAGCCCTGCGTAATCGAGCATTTCGAGGTCGTTATCTTCGTCTCCAAAGGCAATGATGCGATCTTTTGAGATCCCATAGTGATCAGCCACTTTTTTCAGTCCGACTGCTTTATTCAGACCGGATTTGACGATTTCGATCACGTGCCACGGCGCGCCCCAGCGTCTGTGATCGATCACTTCAGCATGAACTTCGCTGAGATGATTTCTGATACTTTCAACATGTGATTCATCAGCATGTATCAATAAACTCGTCGGGTTAGCCGGCAGGTAGGTTCTGAGGTCTCCTGCTGTAATGGTGGGGTTACCGAAGCTGAATATATCAAGCAGCTTTTCATCATGATAATGAAGGTACACATCATCAAGAATTTCAGCTACCATATTATGAAATTCATAGTCGTGTACTGCTTCTACAATATCCCTTACAACATTCAGGTTCATCGGTTCATGATGAAGTCCCCACTTTTGGTCAAGAGGGTGGTGAACATAAGCGCCGTTGAAATTCACAATCGGTGTATGGAGATCAAGCTCCTTATAATAGGCTTCACTCGCTCTAAAAGGTCTTCCGGTTGCAATCATCACTTCATGACCGGCTTCTTTTGCTTTTAAGAGCGTTCTTTTTGTTCTCTCGGAAATGACTTTTTCATCTGTCAGCAGAGTGCCATCGAGGTCTAATGCAATTAAATGTTTATCCATTGGAATACGCTCCTTCGCTTCTACGTCCTGACTCAATTGTATCACTCGAAGAAGATAAGGTGAAATAGTATACCACAATATGGTTATATGATAATATATGAGCGAAAAGGATTGAGAGGAGCATCAGCGTTGATCGAAATACATAATCAGAATATTGCAGGTATACCATGTTTACTGGTTGAAAATAAGCAGGTTCAGCATTCCCCGGTCATTTTTTTCTTCCACGGTTTTATGAGTGCTAAAGAACACAATCTTCATTATGCATACCTTTTAGCGGAAAAAGGTATTAATGTCGTCTTACCTGATGCAGCCTATCATGGTGCGCGATCCGATGGTTCTGATGAGATGGTCATGAGCACGCGCTTTTGGCAGATTGTTGTCAGGTCCATCGAGGAGTTTAATGCAATGAAACAGGAGCTGGTCTCAACCGGCTATGCTAAAGAAGGTAAAATCGGTGCAGCAGGAACGTCAATGGGCGGTATTACAACGCTTGGATCGCTCAAACGCTATGAATGGATCCACACAGGGGTGAGTCTGATGGGCTCTCCGGCTTATGTAGGCTTTGCGAAAGCACAGATCCAGCACTTTGAAAGAAACGGCTTTAAACTGCCAATGAGTGATGAGGAAATTGATGAACAGTTGAAGGTACTTGAAGCATATGACCTCAGTCTTCATCCTGAAAAGCTGAACAATAGACCGCTTATGTTCTGGCACGGCAAGGCTGATACAGTTGTTCCTTATGAGCCGACATATGCATTTTTCAAATCTATCCATCAGGCCTATGATAACAAGGAAAACCTCAAATTTATAACTGAAGAGACTGAAGGTCATAAAGTGACAAGAAAAGGGTTGCTTGAAACCATTAAGTGGTTTGATCTTCATATGCAAACCTGACAGTTTCAGTGAACGCATTTTTTTGTTATGATAAAGGCAAAGCGTTAAAGGAGTGATTGGATGGATCAGGATACTAAAGACAGCATCATGGGTGCCCTTGAACAGGTTATTGACCCTGAGCTTGGTATTGATATCGTAAACTTAGGCCTTGTCTATGATGTGTTTATGGACGATGCAGGAAATACAGAAGTTAAGATGACATTGACATCTATGGGTTGTCCGCTTGCACCGGTTATTGTTGACCAGGTAAAAGCAGCACTTGCAGATGTACCAGAAGTAAAAGAAGTAGACGTTAATATTGTCTGGAGCCCGCCATGGAGCAAAGACAATATGTCACGCTACGCTAAGATCGCGTTGGGTATTACGTGATCAACCAAATGAAAAACCGCTGGATCCTTAATGGGTTCAGCGGTTTTTTTGTAGAAAATGTTTTTCAGCGGGGGTGGGTGCTTAGCGGTAAAGGCTATAAGCGTTCAAATAACGAAAAAGGTGATAGTAATCATGGGATAGGTGTAAGAATAATATGCATAGATGACAGATAAAATTTGCCCTTGGTCGAAGAGTATCGAATAAAACTCATTAGTGTCAGAAAAATTCAAAATACCGATAGATTTATTGCAAAAGGTGAACGAATTCCAGCCACCTCAACTTTCACTCCCCACTCAAAAAAGGCTCAGCCGTCAACACGGCCAAGCCCTCCAATAATTAAATGAAACAATTACCTATATGCAACGTACATAAGGAAACCAATTCTTTATGAAATCCAAAGGACAAGTAAAACAATTGGACCTACTGTCAGACAGTAAATCGCAAAATAAATCAGATTACCCTTCGCCATAATATTCATAAACCACTTAAGCGAGAAGTATGAAGCAATGAGTGATGCGATAAATGCCAGCAGGTAAGGCAGCCACAGGTCAGCAAGATTATCATCCTGCAGAAAATCTGAAAAGCTCAGTACCATACCGCCAAGGCTTACAGGGACAAACAGCAGGAAAGAATAGCGCAGTGCTGTTTCCTGGTGAATCCCTCTTGCCATAGCTGCGACAATTGTTGCACCGCTCCGGCTGATACCCGGTATCAGTGCGATTGCCTGAGCACCACCGATGATTAATGCATCCTTAATAGACATTCCGCTCTCGCCGCGTTTACCACGCAGGTTTCTGATCAAAAATAATGCGATACCTGTGATCATTAATGTAATCGCAACCGTCTGAGGGCCTGAAAGACGTGAAATATCATCATCAAACAGAACGCCGATTACACCGGCAGGAATTGTACCGATAATCAGATACAAAATAAAGTTGAATTCAGTTTTATCTTCAGGCTTTCTTGTTTTTATGTAGCCGAGGCCTCTGGTGATCAGACGCATAATATCTTCTCTGAAAACGAGCAAAACTGCGATCAGTGAAGCTGAGTTCACCATTAATTCAAACGTAAAGTTGTTTCCTTCAATTTCAATACCGAGAAAATATTGTGCCAGCTGAAGATGTCCGCTGGATGAGATTGGAATCGGTTCAGTAAATCCCTGAAACAATCCGAGAAAAGTAAATTTTAATAGTAACCAAAGCTGTTCAATTTCCATAAAATCCTCCATTATTTTAGCATCACACGCTCTTAATTTAACCACCGAAAAGGGAAGATGTAAAGTGCTGGTTCTTTACAATTTGATGAAGAGAATGATAAAATACGACAAAAGGTCAAAGAAGGTCAAAGGAGTGATCGGATGAAATTGGATCAAATGACATACAGTGTGCAGGACGCATTTGCAGAAGGAAAAGAGCTCGCAGTGAATAGTCAGCATTCTTCTATTGATATAGAACATGTCTTCGCCGCAATGCTGAATAACGATTTTACAGGACGTCTTTTAACTGGTATCGAACTTGATGTGGCTGAGGTCAAAGCCTATATTTCAAACAGACTTTCCTCATTTCCAGTGATTCATTCTGAAGGGTATGATCCTGTTTTTGCCGGGGACGTCGGGTTGTGGCTGAAAAAATCCGAAGAGATAATGAAAGAGTATACGGATGAGTTTCTATCATTAGAACATCTGATGCTCGGTCTTATGCAACTGCCACACCTTGACACAGTAAAGTATTTGTACACAAATAGTAAAGGGCCTGATGCGTTAAAACAGGTAATCGATGAGATCAGAGGGGGAAGAAGAGTGACAACTCAAAATCCTGAAGTAGCATATGAAGCACTATCCAAATACGGACGCGACTTAGTGGAAGAAGTGAAAAAAGGAAAAATGGATCCTGTCATCGGGCGTGATGCAGAAATCAGACACGTTATCAGAATCCTGTCCCGTAAAACAAAAAATAACCCTGTTCTGATCGGTGAACCGGGTGTTGGTAAAACCGCTATTGTAGAAGGACTTGCACAGCGGATTGTCAGAAAGGATGTACCTGAAGGACTTAAGGATAAAATTGTCTTTGAACTTGATATGAGCGCGCTTGTAGCAGGTGCAAAGTTTCGGGGGGAATTTGAGGAAAGACTGAAAGCGGTACTTGCTGAAGTGAAAAATAGCGATGGACAGATCATCCTGTTTATTGATGAATTACACATGATTGTGGGTGCCGGGAAAACGGAAGGTTCAATGGATGCAGGAAATATGCTGAAGCCGATGCTTGCTCGTGGCGAAATTCACTGTATTGGTGCGACTACATTAAATGAACACAGACAGTATATCGAAAAAGATCCTGCGCTTGAACGGAGATTCCAGCAGGTCATGGTGCAAGAGCCGGATGAAGATGATACAGTTTCGATTCTGAGAGGACTGAAAGAGCGTTTTGAGCTCCACCACGGTGTCAGAATTCACGACAGTGCGATTGTTGCTGCTGCAAAACTGTCTGAGCGCTACATTACAGACCGGTTTCTGCCGGATAAAGCGATTGACCTGATTGATGAAGCCTGCGCCATGATCAGAACCGAAATTGACTCCATGCCACAGGAATTAGATGAAGCCTTCCGCCGCGTCATGCAGCTTGAAATTGAAGAAGAGGCGCTTGCAAAAGAGAAAGATCCGGCAAGTATGGAGCGTCTGAATAAACTTCGTCTGGAACTGGCTGAACTGAAGGAACAGGCAGAGGTAATGAAGGCCAAGTGGGAAGGCGAAAAGCAGTCCCTGGTTGGTATTCAGGAGAAAAAAGAAGAGCTTGATAAGCTGAGAAGAGAGCTTGAGGATGCTGAGAATAACTATGATCTGTCAAAAGCTGCTGAGCTGAAGCACGGTCATATCCCTAAGCTTGAAAAGGAAATTAAAGCACTTGAAGCTGAAAATGAACAATCACGTGATGAAAACCGTCTGCTGAGAGAAGAAGTGTCAGAAGAAGAGATTGCTTCGATTGTTGCAAGGTGGACGGGAATCCCGGTGAACAGATTAATAGAAGAAGAACGTCAAAAACTGCTGAGACTTGAAGATACGCTTCAGGAAAGAGTCATTGGACAGCAGGAAGCTGTCGTAGCTGTCAGTGAAGCAGTCTTAAGAGCACGTGCAGGCATTAAAGATCCTGATCGCCCAATTGGTTCATTTATATTCCTTGGACCAACAGGTGTCGGTAAAACAGAACTCGCCAAATCACTGGCTTTCACACTTTTCGATAGTGAGGATCAAATGGTCAGGATCGATATGTCTGAGTACATGGAAAAGCATGCTGTATCAAGACTGATTGGTGCACCACCAGGATATATCGGGTATGAAGAGGGTGGCCAGCTGACTGAAGCTGTCAGAAGAAAGCCTTATTCAGTCATCCTGCTGGATGAAATTGAAAAGGCGCATCCTGAAGTGTTTAATATTCTTCTGCAGATGCTTGATGAAGGTAGAATCACTGACTCTAAAGGACGTACAGTAGATTTTAAAAACACAATCATTATTATGACCTCTAATATCGGCTCAAGTCATTTGCTAGAACAATCCGGTGATATCGAGCAGGCACGGGATCTTGTCATGGAAGACCTTCACCGCCATTTCAGACCTGAGCTTTTAAACAGAATGGATGACATTGTACTATTTAATCCTCTGACAGAAAGTCATATGAAGGGAATCGTCTATAAGATGATGGAAGAACTGCAGGAGCGGTTAACTGAGCAGCACATTACACTCGAATTGTCAGATGAAACAGTCGGCTATATTGCTAAGACTGCTTATAATCCATCTTTCGGTGCCCGACCGTTAAAGCGTTATATTCAAAAAGAAATTGAAACGCTTATTGCAAAAGAGCTGTTAAAAGGAAATATAAAGCCACACAGTCATATTCTGATCGAGCGTGAGAATGAACAATACAAGATTATACACAAATAAAAAATCATGATCCCTGTTTTCGGGGATCATGATTTTTTATTGATGTTCAGCAGGCTGAGGTTTTGGAATAATTGTACCAAGTACAAATAGCAGTACAGTTACAATCACTGCGATAATGTTAGCCGTCATGAACTCGTAAGGAACACCGTTCATTGAGCTGACAACATAAGCCATCATGTGTGTTAAAAGGAACGTCCAGAATAATGTGAAGAAATATGCCAAAGGATTCACCTCATTTCGAAAAAATACATCGCTTTCATTTTAGCACAGTTTTTTAGAAAAGAAATGTCGAATCAATGAATTCATCATGAAATTCAGTTATGATATTAAAATAATTGCTATGTTAAAGGTGGCTGTTAATTGCAGCTCCAGGGGGGACGCTTTCCGCAGGGACGGCTGTGAGCCTCCTCGGCTTCGCCTGTAGGGTCTCACCTGTCCGTCTTCTCCTGCTGGAGTCGCCCCCCTTCAGCTACAATTAACAGCTGTGCAGGTATGACACAGGTCTTTAACATAACTAAATTATTAAAAAGGAAAAAAGAGGAGAGAGTCAAATGGCAGACGATAAAACAATGGAATTTATGCAGATTGCAATGAAATACCTACCGGAAGCAAAAGCAAAAATGGATGAAGCGGGTATTGAAGTATCAGTAGAATCCCTCCAGCCATTCATGGCTATATTCGCAAAAGCAATGAACGATGCTTACGAGCTAGGGAAAGCTGACGCAGAGAAATAAAAGAGAAAATAGCATATAGATCAGTAATATTTGAGGTGAGCGTAGCGTAGGGCGGCGACTCCACCGGGATAAAACGGACAGGCGAGACCCAGCAGGCGCGCAGCGACGAGGAGGCTCACCGCCGTTCCCGGGGAAAGCGTCCGCCCGGAGCGCAGCGAGCGGGTTATTTTTTCAGCTAAGACTAAAATGTCTTAGCTTTTTTATTACATAACAATCCCAGCATCAGTTGAAAACAAATTCATTATCATATATTATTAGTACCAACTCATAATATATGATCATATCGATAGATAAAAAATCAGAAAGAAGGAAGATATATGCGTGCAGGTGCTTTAGGAGTAGGGCGTTACTTACCGGAAAGGGTCGTTACTAATCTAGACCTTGAAAAACAAATGGACACTTCAGATGAATGGATCAGAACCCGTACAGGGATTGAAGAGCGCCGGATTGCCGGGGATGAAGTAGACACTTCAGATATGGCATATGAAGCAGCCTTGAAGGCAATTGAACATGCAGGTACGAAAGCTGAAGACATCGACATGATCCTCGTGGCGACAGTGACCCCTGACAGACCGTTTCCTTCTGTGGCGACAATTTTACAGGAGAGACTTGGTGCCACTAAGGCTGCAGCAATGGATCTATCAGCTGCATGTGCCGGATTTATGTATGGCATGGTGACTGCAAAGCAATTTATTGAAAACGCAGGTTATAAGCAAGTCCTTGTAGTTGGTGTAGAAAAACTGAGTAAAATCACAAACTGGGACGACCGTAATACTGCTGTATTATTTGGAGACGGTGCTGGGGCAATGGTCTTAGGTCCGGTTGATGATGAGAAAGGGATTCTGTCATTTGAGCTCGGCTCTGATGGTTCAGGTGGTAAGCACCTTTATCAGGCGGAAGATGGCATTTATATGAATGGCCGTGAAGTATTCAAGTTTGCTGTACGACAAATGGGTGAATCAAGTATTAATGTCCTTGAAAAAGCAGGATTAACAAAAGAAGATGTCGATTATCTGATTCCGCATCAGGCAAACATCAGAATCATGGAAGCTTCAAGACAAAGACTTGAATTGCCGGTTGAAAAAATGTCTATGACTGTAAATAAATATGGCAATACGTCAGCAGCTTCAATTCCAATCTCATTAATAGAAGATCTTGAAGCAGGCAGAATTAAAGACGGAGACCTTCTTGTAATGGTTGGCTTTGGTGGCGGACTGACATGGGGCGCAATTGCAATGCGCTGGGGAAAATAACTTAGCACAATAGAAACAGGAGATGACAATAATGACGAAAAGACGCGTTGTAGTAACAGGTCTTGGAATGGTTTCACCACTTGGGAATGATGTGGATACGACCTGGAAGAATATTATTGACGGTAAATCGGGAATCGGTGAACTGACAAGATTAAATCAGGAAGAATTTCCTGCAAGGGCAGTCGCTGAATTAAAAGACTTTAATATTGAAGATTATATAGAAAGAAAAGAAGCGAGAAAAATGGATCGTTTCACCCATTATGCAATCGTCGCTGCACGTGAAGCAGTGAAAGATTCAGGCCTGGATATCTCTGCTAATGCTGAGAGAACAGGTGTATGGATCGGTAGCGGGATCGGCGGGATGGAAACGTTCGAAAAGCAGTTTGAAACGTTCCAAAAGCGTGGATACAAGCGCGTCAGCCCATTCTTCGTTCCGATGATGATCCCTGATATGGCTGCAGGACAAGTGTCGATTGACCTTGGGGCAAAAGGAATGAATTCATGTACAGTTACTGCATGTGCAAGTGGAACGAATTCAATCGGAGATGCATTCAAGGTGATTCAGCGCGGCGATGCTGATGCGATGGTGACAGGAGGATCAGAAGCGCCGATCTCTCAGATGGCAATGGCAGGGTTTGTAGCTAACACTGCGCTGACACTAAATGAGGATGTGACAAAGGCCAGCCGCCCGTTTGATAAAAACCGAGACGGCTTTGTGATGGGAGAAGGCGCAGGAATTTTAGTCCTTGAAGAGCTTGAACATGCACTGGCAAGAGGCGCTGAAATCTATGCTGAAATCACAGGCTATGGCTCAACTGGTGATGCGTATCACATTACAGCACCGGCGCCTGGTGGAGAAGGCGGGGTTCGTGCGATGAGACAATCTCTTGAAGATGCAGGTATAAAGCCTGAAGAAGTTGGTTACATTAACGCACATGGTACAAGTACACCATACAATGATAAATATGAAACAATGGCGATCAAGGAAGTATTCGGTGACCACGCTTATAAGCTTGCAGTCAGTTCAACAAAATCAATGACAGGTCATTTGCTTGGAGCGGCCGGTGGAGTTGAAGCAATATTCACTGTACTTGCACTTAAGAACAGTATATTGCCTCCAACGATTAACCTTGAAGAAGCAGATCCTGAATGCGATCTGGACTATGTACCTAACCAGGCACGTAAACAGGAAATCCGGGCTGCAGTCAGTAATTCCCTGGGATTCGGCGGCCATAATGCAACAATTGTATTCAAATCGTACGAGTAATATCGACATACCAAGGCAGGGTTTGCGACAAGCAACCCTGTTTTTTTTTATGAATATGAATGAATATTCATGCATCCTATTGTAATATAATTCATTTTACCTATTAAAGTATGTTGAATAATAAAGTATTGTAAATATTACACCGATCATTCGACCTTAAAAATATTTTTAAAATTTTTTTATTTCGACAAAACCCTTTAAAATCAACGCTTCTGGGATGGTGTGGGGGGGTAATTTCAAAGAATTAGAAAAAACAAGTTGAAATTGTAATCTATCTGTAATAGTATTTTATACAAATAATATAAATTGATTGAAAATAAGAAATATTAGAGGTGTTCAAATGGTTAGAAAAACGGCAGGACAGAATGAGACACCACTTTTAGAGATCAAGGAGCTTCAGACAGGGTTTAAGATTGGTAAAGACTACTATAACGCTGTTGAAAAAGTATCCTTGAAAGTCGACAGACGAAAAATTGTCGGAATAGTCGGAGAATCCGGCTGCGGTAAAAGTGTAATGTCACTGTCAGTTATGCAGCTTCTTCCTCAGGGGATCGGAAAGATCAGAGGGGGAGAAATTAAATTCGAAGGTAGAAATATTGAAAATCTTTCAGAACGCGAGATGAACAAAATCCGCGGAAAAGATATCTCAATGATTTTCCAGGAGCCGATGACTGCTCTTAATCCGGTATTTACAATCGGATATCAAATAGAAGAAGTGCTTCTCAATCACGAGAAGATTGATAAAAAAGAAGCTAGAAAGAAAAGTGTTGCACTATTAAAGAGCGTGGGAATTCCTAGACCGGAAAGTATTGTTGAAGAATATCCTCACCAGCTGTCAGGTGGTATGAGACAGCGTGTCATGATCGCAATGGCGATTGCATGTCAGCCTAAGCTGCTGATTGCAGACGAACCGACAACGGCACTTGACGTAACCGTACAGGCTCAGATCCTTGAGCTGCTGAAGGATATTCAGGAAGTTAACGACATGGCTATTATCATGATTACGCATGACCTGGGCGTCGTCTCGGAAATCTGTGACGAGGTCATTGTTATGTACGCAGGAAAAATTGTAGAAAGAACAGATGTAATTGAACTGTTCGAAAACCCTAAACATCCATATACGCAGTTATTAATGAATGCAATTCCGAAAATGGATGAAGATGTTGAGACGCTTGCAACAATTGATGGTCTTGTACCTTCGATTCAAAAGATGCCTCAGACAGGATGCAGATTTGCTAACAGATGTCCAAAAGCAATGCCTGAGTGTACGAAGATTACACCTCTGCTGGCTGAAGATGAGCCTGGTCATGAAGTAGCCTGCATTCTATATGAGAACAGTAAACAGCCTGAAGGGGTGGGTGAAAGATGAATATGACAGAAACGCGCGAGACAGCCACTCAGCCGCCTAAAACTGAAAAAGAAGTACTGCTCGATATTCAAAACCTGAAAACGTACTATCCAATCAAAGGCGGGTTTCTGAAAAGAACAATCGGAAATGTTAAAGCCGTTGATGATATTAATATTCAGATTAAAAAAGGTGAAACAATGGGTCTCGTTGGAGAGTCTGGCTGCGGTAAATCTACAACCGGCCGCACAATCCTGAGACTGTTGACGCCAACATCCGGCAAAATTATTTTTGACGGAAAAGACATTACAAAAATTAAAGGAAATGTCCTGAGAAAAGCCAGACAGGATTTCCAGATGGTGTTCCAGGATCCTTATGCATCGCTGAATCCTACACAAAGTGTTGGAGACATCGTATCAGAGCCGATCCGGAACTACCGCAAAGTCAGTAAGAAAGAATTAAAATCAGAAGTCATTGAACTGCTGAGACGCGTTGGGCTTCCACCTGAAGCATATGACAAATATGCGCATGAATTCTCAGGCGGTCAGAGACAGCGTATCGGAATTGCAAGAGCGCTTGCACTGAAGCCAAAGCTGATCGTAGCCGATGAGCCGGTATCAGCACTTGACGTGTCTGTTCAGTCACAAGTACTGAATCTGCTGAAAGAGCTTCAGGATGAATTTGATTTAACCTACTTATTTATTGCCCATGACCTTAGTGTTGTTAAACATATGAGTGACAGAATCGGGGTTATGTATCTTGGCAACATGGTTGAAGTAGCAGATAACAAGAGCTTATATGCTGAGCCGCTTCATCCATATACTCAGGCACTGATTTCAGCAATTCCGGAAACAGATCCTAAAAAACGTAAAGAAAGAATCGTTTTACAGGGTGACGTACCATCTCCTGCAAATCCGCCGTCAGGCTGCCCGTTCCATACGCGCTGTCCAATGGCGAAAGCGGAGTGTGCTGAGATCAAGCCTACTTTAAAGGAGGTGAAACCTGGTCATCAAGTAGCGTGTATTCTTTACTAAGAAATTAAACCAATTTGGGGGGAACAAAATGAAAAAGAAGTCACTATTGCTGATGCTTACTCTTCTTCTTGTACTATCTGCATTCCTTGCAGCATGTAGTTCAGATGACAGTTCAAGCGAACCGGCAGAATCAGACAATAACACAGCAGAAGAAGGTTCAGACGAAGGTTCTGAAGATGAAGCAACTGGCGAAGCACAACCTGGGGGAACGCTTACATATGGTGTAGACTCTCCACCGGAAGGTCTTTTCAACTGGGCATTTTACGGTATCGTAACTGATGCTGATATCCTTGCACTTTTCGATGAGAACCTGATCGAATTTGATGAGAACCTTGCACCACAGCCAAACATCGCAAGCTGGGAAACAGAAGATAACAAAACTTTCACATTCACTTTCGAGCAGGGAGTTATGTGGCATGATGGTGTTGAACTTACAGTAAATGACTGGGTTTTCGCACTAGAAACAATTGCACATCCGGACTATGATGGTCCTCGTTATGCAAACGTACAGACAATTGAAGGTGCTCCTGCATTCCGCGATGGCGAAGCAGACAGCATTTCTGGTATTAACGTAGTTGACGATTACACAATCGAAATCACATTTGACGAAGCACGTGTTAACAACCTTGTTAACCTTTGGACTTACCCAATGAGCCGTGCGCAATTTGAAGGTATTCCTGTAGCTGAAATGTCAGCTTCTGAGCAAGTACGTACGAAGCCGGTTGGTCTTGGACCATTCAAGGTTGACAGCATTACTCCTGGTGAAGCTGTAATCATGACGAAGTTCGAAGACTACTGGAAAGGTGAGCCAATGCTTGACGGAATCAACGTTCAGGTTATTGACAACACAACTACAGTTGGAGCACTTGGAAATGGCGATATCGACATGATGTCACTACAGCCGGTAAACGCTGCTGAAGTTGAAGAACTTGATAATGTTGAAGTAGTAACTTACCCAGGTCTTTCTTATTATTACATTGGTTTCAAGCTTGGAACATTCAATCCTGAAACAAATGAAATTGTTGAAGACAAAGATAAGTATGCAGATGTAAACCTGCGTAAAGCTATGGCACACGCAATTGACCGTGAATCTTGGATCGATGCATTCTTCTTCGGTTACGGTTCACCTGTAAACGGTCCTGTACCATCAAACCACTGGATCGCTGCAGACCCATCTGACCTTGCAACTTACGAATATGATCCTGAAAAAGCAAAAGAACTTCTTGCTGAAGCTGGATACGAAGATACAAACGGTGACGGATTTGTTGAAGATCCAAACGGAGAAGAATTTACTGCTAAGTTCTCTCACTACGATACTGGTAACCCGACATTTGAAACGCGTGCTCAGGCAATCGTTCAGTTCTGGGAAGCAGTAGGAATCAAGACTGAGCTTGAAATGTCAGAAGTTAACCTTTACTACGATGACATTGAAAAAGATGCTGATTCAATTGAAACATTCTTCGGTGGCTGGGGAACTGGCGCTGACCCGGATCCAACTGCACTTTGGGGATCTGACCAGCTTTGGAACTACCCACGTTACAAGAACGAAGAGTCTGACAAGCTTCTTGCTGACGCTCTAGATATCGAAGTTGTTGGAGACGACCAGCAGGCTCGTAAAGACCTTTATGTTGAATGGCAGCAAATGGTAGCTGAAGATGTACCAATGATCTTCATCGCTGAGCTTGAAGAAATCGTAGCACTTAGCGACCGCGTTCAGGGTGTTGAATATGACGTATCTGGTCAGAACAGCCCACACGAATGGTCTATCGCTCAATAATAATTTGCAGTAAAGTTAGATAAGGAGAGTATCTATGTTAAAGTATACAATTCGCCGTATTCTCGGCATGATTCCAATGCTTCTCCTTATCTCCTTCGTAGTGTTTCTCCTGGCGAAAGCAATGCCAGGAGATTCGCTAAGCGGGGAGATTGATCCGAACAACACAGACCCACAGTACATAGAAGAAATGCGTGAACGACTCGGTTATAACGATCCGATTCCGGTACAGTATTTCAGATGGGTTGGCGGATTTTTAGAAGGTGATTTTGGAAAATCAACACGATATAAAGTACCTGTAGCCGACTTAGTAGCAGAAAGACTTCCTAACACGATATTCTTAGGTGTTTCATCACTTGTAATTACGTATATTTTAGCCTTTGCAATGGGGATATATGCAGGAAGAAAACCTTATACGTTTGGTGATAATTTAATCGGTGGACTTAACTATCTTGGCCTGGCCATACCATCATTTATTGCCGCTGTATTTGCTATTTATTTCTTCTCCTTTAACCTTGGCTGGATCCCTTATTCAGGCTCAGTAGATCCAACCCTGCAGCCCGGTACCTTTGATTACTGGTTAAGCCGTCTTCATCACGTAATTATGCCGGCAATCGTTTTAGGAGCATTGGCAACTGCAAGTTATACGCAGTTTTTACGAAATGACATTATTGAAAACAGCAGAAAAGACTTTGTGCGTACAGCGCGTGCAAAAGGAACACCAACATCAAAGATATATAATGTTCATATCATGCGTAACTCAATTATCCCGCTTATTACATTTCTTGGCTTTGATATCGCAACACTCATCAGTGGTGCAATTATTACGGAGACAATCTTTACTTATCCGGGTATCGGTCAGCTGTTCTTAAACTCAGTTACCAACCGCGATTATCCAACACTGATGATTATTACAATGATGCTTTCAGCACTGACGCTAATCGGGAATCTGATTGCTGATATTTTGTATGGTGTTGTTGATCCAAGAATCCGTCTGGATTGATGAAGGAGGAATTATTCAATGGTTAATGTAACCGCAGATTCAAATAAGTCACAGGAAAAAACCATTAATATGTCTCCTTGGGCAATCGCCAGACGTAAGTTTTTGAGGAACAAACTTGCTATGACCAGCAGTTTTTTCCTGTTGACAGTAATTATCGTTTCATTTTTAGCACCATATGTTACAACTGCTGATATTTCAAAAGTTAATATCATGCAGATGACACTTGAACCGAGCAGTGAGCATTGGCTTGGTACAGATAAATCAGGACGTGACGTCTTTACACGCCTATTATACGGCGGACGTGTCTCACTGATCGTTGGTATGTCTTGTACACTGCTAGTTGTATTGTTCGGAACAATTGTAGGATCGATCGCAGGGTTTTATGGCGGGTTTGTTGATTCAGCGCTTATGCGTTTCACTGACTTTGTTCTTAACTTCCCATTCCTTGTATTCGTTATTGTACTTGGTGCGATCTTCCGTGAATATGTGGATGGTCTGACAATCCTGATTGTTGTAATCAGTATACTCAGCTGGGGAGGCGTGGCCCGTATCGTAAGAAGTAAAATTCTTGCTGAGAAGGAAAACGAATATATACTTGCTGCAGTATCGATCGGTTGTAAGCCATCAAAAGTGATTATTAAACATTTGTTACCTAACGTATTATCTACCATCATCGTTCAATCAACGATTCTATTTGCAACATTGATCGTTGCTGAATCAGGTCTTAGTTATCTGGGATTTGGTGTACCGGCAACAATCCCGAGCTGGGGCAACATGCTTTCTGCTTCTCAGGAATCAGATGTTCTTGCAAATAAGCCGTGGATCTGGATGCCACCGGCGATTATCCTGACAGTAACGATTCTTTCAATTAACTTTATCGGTGAAGGACTGAAGGATGCATTTAACCCTAAGTCTCAACGGTAAATAACTAAGCACTCCTCTTAGAAGGGGTGCTTTTTCATTTCTTGGGAAATGATCGCTCCATACGCTGCATATGATGACTATGGGGTGTTTATGTTGATCAGACTTCTTTTATACATAACAGGTTTTATTTTACTCAGCTCAGGTTTTTTGCATAGTATGATTTTTTTGAATTTGATTCCTTCGGGTAACTCTACAATAGAATACATAACCTATTTGTTCAGCCACAGCGAGACGTATGGCATTCCGGCAGGAGCATTATTAATCCATCTGTCGACATTAAAAAAGTCCGGCAGCAGCCGGACTTAAGATTACTTTTTCTTTCGTTTTCTTCCTAACCCCATAGCAGTTTCCATTTTCTTCACCATTTTACCTGCTGTGAAGTTGGCTTTTTCAGCGCCAAGGTCAAGTATTTCATCCAATTCTTCAGAGTCCATCAGTTCATAATAACGGTCCTGAATCGGTTTGATATGTGATACAACAACGTCAGCAAGCTCGGATTTAAAATCACCATACCCTTTTCCTTCGTAAGCTTCCTCGATCTCAGCGATAGTTTTACCTGTCAGGATTGAGTAGATTGAAATCAGGTTGGAGATTCCAGGTTTTTCTTCTTTATTATATTTAACAATTCCTTCAGAATCAGTCACTGCACTTTTTACCTTTTTAATAATCTGAGCCGGCTCATCCAGCATGGATATAAAGCCTTTTTTATTCGCATCAGATTTACTCATTTTTTTAGTCGGATCCTGAAGAGACATAATTCTTGCACCGGTTTTTGGAATTCTTACTTCCGGGATCGTAAAGATGTCATTATATTTTTTGTTAAAGCGTTCTGCTAAATCTCTTGTCAGCTCAAGGTGCTGCTTTTGATCTTCACCAACCGGAACAAGATCAGTATTGTATAGCAAAATATCTGCTGCCATTAATGGTGGATAAGTCAGCAGTCCTGCAGAAACACCATCTTTACCTGAAGACTTATCTTTAAACTGCGTCATTCTCTCCAGCTCTCCGATATAAGAGACACACTGGAGCATCCATCCCGCCTGAGCGTGGGCAGGAACTTCCGACTGGATAAATAGCGTGACCTTCTCCGGATCAAGCCCAACAGCAATATACATGGCAGCAAGGCTTTTAATATTCTTTCTCAGCTCAAGGCGGTCCTGAGGCATTGTAATCGCATGCTGATCTACTACGCAGAAGTAACAGTTATAATCATCCTGCAGATCAACAAATTGCCTCATTGCCCCAATGTAATTCCCAAGTGTAATCGTTCCACTTGGTTGTATACCTGAAAAAATCGTTTTCATAAAAATTTCCTCCTTCTTTGTACACACACAAAAAATCCGTCCCTTCCTATTAACTGTTCATTGTTAATAGGAAGGGACGGATTTTCCGCGGTGCCACCCTTATTGCAGTCTGAAACTGCCACTTTAAGCTCATAACGCAGAGCGGTACGCCAATTACTACTGAATTTCGCAATGGGGGCTCAAAAGTCCATTCACTGAAGTTCAAATATCTGCTTTCACCCTCCGCAGACTCTCTGGAATTTAACGCAACAGCTACTACTCTTCATCAAAGCCGGATTTATAAAGTTCATTCTTATTATAAGCCAGACTGTAAATAGGAATCAATGATTTTTCAACAGTTTATGAGATGACTTTATTAGTTCCTAAGTAAAGTTATAATTACTTGCGATCATTTAGTCATTGGCTGTTGGTTACAGCAGGAGTGGGACGCTTGTTGCAGTCAGCAGCTATCTTTAGCAGAGCCACCAAAAAAATAAAAATATGGCATTTCAGAAATTATTAACAAAATAATTCAATATGACGTTTCTTTTACGATTGTTACTTGTTAGAATTATAAGGTACATAAAAATGAGTTGGTAGGAGAGGTAAACGTGTCATTGAAATACATCGCAACTTCTGCAAGCGCTGCAATTTTAGCTTTTACAGTTTTTAGCACTGACGCAAATGCAGAAACACAACATGAAGAACATCAGATCAGAGAAATGATTGAAATGCAAAAAGGATTCCCGGACTCTATGCCAAGGTTTGTTTACGACTCAGGATTATCATTTGAATATCCCGATGCTGTAAGAGGGATATATGTAACCGGTCATTCTGCCGGTGGAGAAAGATTCGAAACGCTTTTAGACTTGATGGACAATACAGACTTAAATGCAATGGTCGTTGACGTGAAAGAGGATCATGGTTATCTGACATATAAGCCTGAAGAAGACTCACCTTTTTCAGATATTGGACAGCCATACATAAAAGATATGCGTGAAATGCTTGAAACTCTTGAAGAGCATGAAGTATATCCGATTGCACGCGTCGTTGTTTTCAAAGATTCTGTATTAGCGGAAAAGAGACCGGATCTGTCATTTCAGGAAAATGGACAGGTTTGGGCTAATGGACGGGGAGAATCATTTGTAAATCCGTTTATGAAAGAAGTATGGGATTATAACGTAGATATTGCGATTGAAGCTGCGAAAATGGGCTTTAAAGAAATTCAGTTTGACTATGTAAGATTCCCTGAAGGGTTCGAGACTCGCGATGATCTCCTCGAGTATGGCACAGGTGATTATGCTGATGATGGCAGCGATGACACAAATGAGCGTGTAGATGCTGTAACAGACTTTGTTGAATACGCTTCAGATCAGCTTAAACCTTATGATGTGGATGTTTCAGTTGATATCTTCGGCTACTCAGCTACATTACCTGAAGCGCCGGGAATCGGTCAGAACTTTAACCGTATTTCTGAGCATGTAGATGTGATTTCATCCATGATCTATCCAAGTCACTGGACTTCATATTTCGGGATTGAAAAGCCGGACCTTGAGCCGTATAATCTGATTGCAGAATACGCAAAAGTTGAAAATGCAAAGCTTGGAGAGCTGGAGAATCCCCCAGTTTCAAGACCATGGATTCAGGACTTTACTGCATCCTATCTTGGTGCAGGCAACTACCTGGTTTACGGACCAAATGAAGTAAAAGCACAAATTGACGCACTTTATGACAATGGTATTAATGAATTCCTACTGTGGAATGCAGGAAACACATACACAGGTGGAGTGGATTACCTGCCTTAACATCTAAGACAAGCAACAGGAAGCCGGCACGTTTACTTTGTGCCGGCTTTTTATATTCAGCTGTGTTAAGTACTTAAATTGTTCTGGCGCAGCCTGCTTTAGCACAGCAAAAAATTTTAAGAGTAATTGGTTTAAAACTGAATAATGAGGGTAAAATAAAAAAGTTATAACCCTCATTTATCACCTCACAATATCCAGTTTTTAATCTTCAATATCGAAAGGGGACCTACTATGCACTGGTATGAAAAATTAAAAGATTACTTCCCGGTGGAAGAAATGAAATCGCGAGAACATATGGAAACGCTTTTAAAAGAGAGAAGCGATATTTATCATAAAGATGAAAGTGATAAGCATGTACTCATGTATGTGGAAACAAAAGAGTTTATTTTTATCGACTACCTTTTTGTCTCAGGAGCGGCCAGAGGGGAAGGTCTTGGTGGGAAACTGATTCAGAAGCTGAAGGATAAAAATAAGCCGATCATTCTTGAAGTTGAACCGGTGGACTATGAAGACACTGATACAGAAAAGCGTCTGCGTTTTTACAAGCGTGCAGGTTTTCAGCATGCAACTTCAATCGGCTACAACCGCCGTTCCCTTGCGACAAATGAAGTGAATACAATGGAGATTCTTTATTGGGCTCCCGGTGAAGAAAGTGAAGAAGTAATTTATGAAGCAATGAAAAAAACATATGAAGATATTCACACTTACAAGGACAAAACTTTTTACGGCGATGAATATGAGCCTGTAGATCAGGTGCTGAAAAAAGACCGTGAAAACGCAGAAGATGTACTGAAAGAAATTTGAGATTTTCAATTAATCAATTTTAAATGAGAATGGGTAGAACGAATTGCTTAACAGATGTTTAACTTGTTGATATACGGGAATAGCTATATTAAGGTTGTAATTTAGAAGGCTTCATCACATTTATATGACAATTTCGTTAAGAGTCTATTCAAAACTTACTTATTTGTGTATAATGAATTCAAGATATCTTTTTAAAACGATTTTAATCTAGGAATGAATCGTTTAAGATATTGCAGGATAAAATTTTTAAATTTGAGGGAGTGTGAATGGTTCATGGTAACGTTGTTCACTTCACCTAGCTGTACATCATGCAGGAAAGCTAAAGCCTGGTTGGAAGAACATGAGATTCCATATACAGAAAGAAATATCTTCTCTGAACCGTTAAGTATTGAGGAAATCAAAGAAGTGCTTCGAATGACTGAAGATGGAACTGATGAGATCATCTCTACAAGATCTAAAATCTTTCAAAAGCTGAATGTCGATTTAGAATCTCTGCCACTGCAGGATCTATTCGAACTGATCCAGGAAAACCCGGGATTACTTAGACGTCCGATTATTATGGATGAAAAGCGTCTTCAGGTTGGTTACAACGAAGATGAAATCCGCAGATTCCTGCCAAGAAAAGTACGTACATTCCAGCTGCTTGAAGCGCAAAAAATGGTAAATTAATTTTAGTTATAACTTATAAAAAAGACTTGTCTTATTCCCGCAATAGGACAAGTCTTTTTGTATAAATAAAGTGTTATTTGATTGCTGTACAGTTCCTTAAAAAGCTGACTGATCCAGGTGATAAGTAAGCGGTTTAAAGTTTACACTTCTATAAGCTTCACTGCTTGAAATAATTGACGGAATAGTCTACACTCAAGTGACAATCCTTATAATAATTAGACGCCATATAATTTCCCTTTATGGCAGAATTATCATACAATATAAGAGTAGAAAGATCACCCTATTCTTTGAGTGCGATTGTATTACCTATGACTAGGGGGGAGATTCCCTTCATCCAACACATAGGAAGGGAGAGTTGAAAGATGGAAATTGAACGCATTAATGATCATACTGTAAAGTTTTATATTTCTTACGGAGATATAGAAGACAGAGGATTTGACAGAGAAGAAATTTGGTATAACCGTGATAAAAGTGAAGAGCTCTTCTGGGAAATGATGGATGAGGTTCATCAGGAAGAAGACTTTACTGTAGAAGGACCGCTATGGATTCAAGTGCAGGCGCTTGAAAAAGGCCTTGAAATCCTTGTAACGAAAGCACAGGTTACAAAGGATGGCCAAAAGTTCGAATTGCCGATGCAGGATGATAAAAACGGTACAGGACTTTCCAATCAGATTGAGGATTATCTTGATCAGCATTTTGATATGGAAGATGAACAGCAGGAAGAGTTGGAAATGAAGCTTGTCATGCGTTTCCAGGACTTTGAGGACGTCATTTCGCTGTCAAAAAGATTCGAAACAGAAGACCGTTTAACAACAAAGTTATTCTCTTATGAAAACCACTACTTTATGTATATTGAATTTCCTGAAAACCAATTCGAAGAAGATGATTTTGAAAACATCTCAAGTCTTTTATACGAATATGGTAAAGAAACTAACGTGACTGTTCACCGTCTGGAAGAATACGGTAAAGTGATCATGAAGGATCAGGTATTTAAACAAATCGTTGAATATTTCAGCTAAGAGTTCTACTGTACTGTCTGCTTTACTTAAAGCGGCAGTACAGTTTTTTAATATGAGATTAAAGGAGAGAACCTATGCTTATTGCACAAACCCCTCAAGGAAGCCCCGTTTCACTCTATCTTGCAAGACACAACAGCCCGTTAGTCAGTTCACTTCGCACCCAGTCACTCATTTGTCCTTCGTGCAAATCCACTGTTATCGTAAAGGCCGGTCAAAAAGTGATTCCTCATTTTGCTCACAAATCAAAAGCAGCGTGTAGAGGGTTCTCAGAAAACGAATCAGCCTTTCATCTGCTTGCCAAAACTTCACTTAATCGCTGGTTTTTGAACCAGTCTCTTCAGACCGAGCTTGAGAAAAATTACGCTGACATTAACAGAAGAGCTGATATCAGTGTTCAGATTCAGCAGACTGATTTTGCTGTGGAAGTGCAATGCTCCCCAATTTCTGCAGAGCTGCTTCAATTAAGGTCTGCTGACTATCGTAAAGTGGGTGCAGTACCTTTTTGGTTATTACCTTCAGAATTTATACAGAAATCTTCTATGATTAAGCTGAGTGCTTTTTATCAGCAATTCATCAGATACTCACCCGCTGCGAGGCAATATTATCTCCTGACTTATTCACCTCACGAACATACATTTACGATTTATCATCATTTAATCCCCCTCAGCAAGTCTTTATTCCTTACGAGCTTCAACGAATATCACCAGGACACACTATATTTTCCTTCCTTTCCAATCAGGCCATTTTCAATGAGTGACAGTCTTTATAACGTGCATATTAAAATGAATGAAAAATGGCTGGTTAATGTATTAAGATATCGCAGGAGTGTAAAGGACCCATTGCTGAGAAAGCTTTATGAAGCAAATTTATCTCTGTATAAAACGCCGCCATGGGTCGGTCTGCTGCTTAGAAGTAATATTTTTTTCTTAAGTTCACCGATGGAATGGCAAATTCATCTCTATATCAGCATGCAAAGAGGACGCACCTTTGCTAAACATCAGCTGATTCAAGAACTGCAACAGCTGATCAGGCGGAAAGTAATCCATCAAAGAGTGTTACTTGATCCTCCAGCAGATTACATGTTTGAACAGACAGTTGATGAGCTGCTGAATGTGTTAGAAAAATGTGACTTGATCTTACCGGTTCAGTCAGGTTATATGCTGAAGAAGAGCGGTGAGGCAATAGGAGTAAAAGAAGAAACAGGATTACATTCCATACGGGAATTTCATAACAGAATGAAAGCGCAAATCATTCAGGAATATAATAGAAGATAGTTGCAACTTGCTTTAAAAAGAGAGAAAATAAAGAAAGTTCGAGTAATGAAATGATAGGGGGAGCAATATGTCCAGTCAGGCAGTAAAAAAATTAAAAGCTAGAAATGAAGTACCGGAAGAATTAACTTGGAACCTTGAAGCAATTTTTTCAACCGATGAAGCGTGGCATAGTGAATATAGAGAAGTGCTTGAAGAATCTAAAAAGGCAGAAGAGATCCAGGGAACACTTGGAAATAGCGCAGATTCTTTTTATGAAGCATTAAAGTTCCAGGACTCAGTGATGGAACGCCTCGAGAGACTATATACATATTCACATATGCGTCATGATCAGGATACTGGCAATTCAACTTATCAGGGAATGGATGACCGCGCTAAAAACCTGGTGTCACAGGTGAGTAGTGCATTTGCATTTATGCTTCCTGAGATTTTATCAATTGAAGAAGAGAAAATTCATCAGTTCTTACAGGAAAAGCCTGAGCTTGAAACATACAGACACTCGCTTGAAGTGCTGAATGCACAGCGACCACACGTTTTAACTGCAGAGATGGAAGGCTTGCTTGCAGAGGCTTCTGAAGTGCTGAATGGATCAGCAAATACATTCGGAACGTTAAATAACGCGGATCTTACTTTTCCAACGATCAAGGATGAAAACGGCGAAGAAGTAGAAGTCACACACGGCCGTTTTATTAATTTCCTTGAAAGCAGTGACCAGCGTGTCAGACGTGACGCATTTAAAGCTGTTTATGAAACATATGGAAAGTTCCGTAATACGTTCGCTTCAACACTTGGTGGCCAGGTGAAAAAGGATAATTTCAACGCCAGAATCAGAAAATATCGTTCAGCGAGACATGCTGCACTTTCAAATAACAGTATCCCTGAAGATGTATATGAAAACCTGACGGGTACAATCAATAAAAATCTGCATTTGCTTCACCGCTATGTAAAGCTGCGTAAAAAAGTGCTTGGTCTTGATGAGATCCATATGTATGATCTTTATACGCCGCTCGTTAAGGATGTTGCGATGAAGGTGTCTTATGGTGAAGCAAAGCAGCTGATGACAGACGGACTTAAACCGCTTGGCGATGACTATCTGAGCGTCGTTAATGAAGGGTTGTCAAGCAGATGGGTTGATGTAGAGGAGAATAAGGGAAAGCGCAGTGGCGCATACTCTTCAGGCGCATTTGGCACAAATCCTTATATTCTGATGAACTGGCAGGATAATGTTAATAACCTGTTTACACTTGCACATGAGTTTGGACATAGTGTACACAGCTATTATTCCAGATCTAATCAGCCATATCATGATAGCGGATATTCAATTTTCGTAGCAGAGGTTGCGTCTACGTGTAATGAAGCGCTACTAAACGATCACTTACTTGCAACAATTGATGATGAGAAAAAGCGCTTATATATCCTGAATCATTTTCTTGAAGGCTTCAGAGGCACAGTGTTCAGACAGACAATGTTTGCTGAGTTTGAACATAAAATCCATCAGATGGCTCAGGACGGGGAAGCACTGACTGCAGATACGCTCACAAAAGAGTACTACGAGCTAAATAAGAAGTACTTTGGTGAGGACTTGGTTGTGGATGAAGAAATTGGTCTGGAATGGGCGAGAATTCCACATTTCTACTATAATTACTATGTTTATCAATACGCAACAGGCTACAGTGCTGCTACTGCCTTAAGCAAGAAGATTCTGGATGAGGGAGAGCCTGCTGTCGAGAAGTATATCAATGAATTTTTAAAAGCCGGAAGCTCTGATTATCCGATTGAAGTGCTTAAAAAAGCAGGAGTGGATATGACAACAGCTCAGCCGATTGAAGAAGCATGTAAGGTCTTTGAAGAAAAACTGAACGAAATGGAAGCATTGCTTGATCGCATAAACTGATGTGTCATAATCTTTAACCCGATGTATACTGAAGCCTGAGACACCTGCTGTCTCAGGCTTTTTCAATTGTTTATCACTACCTTTTAAACCTTCTGGGCTGGTAAAACGTCCATAAAAATAGTGTGATGGAAGAGAATAAAAACAATGATGACAGCGTTACAGAATAGATCTCAAGCAATGCAAACAGATGATAAATAAAAGCTGAAGGAATGAAAACAACCAGCAGAATGTATCTGAATAACTTCATGACAGGCGCCTCCTGCTAATAAATATATGAACAACCTGCAAATTTAAAACCGATTGACTTGTCAGACTTGTAAATACATGATAAGATAATGGTGTGAAATTGATCACATACAAACATATACCCCTTTGTTTGACCGTGAAAAATTTCTCCCATCCCCTTTGTTCGTAAGAAAAGGCCCTCACATTGTGAGGGCCTTTTCGTTATGAATAATTAAAAGATATAACGCCAGAATGTACCGTTTCCTGCATCAATTTTTTCAACTTTATTCGTAAACATCAGTTTTTTCAGCTTTTTTTCTGCCTCTTTGGTGGAAATGTCATAAACCTCAGCAACTTCTACCGTTGCAGCAATTTTAAACCTCATTAAAAACTCTTCAACTGATGGCAGATCTTTTTTTACCGGTTTTTCCTCAAGCATCTGTTCGATAATTTGTGAATAGATCTCATAAGGATACAAACCGTCTACTTTTATACCTTCATCTTCAATATTTTCATTAAAGAAAACGAGAGTGGGTGTACTGTGAACTTCCATTTCGCTTGCGATTTTCACATCACATTGAAAGGCTTTTGAGGCGGTAGCAGAGTTCATATCATGCGTAAACTCATCCAGGTCAAGCCTTGATTGCTCTGCACACTGAAGCAGAACATCGTAATCAGAAATGTTTTTCTGTTCCACAAATAATTGTTCCTGGATTGATCTTAAGAATCTGCTGCCGGCTTTTTTCCCCTGCATTTCAGCAGCTTTTACTGCGACTGATGCTAGGAACGGTGATTCAACAGGATTTTTGAGCCATTGATTTCCGTTACAAGGCATGCCTGATTTTTTAGCTGTTTCATTCCATGAATTTGCAATTTCCTGACGCTGCTTTTGCGTCTGGCAATTCAGCGTATCAAGGCTGCTGCTTAAAATGTGTTTGATTCTGATATATGGTTCATACTCTAGTAAAAGCTTTTTTATTTTAGGTTCAAGCGCCCAGCAATCTGAACTGAGTGGATCGATAAATAGATAAATTTCCAATGGCTTCTGGTCCTGGTTATACCAGCTTGCATCTGTCCATTTTTTTGCACTCACCATTGATCACCTTCATGTTCAGGCGTGTTCACCATATGCTTGGCTGTCAGTGACAGGCGGTAGTATAGCGCATCTCTGAAGTCGCCCTCAACACCTGTTTCATCCATTGCTTCGTTCATACAGCTTAACCAGGCTTCAGCACGGGATGGTGTAATCACATGAGGCAGGTGTCTTGCTCTGAGCATCGGATGACCGTGTTCTTCAGTATAAAGCTGAGGACCTCCAAGGTACTGTGTTAAAAACTGTTTTTGCTTTCTGGCAGTCTCTGTAAGGTCATCAGGAAATATTGATTTTAGTTCTGGGTGATTGCCAACTCTTGTATAAAAAGCGTTAACGAGTTCAGTTAGTTTAGCTTCACCAATATATTCGTATGGTGTTCTATTCTGTTCATTCATGAAAAAACCCCTTTACGCCCGTAGTTCGAATGTATAACTATTGTAGCAACCGCCCATTTTTTTCTCAAATAGTTCGCTTGAATATAAGAAAAAACGCCTGTAAACAGACGTTTAAGATAAATAAGTATCCATTACTTTACGAACGTAATTCGTCGTTTCTTTAAAAGGCGGGATGCCATTATATTTATCTACATTCCCTGGTCCTGCGTTATAAGCAGCAAGTGCGAGCTTTGGATCCTGATTGTACTTGTTCAGCATATCTCTCAGGTATTTGACACCGCCATTCACATTTTCTGCAGGATCAAAAATATTTTTTACACCCAGCCATTTGGCAGTACCCGGCATCAGCTGCATTAAACCCGAAGCGCCTGCATGACTGACAGCATCGGGATTATAATTTGATTCGTGCTGAATGACCGACCTCACCAGCTTTTCTGGCACCTGATATTTCTCGGCGGCATTTTTAATGATCTGATCAAGCGGTTGTGATTTAGACTGAACTGCCTGAGCAGTTGTTTCAATCGGCGATGGCACCTGAAGCGTCTGAAGTGGCATAATGTTTTGCAGCTTATGCTGTTCAACGAGATTCGCAACGGATCCAAGCTGGTTAGGGTTAATCTCCATGCTCTGCTGCATCAGCTGGAAAAAGCTCTGACTGCTTTTTTCAGGGTTCTCAGATCCAAGTGTCCGCATTGCCTGCATTTCCATCAGCTTATTGATCGAATCGATATTCATCATTAACCTCCTCTGAAATGATAAGCGTTGTTAAAGACTGCTGGCACCTCTGAAAATGACAGCTGCGCTCAATAGATCGGTCCGAAACATCACTTATTTAAAGCGGGCTTTATAAAACCTTTTAATTTTATTATCGGTTTCTCTGACAGGTATTTTGTAGGACGTTAGTAGGGAGAGGAAATTTTCTTTGCCTTCATCATAAGACGGAACTTCATATTCAAGTTCGTAATCTTCATGTCCCAGGTATTTACTGTGATCTAGTACTAATAAACCGTCTTTATATCCAATTTCCGTCCGGCTGGTTTCTAGTGAGCCGAAGTGTACGATATCCTGAGGAGAAATATTCATCAGTTTAAGCAGCTCAGCGATTTCTCCACCGATCAGACCGCCTCCCGATAACATATCCTCTGTATCGAGTCTTGATATCGTCTGATGCGTTTCAAGCAGACCTTCTTCAACCGGCTGCTTTAATGTTAGTGTCAGCTTTCCTGACTTTTCCCGGATTCTCAGTGCAGATCCGGCATCTTTCAGATGAAATAACGGTGTATCAAAATAATGATTAATCTGATGAATCGGCTCATCCATGTTGAAATCCTGATACAGTCTTTTGTATTCATTTTCAGTAAGCAGATTTTTAAATTCGATTTCAAGCTCCTGCACAGTGAACGCCCCTTTTAGTTGATAGTCATATTATGGAGTCTTTTCGTTGAAACATCAATGGGAAGGTGAAAGCGGCGGGGGTCTGTGATAAAATGTAAAGGCAACTATTGGACTAGAAAAACCTGAGTTAGACAAACTGACGGGGTGATGCTGATGAAATGGGAGACATTTCTGGAGCCTTATAAACAGGCTGTAGACGAATTGAAAATAAAATTAAAAGGGATGCGGACACAATTTCAGCTTGAACAGACCCATTCCCCGATTGAATTTGTAACAGGAAGGGTAAAGCCCATTGCAAGCATTTTAGATAAGGCAAGGGAAAAAGAGATCTCCGAGGATGAATTTAACCGGCTTGCTTATCAGATTCAGGATATTGCCGGCCTTCGAATGATGTGTCAGTTTGTAGATGACATTGAAAAAGTGGTTAAACTGTTAAGGCAGCGAAGGGATTTTATCATTGTTGAAGAAAAAGATTACATTTCTCACAAAAAATCAAGTGGATACAGGTCCTATCACGTTGTCATTGAGTACCCCGTACAGACGATTAACGGCGAAAAGAAAATTCTTGCTGAAATACAGATCAGAACGCTTGCCATGAATTTCTGGGCGACAATTGAGCATTCATTAAACTATAAATATCAGGGGCAGTTTCCTGAAGATATCCAAAACAGACTACAGCGTGCTGCTGAAGCGGCTTTCAGGCTTGATGAGGAAATGTCTGAGATCAGAGAAGAAATTCAGGAAGCCCAGGCCTTTTTTCAAAAAAAGAAGGAAAAAGGTAATCAGCACAAGGATCATCGAAAAAATGGATGGAATGGAGGAGGGACACGATGAAGTTTGCAATCACATCAAAAGGCGATGCAAAATCAAATGCACTGATGCATAAAATGCGCACATACTTAAAAGATTTCAACCTTGAATATGACGAGAAGGAACCTGAAATCGTTATTTCAGTCGGCGGAGACGGTACGCTCCTTTACGCGTTTCACCGCTACAGCTCCCGCCTGTCAAAGACGGCCTTTGTCGGCGTACATACAGGACACCTTGGATTTTATGCTGACTGGGTACCTGATGAAATTGAAAAACTCGTTATTGCGATTGCAAAAACCCCTTATCAGATCATTGAATACCCTCTGATGGAAGCCATTATCCGCTATAAAAACGGCGGTCGTGAAACGCGCTATCTCGCATTGAATGAATCTACAGTTAAAAGTGTAGATGGCACGCTTGTAATGGACGTAGAGATCAGGGGACAGCATTTTGAAGTATTCAGGGGTGACGGACTTTGTCTGTCTACACCTTCAGGCTCAACTGCCTATAATAAAGCGCTTGGCGGAGCAATTATCCATCCGTCTCTACCTTCAATTCAACTCGCAGAAATGGCATCTATCAACAACAGGGTATTCAGAACAGTCGGCTCACCGCTCATTATGCCGGCACACCATACGTGTATGCTAAAGCCGGTCAACCGATCTGATTTTATGATTACGATTGATCATTTAACACTTGTGCACAAGGATGTAAAGTCGATTCAGTATCGGGTGGCTGATGAAAAAATCAGGTTTGCCAGATTCAGACCTTTCCCATTCTGGAAGAGAGTTCATGACTCATTTATTGATGGATAAGCGCTTAATAATGGAATGGACGGCAGGAGCGGAAGAAGAAGGGATGCTGCTGCGTGAGTTTTTAGGATTGAAAGGGATCTCTAAAAGAGGTTTAACGTCAATTAAATATGATGGTGGCGGGATTTTTGTCAATAATGAAGAAGTCACCGTCCGCAGGAAATGTCACGAAGGGGATAAGGTGAAAATTTATTTTCCTCCTGAGACCAGAAGTGACTCTTTGATTCCGGAAGACCTTAGTCTTGAAGTACTATATGAGGACAGTTTTCTGATTGCAGTCTATAAACCTGCCGGCATGAATACAATCCCGTCACGTGATGCCCAGACTGGCTCGCTTGCCAATGCACTGGCCGGTTATTATGACAAACATGCGATTGCAGCGGGTATTCATATTGCAACAAGACTTGATAAAGACACTTCAGGTGTCGTACTTGCTGCTAAATACGCGCATATCCATCATCTGGTGAGTGAGATGCAGCAGGCGAACCTTGTGAATCGAGAATATATAGGAATTGCAGAAGGCCATGTTTCTGAAGATGATGGAACAATTGATCAGCCGATTGCACGCAAGCCGGACAGTATCATTACAAGAATGGTGGATAGCCAGGGAAGACGTGCGATCACCCATTATAAAAAATTGGCTGAAGGCGACAGGCATACAATGCTTTCATTTAAACTTGAAACAGGCAGAACGCATCAGATCAGGGTCCACACTTCATGGCTCGGCTATCCGCTTGCAGGCGATGATTTGTACGGCGGCACATGTGAATTGATCAGCAGACAGGCGCTTCACTGCAAAAAGCTCTTGCTGCCTCACCCTGTCACCCGCACTGAGCTTACCATCGAATCACCATTACCCGGTGATTTGACATTACTAATGAAAAAAACTGGCATGATCACGTAACCTCATGCCAGTTCATTATCTCTGAATTTTTCGGGATTATAGCTCATTGAAGATGGCACAGACACGACTTCCATCTCAGGATACCTGAGCGCAGTCAGTTTATTGCCAAAAACAGCCCCAGTATCAATATTGACTGTACGGTTTTTAAACCTTGCTTCATGTACAGGCGTATGACCATAGACAATCCATGGTTTTCCTTTATAATGCCTTGCCCAGTCTTTTCTGACAGGCAGGCCTTTTTCATTTTTCTCTCCTGTAATATCACCATATAGTACAAATACAGCGACCCGCTTATTGAACTGACCAATGTCCTCTTCTCTAATGCCGGCATGAGCAATCACCAGGCGTTTATGATCAAGTACGTGATATAGAGGTGCTTCTTCATAAAGTGTTAAAAACTGCTCAGTGACTATTTTTCTTTCCTTTTCTGACAGTCTTTCCAGTTCAGCAGCAGTTGTCTCAAGCCCGTGAATCAGCTTCACATTATTTCCTTTCAGATAACGGTAGAGCTTATTACAGTGATTCCCGGGTACATAAAAAGCATGATGATCTTTTACAACCCTGAAAACATCTCTGATCACCTGGACTGAATCAGGACCTCTATCTGTCAGATCCCCGACAAACGCAAGGTGTCTTCCGACGGGGTGGACAGGTAAACCGGTTTCCCAGGAATAACCGAGCTTTTTAGTTAAAGAAACCCACTCATCATGACAACCATGAATATCACCTATAATATCGATTTGCATGTCTGCCTCCTTAAATAGCTGGCTTGTTTGAAATTGACGGCGATCATAATGGAACCTGACTGCCAATATCAATAAAGCCGAATATATAAACAATTGATTTTTTTAATAAAAAACGATATCAATATAAAGTGTGCTTTTTTCCGTTTATTTCTCAGTGTACCACCAGTCATACAAAAATATCACTTAGAGGCTGCTTTGTCAGAATGAAAGGAGTGTGGATTAAATGGCTGAACAGGAACTAGAAAAAGAAACAGTAATTGATGAAGACTATTTAATAAAAACGCTTGAGAACAATGAGTTTGATGTTTTTAGGGATGAGTACTTTAATCTGCATCCTTATGATCGTGCCCAGTTTTATTTCAGGCTTGAGCCAGAGCAGCGTGTAAAAATTTATGAATATCTGTCCCCTGAAGAAATGGGGGAAATCATCGAAAATATTGAAGCGGATGATGAGGATTACGAGCCGCTTTTTGCTGAGATGAATGCCCAGTATGCTGCAGATACGCTTTCACATATGTATACAGATGATGCAGTAGACGTATTAAATGAATTAAACAAGGATCAGGCAGCAAGTTATTTAACAATTATGGATCAGGAGTCTGCAAAGGAAATTAAGAACCTGCTTCATTATGAGGAATATACTGCCGGGTCCATTATGACAACAGAATTTATCTCAATCCCCGAGCACTCCACGGTCCGTTCAGCAATGGCGATCTTAAGAAACAAAGCGCCGGACGCTGAGACCATTTACTATACGTTTGTCATTAATGAAGACAGACAACTTGTCGGCGTTGTGTCATTAAGAGATCTGATCACTTCAGAAGAAGACAGGCTGATCAAGGAGATTATGTCAGACAGAGTCGTATCCGTTTCAGTAAGTGAAGACCAGGAAAACGTTGCGAGAATGATGAAGGATTACGACTTTCTCGCACTGCCGGTTGTTGACTTTCAGCAGCATTTACTTGGAATTATCACAGTCGATGATATCATCGACGTTCTAGATGAAGAGGCTTCTGATGACTACTCAAAGCTTGCCGGGGTCTCAGATATGGACTCCCGCGACCGTACACCAATCAGAGCTGCAAGAAAACGTCTGCCATGGCTGATTGCCCTACTTTTCCTGGGCATGCTTACAGCTAACTTGATAGGAAGCTTTGAAGATACACTTGAACAGGTAGCGATCCTTGCCGTATTTATTCCACTGATCGCAGGGATGGCCGGAAACACAGGAACACAGGCACTGGCCGTTGCAGTCAGAAGTATTGCTACAGGTGATATTAAAGATGAAAGTAAAATGAAACTCATCATAAGAGAAGCAGGCACAGGTCTGATCACAGGTACAGTTTGCGGGATACTTGTTACAGGAATCGTATACGTATGGCAGGGTTCATTTTTTCTCGGTCTACTCGTCGGATTCTCGATCTTTGCATCATTAATTGTCGCGACACTTGCTGGCTCGCTTGTCCCGCTTGTCATGCACAAATTCAACATCGACCCGGCCGTCGCATCAGGCCCATTTATTACAACCATCAACGATATCATCAGTATTTTGATTTACTTTGGCATTGCAACATCGTTTATGGGATACTTACAGCCTTAATTTATGATGTATAAAGCTGTGAAAATAATTATTATTTTATTCCAGCTAACTTTTTTTTGAAATCAGCGAAGTCCCTTCAAAAAATTTAGTGTAGCGGAGCGGAAGGCGGCGACTCCAGCAGAATGTGACGGACAGCTGAGACCCCACAGGGCGAAGCACGAGGAGGCTCAGCGCCGTCCCTGCGGAAAGCGTCCGCCTGAAGCGTAGCGAAACGATTACTTATATAAAATATTGCCTCCAATCATGTAAATGTGTTAAGTTAGTATCAGGTACTAATAACTTGTTCTAAACAAGGAGGACAAAATGAGCTTATCACTAAAAGGAAAAACAATTGTTGTAATGGGAGTTGCCAATAAAAGAAGCATCGCCTGGGGAATAGCAAGATCGCTTGACGAAGCAGGCGCAAATTTAGTTTTTACATATGCAGGCGAACGTTTTGAAAAACCTGTACGTGACCTCGTCAGTACACTTAAAGGCAATCATGAATTAATTTTACCGTGTGATATCACAAATGATGATGAAATTAAATCATGCTTCAATACAATTAAAGAAAGTGTTGGCACAATTCACGGCTTTGCACACTGTATTGCATTTGCAGCTAAAGAAGATCTGCAGGGTGAATACACAAATACAAACCGTGATAATTTCCTTCTGGCACATAACATCAGTTCTTATTCACTGACTGCTGTTGCGAAGGAAGCCCGTCCATTAATGACAGAAGGCGGGAGCATTGTGACACTGACTTATCTCGGTGGAGAAAGAATTCTTCCAAATTACAACGTCATGGGTGTGGCAAAAGCTTCACTTGAAGCAAGTGTTCGTTATCTTGCAGGTGACCTTGGTAAAGACAATATTCGCGTTAACTCAATTTCAGCGGGACCAATCAGAACGCTGTCAGCAAAAGGAATTAACGACTTTAACTCGATTCTGAAAGAAATTGAAGAAAAAGCACCACTCAGAAGAAATACAACGCCGGAAGAAGTAGGCGACACAGCAGCATTCCTTTTCAGTGACTACTCACGAGGAATGACGGGTGAAAACCTGCACGTTGATTCAGGCTATCATATCGTAGGTTAATCAAAAGGCTTATCGGCATTTGCTGATAAGCCTTTTTTGCTGTCTTAAGTGAAGCAGGCATCTGCGTAGGTAAAATGACCCTAAGTGGCGAACATGGCGGGTCAAACGTCGAACTGGCGCTTTGAAGTCGCGAATGACAACCGGTATACTTTGAACGTCAGTTATTTCCCGCCGAACCTTCACAATTTCCCGCCGAACCGCATCATCCCGCACCAACATAATATCCGGCATACAACTCACACGCCATACATATACTGAACCACTAACCGTTAAAGGGAGTGAGGACTTGCACAAAAAGGGGCGTCCGCTTTTTTATGTCAACCAGCCTGAGTTTCCTGAAATTAAGCCTGTCATGCAGCACTGTTATAAGGCCCCGTCAGTCCATGAAAAAACACCTGTTAAAAATGCGAAAGTACCACCGCTTGGATATGTAGAAGAATCAGCGATTGAAAAACCGCTGCCTGAAACACCCTTACAGTAAAAACCGAGGGAATACAAATTCACCTTTAAAGAACTGAAGCCATTTAAAAAAATGACGCTTCCTGAAAAGCTGGATTACCTTGGAGCGTTTGAGGGAAGACGAGCGCCGTTTCAGTGCCACTTTTTAAATAAATTGGCAGAAGGTGCTGTAAGCAGAATTTTAGTCGTTGCAACAGGTACACTATTATCCCCACTGACCTGTCAGCAAAAAGAAACCATTCCCTGTATCGCTCATGCCGTTTCACTGATCAGTCCTATGAAAGGAGTGCATTAGAATGAGTCCAATGTTTTTTTGGGCATTTGTTGTCGGTGGATTAATCTGTGTGATTGGACAAATCATGATGGATGTATTAAAGCTGACGCCTGCACATACGCTTAGCACGCTTGTTGTCAGTGGGGCGCTCCTCGAAGCTTTTGGATTCTATGAACCGCTGATCGATTTTGCCGGGGCAGGTGCAACCGTTCCAATCACTTCTTTTGGCAATGCGCTGCTGCACGGCGCCATGCAGGAAGCAGAGAAGCATGGGATCATTGGCGTCATGACTGGCATGTTTGAAGTGACAAGCTCCGGTATTTCAGCAGCGATTATTTTCGGGTTTATAGGTGCATTGATATTTAAACCAAAAGCCTGAACGTATACCCACTCTTTCTATATACCTTCTACATAGAATATAGAAGTCAGGGGGTGAAGGTATGTACGGGAACTGCGGATACGGCAATTATGGCGGGTACAACGGCGGCTCTACGTTTGTGCTGATTGTTGTGCTTTTCATTCTATTAGTTATTGTTGGCGCAAGCTTCTACTATTAAGTGCAAGAGCCACTCCGATATGGAGTGGCTTTTGACAATCAGAGGGAGGGTTAAATATGAACGATGCTTTTTTAAAAAAAATAGAGAATAAAACCGGGGTTAATATGGATCAGATTTTTGCGCTGGCTAATGCATTTCAGCATGCAGATTTCAACGATGAACAGACAGTCAGGAAGCTTGTGCGTCAGGTCGTATCAGCTGCCGGAAAGCCGATTACAAAAGAAATGGAAGAAAAAATTGCAAAAACTGTAACGGCGAAAGGTGAAAAGATTGATTATCATACTTTGTCCAATATGATTAACAAAAAATAACCCCCATAAAAATTGTCAGCTGTCCGAACACTATAGCATAAAGTTTAAAATGCCGGAAAAAAGGTAATAATAAATAGTATTCGGAGGTGATAAGAATGGGCTATATTGCACCAGTAAATCAGCTGCAGTATCAGCAGTACGCCGAAAGAGTGACAATGAAGGACTACGATCCATACTACTTAACGCCTGTTCAAAAAGTCAGTAAGCTTCGCAGATCTGACAGAGATTTTGAAGAAGAGCTTGAGGAGAAGATGGACAGAAAAACAAAGAGTCGTAAAAGCGATTTTAAAAGCGGGGACGCTCCCATCTTTCACATCCAGACCATTCCACCACACCTGATACAGCAGGTGACTGGTAAAGGACAGCACTTTAACGCTTCAATTTAAATATGTTGTAAATGAACAGTAAAAGAGGCTGGAACATAACTATGTTCCAGCCTCTTTTTTAGTCTGTTCTTAAATCTTTTTGCATCGTATAATGCGGTATGCCTGCATCCATGAATTCATCTGAAATGACATGGTACCCGAGCTTTTTATAAAAGCCTAGCGCATGTGTCTGTGCATTCAGGATCAGTGAGCTGATACCTGTATTTTTGGCATGCCGCTCAATTTCTGTCATTAATAAAATGCCGGCATGTTGTCCGCGCAGCGCTCTTTTAACGCAGACCCTTTCAACTTTTCCTTTTCCGTCTTTCATACGAAACCTGCCTGCACCTGCCGGCTGATCTTCTGCATAAAGGACAAAATGGGCAGCTGTCTGATCGTATTCATCAAGCTCAAGTTCTTCCGGGACCTGCTGCTCACTTACAAATACTTCTTTACGCACCTGAAATGCGTCCTGTAACTCTTTATCATTTTCAACATGTTTTACATACATCAGCTGTCGCCACCTAAACGGTACGTTTCATATACAGTCCATGATCCGTTCTCGAGCTGATATAACAGATGAAAACGGTCTACGGTTTCTTCGTGATCCACCCCAGCCATTCTCAGTGAACCATATACATCTGAATGTTCATCATTAGACAGCTTCTGTGCAATCGTAATATGCGGTACGAAAGAATACTGTGATTCTCCGCCGAATTCACTGCTGTGAAGTGATTCGTAAAGACTTAATAGCTCAGGTACTGCATCGACCTTCATATAAATGACAGTATTAACGGGCTGAAAGGAGCTGATTTTATATGCTCTTAATGTAAATGGCGCTGCGTGCTTAGCGACATCGCCTAATTTTTTTGCAATCTCATTAATTTCATCATCCGTTGCATCAAATGGCTCTTTAAGAGTCAGGTGAGGCGGAATCAGTGAATAGTGTGGATCATAACGCTTCCGGTAAGAATTCGCAAGATCCTGTAATTTTTTTGAAGGGAATACTGCGATACCAAACTTCATAATTGTCAGCCTCCTCTTTTACATCATAAATTAATCATTGTCTCATACAATTATATCAGACAAATAGTTGAATATTGCGTCGTTTAATAAGAAGTTTTTCTAAACATTTTTTCCATTACACGTTCAAGATCAGGCTGCCAGTATTTCCATGAGTGATCACCTTCGAATTCATCATAAAATACACTGTACTTTTTTTCTTCCATAATCTCATGAAGCTTTCGGTTTGGTCCCAGAAAGTCTGCTTCAGAGCCGTTCGTTGTTTTTACTGAAGTCTCTCCATCACCAATAATATGATAAAAATTAATCAGCTGAACATCGCTGAACTGCTGTGCATTTTGCAGTACATTTTCATCGACAAGAGGTGATTGCATAATCACGCGGCCGAATGTATTCGGATACTTCAATGCTGTCTGGAATGATACTGTACCAGCTAGAGAATCTCCGATCAAAGCACGCCCGATCCCGATATTGTACGTGGGATATTCTTCATCAATAAATGGTACCAGCTCTCTGGCGATGAAACGGACGTAAGCATCATGCTGACTGCCTTGTGGGTGATATTTATCATAACGATCTTTAACATTTTTATAAGGTACACCTACAAAAATCAGGTTTTCAATTTTTTCGTCTTCATTCAGCTGATCAAGCAGCCTCGGTACACGGCCAAGCTGAAAATAATCTTTCCCATCCTGGGCAATCAGTACCGTATATTTATATAAAGGCGAATAATTATGAGGCAGATAAACAAGCAGATTCATTTCCTCTCCAAGCGCCTCACTGTATAGCTGATGTTCTTTTACTGTCCCTGTCTTAGGCATCAGAAATCCTCCCTGTTACAAAAAAAGTTTGAAGCGTTTACAAATAGATTGTATCATATCAGTCTATACAGTTATCAAATCCGGCACCTCAGCAATGTCGAATGCTGTAGGAGTGTTATATTTAGGCTGGCTGATGATTGCACCGGCAGGGGACGCTTTTTGCCGTGCTGAAAAGACTGGTTTTTAACATAGCTAAATACAAAGTAAAAGGAGATTGACGATGAGAAATAAAAACAACAGAGTTCACTCACATGATGTTACGCAGGCGGCTTATAATGCGCTGATTGAACGGGGCGTGACAATTAATGATATAGCAGAGATTGTCTATGAAATGCAGGGACCTTATAATGAGCAGCTTCAGCTTGATGAATGCATTGAAAGCGTTGAAAAAGTGCTGCTGAAAAGAGAAATGCAGCATGCGATACTTGTATCGGTTGAGCTTGACCGACTTGCTGAACAGAAGAAGCTGTCAGAACCGCTTCAGTCACTCGTAGAAACAGATGAAGGGCTGTTTGGCGTAGATGAAACAATTGCACTTGGTGCCTCACTCGGTTATGGCAGTATTGCCGTGACAACATTTGGGCATCTGGATAAAAATAAAATCGGTATCATTGAAAAGCTAGATACAAAAAGAGGCGGTGCGATCCACACGTTTCTTGATGATATGGTTGCAGCAATTGCAGCCAATGCCTCGTCAAGACTTGCACACAGGCTGAGAGATATTGAAGAAAATCTGCCGAAAAATGAAAGAAGAATTATAGAAGACGAATAAGGCTATTCAAATTTTATACAAACCCTCCTGAAATATTGCAGAAACTTTTACATGAGATGACATGTTTACTGAAGAAAAGTCAGCGTTTACATCGTTGATTTATCAACATATGCAGTAAAATAATCTGTGCGCAAAATGATTTAAGTTTGACACAAATGTAATATTGCGTGATAAAATAGTATACGTAGTTATGCAATTTTATAAGGAGGGGGAACTACTTTGAAAAACAAAAAGTTTAGTTTAAGCCTGATATTGCTTCTTGCAGTATCAATGATTCTTGCTGCCTGCGGTGGAGATGACAGCGGCAGTGGAGATGGTGAAGGCGAAGGCGGTTCAGACCAGCCTGAATTCATCAATATCGCAACTGGCGGTACTGGCGGTACATACTACCCGCTTGGTGGAACATTCGCTCAGCTGATTGAAGAGGAAACTGGTATTACAACAACTGCCAATACTTCAAACGCTTCAGCTGAAAACATGGCGATGATCGACAACGAAGAAGTTGAAATTGCGTTTGTTCAAACGGATATCGCTTCTTACGCTGTTGAAGGTACACAAATGTTTGATGCACCAATCGAAACAATCCAGGGTCTTGCAACGCTTTACCCTGAAACAATTCAAATCGTAACAAGTGCTGATTCTGGTATTGAATCAGTTGAAGACCTTGCTGGTATGACTGTATCAGTAGGTGAGTCAGGTTCAGGTACACGTCTGAATGCTGAACAGATCCTTGAAGTTCACGGTATGTCATTTGATGACATGGACGTTCAGAACCTTTCATTCGATGATTCAACTACTGGTATCCAGGATGGATCAATCGATGCTGCATTTATCACAGGTGGTACGCCAACTGGAGCGGTAGAAGGTCTTGCTGCTCAGGTTGATGTTGTCATCGTTCCAATTGAAGCAGATATGGCTCAGGCGCTGATGGATGAATATCCATTCTATTCTGAAGATGAAGTTGCTTCAGGCACATACGGTCTTGAAGAGGCAGTTCCGACTGTAGCTGTTCAGGCGATGCTTGCTGTATCTTCTAACCTGTCTGAAGATGTTGTTTACGACATCACAGCTGCAATCTTTGAGAACACTGATTCAATCACACACCCTAAAGGTGAGTTCATTACTGTAGATACTGCACTAGAGGGAATCGGAATCGATGTACACCCTGGTGCTCAGCGTTACTACGACGAACAGTAAACCGGAATTTAAATGAAATACGATGCGGCAAACAGGTCCTTACAGGGCCTGTTTGCCCATTCTTATGGAGTTGTCAATGAAATGCAGAAGAAAAAAATGATTCCTATTCTGATTATCCTTATAACGGGAGTATTTTTTGCTGCTGTATTTCTGCCATTCAGACAAGCGATAACATTTCATCATCAGCAATCAGGAGAGCTGATCAGCTATATCCCCGCATCAGACAAAACAGATTTTCAATTAAGCTATACGCATTCAATACATCAATCAGAGGTTATTGATTTTTATCAAATCACACAAGAAAATGAGATTAGGCAAATCGCACTTGAGTATGAAGATCTGGCAATTGGTATGCCATCAAATGCGATGTATGAAGGCGAGACATTCGTTGAAGAAGATGGAAAGTACAGGATTGAGAATATGAACCGTGTGTTTCCATCCATTAATCTGCATACAAGTCAGGTTGTAGTCAGTCACGTCATTCACTATCGTGACAAGGATTATGCCCTGGATGACTATATTGAACCTGGAACATTTATTACAATTTCTATTAAACAATTAACTTTATCAGAGCTTTTGAGAGGAGTTGGGATGGATGACTGAGGACAAGAATAAAGCTGAACTGGAGCATAAAGACGATGAACAGTTCGGTGAGAAAGAACAAAAAGATCTGCTGGCAAAATATGATCCCGATGCAAGAACGAAACAATATGAGGGCATTCTGAACTGGATCGTCTTTATCGGGCTGATTGCGTTTTCTGTATTTCAAATCTATGCTGCCATTACACAGTCGATTCCAAGACAAACGCTATTATCTATTCATTTAGGTTTTGCACTTACTTTAGTATTTCTGCTGTTTCCAGTTACAAAAAAGAAGGTTGGTCACAACAAACTCACTTGGTATGACAGTATTCTGGCACTGCTGTCAATCTGGGTAGGTGCTTACTATCCGCTGAATGAAGATCGGATTGTCAATACGATCGGATCAATTTCACCAATGGATTTCTGGACAGGTCTGATTGCGATTTTGCTTGTACTTGAAGCAACAAGACGTGCAGTTGGTCTGCCAATTATGATTATCGCAGTGACATTTATGGCGTATGCCTATTTCGGACCGCAGATGCCGGGCTTCCTGCGTCACAGAGGACTTGACATGGAAGCATTAGTGAATACCATGTTTATTTCTTCAGAAGGTATTTTCGGAACGCCGCTTTATGTATCGGCAACATTTATTTTCCTGTTCCTGCTATTTGGCGCTTTCCTCGTGAAGACTGGAATTGGTCAATACTTTAATGATCTTGCTGTGGCATTCGCCGGTAAAGCAGTAGGTGGACCTGCAAAAGTTGCGATCTTCTCGAGTGCGATGCAGGGAACAATCAGCGGTAGTTCTGTAGCAAACGTTGTAACATCGGGTTCATTCACAATTCCGATGATGAAACGGCTTGGCTACAGAAAAGAATTTGCCGGTGGTGTAGAGGCAGCCGCTTCTACGGGTGGACAGCTGATGCCGCCAATCATGGGTGCGGCAGCGTTCCTGATGGTTGAGTTTATAGGCGGTGTAACATATTGGGAAATTGCCAAAGCTGCTACAATTCCTGCTTTATTATATTTTGCAGGGATCTGGATCATTACGCACTTTGAAGCGAAAAGAATTGGTCTGACAGGATTACCTGACTCGGAAATTCCGAAAAAATCAGAAGTGCTAAAAAAGATATATTTATTAACACCAATCTTTGCAGTTATTTTCTTACTGCTTGACGGGAACTCAATTATCAGAGCTGCGCTTTATTCAATCGTAATTACGATTCTTGTCAGCTTAATCAGAAAAGATACGCGAATTAATATCAGAAAGTTTTTCGATGGACTTGCAGATGGTGCGAGAACTGCTTTATCAGTTGCTGTAGCGACAGCCTGTGCTGGTATTATCGTAGGGGTTGTAACACGTACCGGACTTGGTTTGAAGCTTGCTAACGGCCTTGTAGAGCTATCAGGCGGTATCCTGCTGCTCACGCTATTCTTTACAATGTTTGCAGCGATCATTCTTGGAATGGGATCACCAACTACTGCAAACTATGTAATTACAGCCACGATTGCAGCACCGGCACTGATTCTTCTTGATGTGCCGCCACTTGCTGCTCACCTGTTTGTATTCTACTTTGGAATTGTGGCAGATATTACGCCACCGGTAGCGCTCGCCGCGTTTGCCGCCGCAGGGGTATCGGGCGGGGAACCGATACGAACCGGGGTCAATGCCGCCAAGCTTGCCATTGGGGCATTCATCATCCCGTATATGTTTGTACTATCGCCACAGCTTCTGCTAATCGATACAAATGCAGGAGAAATTACACTTTCAGTTGTCACAGCCCTTGCAGGTATGACAGCGATTGGTGCAGCAGTGATTGGTTACTGGTACAGACCGGTACATCCAATTGAAAGAATTCTTGCACTGACTGCAGGTATTATGCTGATTTATCCTGAAGGGATTACTGACTTGCTTGGCGCCGGATTGTTTGTTGCGCTGCTTGTTCTTCAGTTTGTATGGAAGAGAAAAGACAAAAACAATCTTCAGACTGCCAAAGCATAACAAAAAGCCTCCTGTTACCGGATCAATTCCGGTAACAGGAGGCTTTTATATTTATTTGAGATTGTGCTTTTGCCCGAGGCTGGTTGCCCAGGATTCACACCAAAAAGCGTCGTAGGGCTTTAACGAATAACCTTTCTTTATTTTACGCGCCCGGTAATGATAACGTACTGCTGAAGGAATGGAGACCGCGAAAGGCATGAGAGGACCCAGGTACAGGTTTTGAAAACAGTGCCCATATTCATGAGATTTCAATCGATCAGAGCCATTTTTCTGAATGAAGAAAAAGCCTCCAAAATTTACACCTCCCCAGTTTTCACCCGCTTCAAAGTAAATTGCCTGTCTGTAGCGTTTTGGTCTTTTGCCAGAGCATAATAATATACAAGCTAAAATGGTACCTGGAATATTGATCAATATACCCCAGGTTAACTGAATGAACCAGAATAGATAGGTATTCATGGAATCTCCTTTAAAATGGGGATCGTTGGCGATCTTTCTGTTTCTATTCTAACGGTTTGATCTTACTTTGTCAGCGCATGAAAAAAAGCACTTTTTATTAAAAAGTGCTTTTCCGGATGACCTGTGAGGGACTTGAACCCCCGACCCCTTCCCTGTCAAGGAAGTGCTCTCCCACTGAGCTAACAGGTCATAATTATTGTAATGAGTCAATGTTATATGTATCGGACAAGTATTATCTTACCTTTTAGACAATCCATTGTCAATCAGTTATTGTGAGTATATTAGACTTTTAAAAGAGGTGCCATGATGAAAAAAATCATTGTAATAGGCGGAGGGATTGCAGGTGCTTCAGCTGCTTATTATTTATCAAAGCAACCGTGTGAAGTGATATTAATTGATCGTGAAGATCCGGGACAGGCTACCGGTGCAGCAGCAGGCATTATCTGTCCATGGCTTTCACAAAGAAGAAATAAAAAGTGGTATTTTCTTGTGAAAGAAGGTGCCGCCTATTATCCGGAATTAATTGAAGAACTACAATGTGATGGGGAAACTGATACGGGATATAAAAAAACTGGGGGAATCGCACTGCATGCTGAACGATCAAAAAGAGATAAAATGATGGAGCGTGCAATAGAGAAAAGGGAAGAAGCGCCTGAGATCGGAGAAATCAATGCTATTGATGACGAACAGATCAAACAGCTGTTTCCTTATCTGACTGAGGAATACCACGGATTACATGTTACCGGAGCAGCCCGTGTAGACGGAAGAAAGCTCAGGCAGTCTCTGATTCGTGCGATGCAAAAAAATGGGGGGCAGCTGATAACAGGAGATGCGCAGTTACAGAGTGATGAGACAAAGTCTGTAACTGTACTTGTAAATGGTAAACGTCATTCAGCTGACCGAATTATTTTAGCGGCTGGCGCATGGGCACCTGAAGTGTTAAAAAACCTTCATATAAAGATTGATGTTTCTTATCAAAAAGCGCAGATCAGTCACCTGGGTGTTGCTGAAGAAACAAGTGAGCTTCCTGTTGTAATGCCGCCGGGTGATCAATATCTTCTCGCGTTTGATGATCAGAGAATTGTTGCAGGTACAACTCATGAGAACGACAGACCAATGGATGATAAAATCACAGCCGGTGGAATTGCTGAAATTATGGGGAAAACATTGGCCGTTGCTGGCCACCTGAGTGAGGCTGAATATCTTGAGACCAGAGTGGGTTACCGGCCTTTCACACCGGGCTTCTTACCGGTTGCCGGACCTTTTCCGCACATTCCCAAGCTTTTATTTATTAACGGACTTGGATCATCAGGCTTAACATCCGGTCCATTCATAGGAAAGGAAGTTGCAAAAATAGCTTTAGGGCAAGAATCAAACATTAATCCGGAAGATTATCCGGTGGAGAATATAATAAAAGAGCGCTAATCGGCGCTCTTTTATCGTTCTCTATAAACAGGAAGGAAGATCTCAAATGTCGTTCCGTGATTTTTTACACTGGATACTTTTACAGAACCGCCAATCGCTTTGATAATGCTGTAAGAGACCATTAGCCCAAGACCTGTGCCTTTTTCTTTCGTTGAAAAGTAAGGTTCACCCAGCCTGTTGACCTCTTCATCAGACATGCCATGGCCTTGGTCGGCCACACATAATACGTAGCCTTTGGAATCACTGGATATACTGATAGTCAGCACCCCGCCGTCTGGCATCGCTTCAATGCCATTTTTAAAAATATTGATCAGGCTTTGCTGGAACTGCTTTTTCTCAGCAAGTAGCAGAGCATTTTCAGGAAGCTGGTCGTGCAGGTGAATATCTACGTGATTCATATTCGCCAGGGGCTGAATTACATTCACAGAATGAGTCAGTTCCTCTTTAATTCTGATGATATCCTGCTGATCAGAAGCCGGCTTTGCAAATGTCAGATAGTCATTAATAATATCTGTTGCATGATCGATTTCTTTCAGCGCAGTATATAAATAATAGTCCTGGCGTTCATCCTGTCCGCGGTCCTGAAGCGCCATCTGAATGAAGCCTCTGCTCACTGTGAGCGGGTTTCTTACTTCATGTGAGATACTTGCTGCTAAGTGGCTGACAACAGAAAGTTTTTCAGCTCTGATTAAATCATTTAAAATCAGGAAGTTTGTTCTGATGATTTCCCATAAAATCATTGCGACAATCAGGCCGACAATATTAATAATCGTAAATGTCACCCACACATCAAGCGGCATTAATACATTAAAAATTAGATAAGATAATGTCAGGTTACACAGGACGAGAAAAGAAACAAGTAAAGTGCCGATCATGATTTTACCTGGGACTTTTGAGCGTTGAAACTGCTTCATGAATGCGAGGTATAAAATCCAGATCAGCAATAACGTAATGGTTGATACCAGTACGCCGTCTCCACCCAGTGCAGCACGGCTGATCAATGCGACCGCCGTAAGGAAGATTCCCATCCGGTAACCGCCATATAATGTACCGAGTACAATCGGAACCGCACGCAGGTCCCAAAGAAAGCCTTCATTAATGGTAAAAGGGAAGGAGAGGCATAACAGAATAGATATGGCAGGGAAAATCGCTGCAAATTTACTTTCTTTCTTTTGCAGACGATTACGGTATGAATAAAAATAAACAATCTGAATAAATAATAAAGGCAGGATCATTAATAAAAAATTCACCAGCAGATCTTTCGTTAATACGTCCATATATCAAACTCCATACAGTTAGTCAGTACGTATCATAACATAACTTAAAGCATTTAGATTGAAAAATATCAGCGGTTACGCTATGATTCTAATTCAGGCTGCGTTGTTCGTATGTTCTAAGTAAGTTTTAACCTTTGATCTGTTAACGGGAGTTTTAAATAAAAGTCGGATTGTCATGCCTCATCAGCGTATGAGGACGCGCATGAACACTTTTGCGAACACCCACTTTGAGGAGTGGTGGTTTAAAAACTTTCTTAATAAAACTACGGCAAAGGCGGCTGTAAAACCGGGGATCTCCCCGGTTTTTTTAATGCCTTCTCCCTAAAGCTCCGTTCTCAAATCCCAAAGCTCCGGAAAGAAATAAGTATCGAGCACGCTTTTCAAGTAGTTAACACCTGCTGAGCCGCCGGTTCCTTTTTTGAACCCGATAATCCGTTCTACCGTCTTCATATGACGGAATCGCCACTGCTGGTGCCAGTCCTCAAGGTCAACAAGCTTTTCAGCAAGCTGATAAAGTGTCCAGTGGGTTGCGGAGTCTTTATAGACTTCACTCCAGGCAGCTTTTACGTCAGCGTTTTTCTTATAAGGCATAGAGAAGTCCCTTTGAAGAATGTCCTCCGGTATATGAAAACCTGCCTCTGATAGCTTATCAATTGCGATATCATATAGACCCTTTTCCTGATACGCTTTTTCAAGCACCTGATAAATATCCTGATCCTGTTCATATATTTTTAGAATGTGCGGGATTTTGTAGCCAAGTGAAAATTCAATCAGTCTGTACTGATACGACTGGAATCCTGAAGCTTTTCCAAGAGAATCACGGAATTCAATATATTCAGATGGAGTCATAGTAGCAAGAACATCCCAGGCTTTAATAATCTGCTCCTGAATTTTGGATACACGCGCAAGCTGTTTAAAGGCTGGTTCAAACTGATTACTAAGGAGTGATTCGCAGGCTGCCTGTATTTCGTGGATAATCAGCTTCATCCACAGTTCGCTTACCTGATGAATCACAATAAAAAGCATTTCATCATGATGTCCGGACAGTCTGTTTTGTGCTGCGAGAAGCTGATCAAGAGAAAGGTAATCCGCATAGGTCATATCATTTTTAAAATCAGTATAGATTTGTTGATCACTCATTTAATACACATCCTTTTCCTTTATAAAGTGACATGTTCATTTTAACAAAACGCCTGATGAAAAAGGAAAAATTAAAAATAATGTAAAACTTATATGTGAAATGTGGTAAAATAGATTCATTACATATCTTTATATAGGCCTTTATTATTATCCTTTAATATATCCAATATATTTGAAGAAGGTGTAAAACATTGTCCACGATGAACCATTCTCTTTTCAGAACCCAACAGCAGCGGCTTTTTCAGCTTGCCAAGGCGAAAAGAATATCAGCACTTGAGCTTCAGTCTACCGTTGAGAAGCTTTGTGAGGCGATGGCTGAAATGATTCAGTGTGAGAGAGTAAGTGTGTGGGTCTTTGATCAGGAAGGTCCTGCATTAAACGCAGTGAATGTATATCATGGTACTCATTCAAAAGGTGAAGTCTTACATAAAGAACAGTTTCCTTATTACTTCAGTCTTCTGCAGGGCACAAGGGTACTTTCTATTTCAGATGTTTCTTCAGATGAACGGGTAGGAGAGCTATATCCGCATTATTTTAAGGAAGCTGGAAATATCCGTTCAATGATCGATGCACCAATTGTGATGGCGAATGGAGTAATTGGTGTTATTTGTTGTGAAACTTCAAGACAAACGGAGTGGGGAAAGCTTGATGAATCCTTAGCGGGCAGTTTTGCGGATTTGATCGCGTTTCTTTTTGACAGTATTCAGCAGCAGGAGCTTGAAAAGAGACTCGAACACCTCGCATATTATGACCAGCTGACTTCTCTACCTAACCTCAATCTGTTTTACAAGGAAGCAGACAGCCGGATTGAAAAAGGTCACTACAGCGTCTGTTATATAGAAATTGATCAGTTGCATCAGATGGTTGATGCGCTTGGTTATGACTCAGGAGATCTAATTGTTAAAAAGATCGCCGAACGCTTCAACAGGATGTTAAAGAACGGTGAGTTTCTGGCTAAAGCTGATCAGGCACACTTTGTGTTTTTAACAGACCGGGTGAACATAGAAGAAAGAATTCATCAGATTCAATTTTTATTAACGACACCTTTTAAAGTAAATAATTATGACGTTGCTGCTTCCTTCAGTTTCGGGATCAGTCAGTCCGGATGCTCCGCAAAAGAGCGTCTGCAAACAGCCCAGATTGCACTGAACAGAGGAAAGGAACTCTCATCAAGGAACAGCCTGACCTATTTCACAGATGAGATGAAGGATACGAGCAGAGACCATTTTGAAATTGAGATGAACCTGAGAAAAGGTCTTGAACTCAATCAGTTCACCCTCTACTATCAGCCGCAAATTAAAGCATCTACAGGAATGGTCTCAGGCTTTGAAGCACTTGTCAGGTGGAATCACCCTGAAATCGGTCTTGTCGCACCAGATGTATTTATCCCGCTGGCTGAATCAACAGGGTTTATCGTACCGCTTGGAGAATGGATTATTGAGCAGTCTATCAGGAAAATGAGTGAGCTTGAACAGACGGGGGCTGAGAATATAATGATCTCAGTTAATATTTCTCCGAGACAGTTTATTCATGAGAATCTGCCGGAAATGATTTTCAGGACACTGGCATTATATAATGTCGCGCCATCTCGGTTGTGCCTGGAAATTACAGAATCAGTGGCAATGGAAGAAAATACTCTTGTCATTGAAAGGTTGAATCTCTTTAGTGAAAAGGGAATCAGACTGTCGATTGACGACTTTGGAACAGGATTTTCTGCATTCGTTTACCTTCAGGATTATCCTGTGCATGAAATTAAAATAGATCGTGAATTCATAAAAGTTCTGACAGATAATAAAAAGAGTAAAGCACTTGTGAAAACGATTATCGATCTGGCAGGAAATCTCGAGCTGTCAGTCATTGCTGAAGGTGTCGAAACACCGGCTCAGCTTGATCTTCTAAGAGAGTTAGGGTGCGATTATTTTCAGGGGTATCTGATTAGCAGACCATTGCCTTCAGATGAGCTTGAAAAGTGGATGAACCAATTCGAATATTAATATTTAAAGCAGCCTGTCGTATTCTGACAGGCTGCTTTAGATAAAAAAACTTATTCTAAAGATTGAAAAGTGACATTTCTGGGATTTTTAAATACTTCTCTGCCGGAAATTTTATTAATGATGTGAATGTTTCTATTCACAGCCATTCCCATGTTAGTTGCCTCTGCACCATGCGTTTTTTCAATTGCAGTTAACAGGTAAACATTGTGTGTTCTCTGATCATTGAATTGAAGATGATACGCTCTTGAGACCGCAAAATGATCATTCTCCTTTTTAGCATGATCAAATGCTTTTATAAAGAAGTCTGGAACGTTGGGCTCATAACCGGTTGCAGCAATAATGTGTTGAAAAGAGCGTTCAAAGTATTTATTGGACAGCTTATGTTCAAATTGACAGTGAAGCAGACCATCATCCATTCTAAGTTCTTTAAGCTCTGCGTTAGGCTGAATACTAACCTTTAGCTTCTCACCCCCGGAGGACCGGTGATATAACCACTTATATATTGCGTCTAATGTGTCGGGTGCAATGCCGTTCCTGACATAATCGAGCATAGAAAGGGCCCGCTCCCTATTTTCTATAGGCAGGTCATGAAAATAATCTGTAAAATCAGGCGTGAAAAACTCCTGACCGAATTTTGATGACTCAAGCTGCAAAATACCTGAGGAACGCGTATACCATGACAGATGATAGCGATGATAAGGCTGTGACTCAAGCAAATCAAGGAAGATTTCGGCCGCACTCTGCCCTGATCCGATCACGGCAATGGATTCAGCTTTTTTATAGTCTTCTTTTACATTCAGATATTCAGCAGAATGGCTAAGGCCTGGAACGTTAACAGCAGGAGCGGGGAGGAAGGGTTTACTTCCGGTACCGAGGCTGATGTTTTTCGCGTAATAAGTTACTGTTTCGCCACCTGTTGATAAAACTGTAACTTCATAATAGCCGTGTTCTTTGTGATCATGAATAGAGATGACTTCACATTCATACTGACAATTATGCAGCTGAGATGCAGTCCATTTCGCATAATGGTTATATTCTGCACGGGGAATTTCAAATTCTTTAAAAGAAAAAAACTGATATAACCGCTTGTGCTCATGTAAATAGTTCAGATATGTAAAATGGCTTTTCGGATTGGCAAACGTTACGAGGTCAGCAAGAAATGCCACCTGCAGATCAGTACCGTCAATTAACATACCGGGATGCCATTCAAACTGAGTTTCTTTTTCAAGGAACAGTGCTTCAAATGCACCGGATTCCTGAATCAGTGCAGCCATACCGAGGTGATATGGACCAAGTCCAACTCCGATGAGATCATATATTTTCATATTCTCAACTCCTGTTTATCTTGTACGTGATAATTAAAAATAGCTCTTATAAAAAAGACTCCTGCTACATGAGCAGAAGTCATAGTCAGCTGATTTAATTGTAATGGATTAAATGCTTGTCAGGAAGAGGAGAATAGCTGTAATGACCCCTGTACCGGCAAATCCTGTAAGAATGTCCGACTTTGTATATGAAACGTTTTCTTCTCTCATGATGACGTCCTCCTATGTAAAACGTTATGTTTTTAGTGATATTAGTCTATTCCCGGATGTCAAATGATTAAACAAGAGGGGTCGAAAAGAAGAAAAAAGACCCACACTCTATAAAGGTGTGAGTCTTTTGGCGTGTTATTCTGTTTTGTACTGCATATAAGCAACATGTGTAACAAGGAAGTCATCAAGACCATGCTTGCCGTCAGCTCCACCCAGTCCGGACTTTCTGACACCTGCATGATAACCCTGCAGTGCTTCAAAGTTTTCGCGGTTAACAAAAGTTTCACCGAACTTCAGCCCATTGATCACACGCATTGCTTCGTGATAATTTTCTGTATAGACTGAAGAAGAGAGTCCGTATTCTGTATCATTACTCATTTCGATCGCTTCATCAAGCGTTTTATAAGTCACAATCGGCAGTACCGGTCCGAAAATTTCTTCTTTAATAATCGACATGTTATGCGTTACATTTCCAATGACTGTCGGTGCATAGAAGAATCCTTTGTCACGGTCAAGCGGCTTTCCCCCTGTCAGGATCTCTGCACCTTCTTCAACCGCTTTTTGTACCATCTCATGGACGGTATCAAGACGGTCTTTACTAACGAGCGGTCCAAGGTCCAGATTAGATTCTTCATTTGGGTTTCCTGCCTGCGCCTTCTCCATTGCTTCTGTCAGCTTTTTTGTAAATGCTTCTGCTACAGATTCCTGCACATAGACACGCTCAGCGTTCGTACATGCCTGTCCCGAATTCGTCAGACGGGAAGTTACGATATGCTTTACTGCAAGGTCAAGATCAGCATTTTCTGTCACGATTGCAGGTGCTTTTCCGCCAAGCTCAAGATTTACTTTCGTAATATTCTGTGCTGCAGCTTCCATTACCTTAGTACCCGCACCGACACTGCCTGTCATCGTAATAATACCGACTTTAGGGTGAGAGGCCATAACATTACCGATTGTTGAGCCTGTACCAGTTACATAGTTGTATACGCCTTTTGGAATCTCATCCATGCCATCTATAATCTTGGTGAATTCAGCAGCTGTGTTAGGCGTCTGCTGACTTGGTTTAAGTACAATTGAACATCCTGCAATCAATGCAGTTGCAACTTTTCTGGCAAGAATAAATACCGGAAAGTTCCATGGAACAATTCCCGCTACGACACCAATTGGTTTTTTGTAGATCAGTATGTTCTCATTCGGCCGGTCACTTGGCAGGATTTCTCCTTCAATTCTTCGAGCCCATTCAGACATATAATGAAAATATTTAATCGCCGTATCTACTTCATCGCTCGCCTGATCTTTCGGTTTACCCTGTTCTTCAATTAACAATTCGATGAAAGTTTCACGCTTTTCCTTAATCTTATCGCCGAGCTTTCTGACAATCTCACCGCGCTCGTTTGAAGGGACCTTTTCCCATTGCTTCTGAGCTTCAAAAGCAGCATCGATTGCTTTATTTACATCTTCTTCAGTGCCTTTTGGTGTTTGTGAAATGACTTCTTCAGTAGCAGGATTGATAATGTCAATCCACTCATCACCGGTTGAATCTGTGTATTGCCCATTAATATATAATTTATGCTTATTCATAAAAAATCCTCCTAAATGTGGAATAGTGTATGTTTTCCACATTCAGAAGGATAGAAACCTTTTAATGCGCTATATCGCTTCGAAATTTTTCTCAAGTCTGATCTCCACGTTTCCCTTAAGCGCGCGTGAAATCATACAGCTTTGTTCAGACTGATCCATATATCGCTCTATTTTTTTCTGCAGCTCTGCGTCTGCTTTTACATAAGGACGGTGAATAATGGCTTTATAAGTGATCACACCTTTATCATCCACTTCGACAATTCCCTCTGATTCAAGAGACATTTTCTCCGTTTCGATATTTGCACGCTCAAGCTTCGCTGCAAGTGTGATGATATAGCAGGTGGCAGCTGCACCAAGCAGCATTTCATCAGGATTTGTGCCAATACCCGGTCCATTCATTTCAGGAGGAATTGAAATATCAGTTTTCAGGTTGCCTGCTTCAATAGAGCCGACTGTATTTCGGCCGCCTGGCCATTTTGCTGTTAAATGAAAAGAATGTTCAGCCATCCAATCTTCCTTTCTCATGGAATATCATCATTATTGTAACATTGAAGCAGAAAAAGGTAGATCAATTGAACCTGTGCTACAATATTTTAAAAAAGATGCAGGAGAGATCATCATGAAAAAAAGAGTGCTGATCGTAGAAGATGAAGAAAAAATTGCGCGTGTGTTAGAGCTTGAACTCGGCTTTGAAGGGTACGATACCGATAAGGCATTCTCAGGTTATGACGCACTTGAAAAATATCGTGAAGGAAACTGGGACCTGATTCTGCTTGATGTGATGCTGCCCGAAATGACCGGGATTGAACTATTAAGAAGAATCCGTACAGCTGATTCAGAAACACCTGTTATTTTACTGACTGCCAAAGACTCAGTGGAAGATAAGGTATCAGGGCTTGATCTTGGTGCCAATGATTACATCACAAAGCCCTTTCAAATAGAAGAACTACTTGCCAGAGTCAGAGCAGTGCTCAGAACAAAAAAAATAGAAGATGTTCATATATTAAAAGCAGGGGATCTCATACTGAATGAACAGACAAGGGAAGTGACCAGAGGAACATACGAGATTGATCTCACGCCCCGTGAATTTGATCTGCTAGTCTATCTGCTGAAAAACATCAGACAGGTACTGAACAGAGAACAGATTCTAAATGCTGTATGGGGCTATGATTATTACGGAGATACAAATGTGGTGGATGTGTATATACGCTATATACGTAAAAAGATTGACCTGGATGGGCATACACCGCTGATCCACACAGTAAGAGGTGTTGGATATGTACTGAAGGTGAGTGAATGAAGCTTCAAAACAAAATTCACCTGTTTACATCCGGCGTGTTTGCGATTCTGCTTTTACTGATCAGTATCTCAATTTATGTGATATTCAGTAATTTAACTTACAGCAGTGAGCTGAATTCTGCTGAATTAAATGCTGCAAATACTGCTTCCGGTATGATTTCAAGTGCAGGGATTATTCCGGAAGGTGATCTGCTGCGGTCGTTCGGTCCGCTTGATGGTGCGACTTCTATTCTGAGAGAAGATGGAACCTCACTAGGAACGGTCACTTCAGTGGGTCAGAGTGCCTTAAATAATACTGAGAATATTTTTTATAATAATCAGCAAGCTGAGATTGTAGATCTTGAAGGCGGTAAATATACATTTGTCTCAATACCGATGATCTGGACAGATGGTGCGGTTGTGAATCTGCAGACATATGAAAGTATAGAGCCTGCCGTCAGCAACCTGCAGATACTCAGAAATACACTCGCCCTTGTGACAGTGCTTGCTTTAATACCGGTATTTATCTCAGGACGTATATTAGGTAACCTGATCATGGGACCGATCAGATCGATGACCGGAACCATGAGGGAAATCCGTAAAAGTGGTGAATTCAAAAGAATACCGCTAGAGGAAAAGTCTAAGGATGAACTCTATCAGATGGGTGACAGCTTCAATCATATGATGAACCTGCTTGAGACAAACTATGAAAAGCAGGAGCAGTTTGTTGCCAATGCTTCCCATGAATTAAAAACCCCGCTCACTGTGATTGAAAGCTATGCTGATTTAATCAAGCGCAGGGGTACTGATAATCCGGAAGTCGTCGCTGAATCCGTTGAAGCGATTCACTCAGAAGCAATTAGAATGAAAGATTTAACCCAGCAGCTTCTCCTGCTTGCAAAGCATGGCGAACAGTGGAATTTGTCGATGGAAACGTTTAATTTGAAGCCGCTGGTTGAGGAATCTGCCGAGGCATTTAAAAATGCATATAATAGGGATATTGTGATTCGGGGTGAAGGGCCAATCACTGCGAATGCCGATAAACAGAAGCTTAAACAGCTCATTTATATTTTAATTGACAATGCAATCAAATATAGTGAGCAGGAGATCATTGTAGCATTAACAAAAGACGGATCAACAGGCAAAATCATGGTTGAGGATAAAGGAATTGGTATACCGGAAAGTGATCTTCCGAAGGTGTTTGACAGGTTTTACAGGGTAGATAAAGCAAGAACCCGGAAATCAGGAGGATCAGGCCTCGGACTCTCACTTGCAAAAGAATTATCCGAAGCCCTGGAAATGAAGCTCACACTTGAAAGTATTGAAGGTAAAGGTACTACAGCCACAATACATTTTCAGGCTCAATCTTAATCTGATTCTCATCAAATTCTAATCTGACTGGAGTAAGATAAAAGAAAAACGCCGGGGTGAATCATATGAAAAAACAAAGAATCATCTGGATGACCGGTGGTGCACTGCTCGCTATTGTATTATTTGTCATTGTCCAGCAATTTATGACTACAGGCACTTCAGCTGCTCCGATGACTGAAGGGGAGGCAGTACAGCTGATTAGTGAACAGTATCCTGATAGTACACCTGAACTGATTGAAGAGAATGACAGCACCTTTTTATTTAACCTGACAAATGATTACGGTACGTATGAACTTGAAATTGACCGTGAGAATAAGAGTGTCGCATATCTTAACAGCATTACGCTTAATGAGTCAGCGGGAGAAGGTGACAGCGGCGCAGTTGAACCTGACCAGCCCTCAGCAGAAGAACTGACAGAAGAAGAAATTGTCGCGATCGCACAGGAAAACAGTAACGGAGAATTCGTTTCCGTCACTCCAATAGAAAACAATCAATTTGAAGTGATATTTGAAGAAGAAGAACGTATGCTGACAGTCACTGTGGATGCTAACACCGGAGCTTCACAGGTTACAGGAGAAGAAGCAAAAAATACTGAGGAGCCTGCCAGAATTTTATCTGAACAGGAAGCAATCAATATCGCACTTGGTGTGGTGGCAGGAGAAGTAGATGATGTAGATCTTGAACAGGAAAATGGTGTTCCCTACTTCCTCGTTGAAATTGAAACTGAAGAAGATGATGCAACCGTACAGATAAACGCTATATCAGGCGAGATCATGTCAACTGTATGGGATGACTAGACAAAGCGGGCGGGGCTCGCTTTGTCTTTTTTCAACTGTGTAGTACACTGATACTTAAATGAATTTTACAGGAGGAAAATGTATGCAGCCTAACACGAAGGAAACAATGAAACTGTTAAAAGAATTAGTATCAATCAAAAGCCCGTCCGGACATACATCTGAGATCATTACATATATTAAAAACTGGTTTGCTGAGAGAAACATCTCATCAAGGATTACAAATAAAGGCGGCCTGATTGTTACATTACATGGCGCTAATACACAAGAACAGAGAATCCTTACTGCACATGTGGACACACTTGGTGCAATGGTCAAAGAAATTAAACCTGATGGCAGGTTAAGTATGACAATGATCGGTGGATTCCGCTGGAACGCAGTAGAAGGTGAATACTGTACTGTGGAAACATCAGAAGGACACACATATAGAGGAACGATCTTACTCCACCAGGCTTCTGTCCACACTTATAAAGAAGCAGGATCGCTTGAGCGCAGTGAAAAAAATATGGAAGTCAGACTTGATGAAGTAGTCCATTCCCGTGAAGACACTGAAGCACTTGGTATTTCTGTAGGGGACTTTATCTCATTTGATGCACGCCCTGAAATCACACCAAGCGGATTCTTTAAGTCTCGTCATATTGATGATAAAGCAAGTGTAGCCATGTTAATGACAGTTGCAGAACAGATCACACAGGCTGAATATCAGCTGCCATACACTACGCATCTGATTATTGCCAATAATGAAGAGATCGGTTTTGGCGGTAACTCAAATATTCCATTTGAAACAGTTGAATATATTGCTGTCGATATGGGCGCGCTCGGTGACGGACAAAGCTCTGATGAATTTACAGTATCCATCTGTGCAAAAGACAGCTCAGGTCCTTATCATTATGGCCTTAGAAAACATCTGATTAACCTTGCAAAACAACATAATATTGAGTATAAGGTTGATATTTATAACTATTACGGTTCTGATGCTTCTGCTGCAGTCAGAGCGGGTGCTGATATCAAGCACGGTTTGATCGGTGCAGGAGTGGATGCTTCCCATGCAAATGAGCGCACCCATGAAAAATCTCTTTATCATACTGAATCTCTTATTCTTAAATATCTGCAGTCTCCAATGAGTGAGGATTGAAGAAATTTAAAAAAAGAGTAAAATATCAAATGAATAAATCATCTAACGAGTGAGGAATTTTGAGATGAAGACGAATGAATGTATACAAAACTTATCTTATATTAAACAAATCGGATCTCTGCCAGCGGAGATAACAGCATTGGAAATCGACTCAAGAGCCGTTACGGAAGGAGCAGCTTTTATCTGTCAGAAGGGTTATACCGTAGACGGTCATGATTATGCTGGACAGGCAGTAAAGCAGGGCGCAAGACTGATCATCACAGAGAAAGAACTTGATCTGCCTGCAGATGAAGCGGCACAGCTTATTGTGAAAAATTCTTCACGTGCGCTTGCCGTACTTGCTGATACATTTTACGGCTCACCATCAGAGCGGATGAGCGTATTCGGCGTGACCGGGACAAACGGTAAAACATCTGTCTCAAACCTGATACATGAGCTGATCAGAAAATTAAATGGCCGTTCAGCACTGTCAGGAACGATCGGATTTGATCTTGATGGTGACCTCAGACAGAGCGCAAATACAACGAGTGATTTATTGACTACTCAGCGGATGATCCGCACTGCAGAAGCTGAAGGGATCAATAACATGATATTTGAGGTATCTTCTCACGGCTTAGTAGAAGGAAGACTGTGGGGGATCGACTTTGATGTGGCTGTATTTACAAATCTCAGCCATGACCACCTGGACTATCATCATACGATGGAGCATTACGGCTATGCAAAAGGGCTTCTTTTTGCGCAGCTAGGTCAGGATCTTACGAAAAAGAAAGCTGCAGTACTAAACCTTGATGATGAATGGTTCGATCGCTATGCACAGATGACGCCACATGAAGTTATCAGCTATAGCATGGAAAGACCTGCAGACTTCTATGCAGAAGACATTCAGTATATGGCTGACCGTACGTACTACAAGCTCATTTCGCCGGAAGGAGAGTTCGAACTTGAAACACAGCTTCTGGGCACATTCAATGTATCCAACACATTAGCAGCCATTGCGGCTCTTTATGCGAGAGGATACAAAGTTTCTGATCTTGTGGAAGCGCTGAAAGATATCGCACCTGTATCAGGAAGAATGCAGCTTGTGCCAACAAGCGCTCCATTATCGATCTATATAGACTATGCACACACGCCTGACGCGATTGAAAAAGCAATCAGATCAGTTATGCCGTTTAAGAAAAACAGGATTCTTTTCCTGATTGGCACAGGTGGTAACCGTGATAAATCAAAGCGTCCTGCAATGGCTCAGATGGCTTCACTAGCGGACTATGTTGTGTTAACGACTGATGATCCGCGTTATGAAAGCTATGACAGTATTACAACTGACCTTGAAAAAGGGATGTTGCATGAAGACTATGCGTGCATCGGAGACAGAGCAGCAGCAGTCAGGCACCTCATGCAACAGGCAGAACCAGATGATATTATCATTTTCGCCGGCAAAGGCCACGAAGATTATCAGATCATCGAAAACACAAAATACCCTCACAGCGATAGCGAAATCGCCCTAGAAGTGATTTCAGAGAGGTTCTAAATTTCTTGTGCTTATGGTTAACTGAGCTGAACCTTCCGCGGAAAACTGAGTTCTCCACGGAAGGTTCAGCGATTATAGAAAGTAAAAAAGGGTTGTCCTTAAATGGACAACCCTTTTTAAATCATTTATTAGAAGAACATCCCTGCAATCGAAGCAGAAAGCATCGACGCAAGTGCACCTGCTGCAACAGCGCGGATACCCATACGAGCGATATCAGGACGTCTGTTTGGTGCCAGGTTACCAAGACCGCCAAGCAGAATCGCAAGAGAAGAAATATTTGCAAATCCACAAAGTGCGAATGTAATAATGGCAACAGATTTATCTGAGAATGAATCGATTTCAGGAGCGAAATTTGCATAAGCAACGAATTCATTCAGTACAAGCTTTTGTCCGATAAAGTTACCTGCACGGATTGCTTCATCCCATGGAATACCGATTGCAAAAGCAAGAGGGGCGAAAACATATCCAAGGATCAGCTCGATTGAAAGCTGTTCAAAGCCGAACCACCCGCCAATCCCGCCAAGAATACCGTTAAGCATTGCAATCAAAGCGATAAAGGCGATTAACATCGCACCTACATTCAAGGCAAGCTGTAAACCTGTTGAAGCTCCTTTTGCCGCTGCATCAACGACATTAGAAGCATCTTCATCTGCTTCCATTTTAAAGTCATCCGGGTCAGGCGTGTCATCAGTTTCAGGTACAAACATTTTTGCCATAACAAGACCGGCAGGAGCAGCCATGAAACTTGCAGCTAACAAGTATTCCAATGGTACACCCAGTGCAGCAACCCCTACAAGAACAGCACCAGCTACTGATGCAAGTCCACCTGTCATAACTGCGAAAAGCTCTGAGTTTGTCATGTTTTTAAGATAAGGTTTAATAACCAGTGGTGCTTCAGTCTGCCCAACGAAGATGTTTGCAGCTGCTGACATAGACTCTGCTTTTCGTGTGCCAAGTAACCATGATAGTCCACCACCGAGGAATTTAATCACAACCTGCATTACTTTCAGATAATACAGGACAGAAATAAGAGAAGAGAAGAAAATGATAATAGTTAATACATTAAATGCAAAAACCATAGGATTGTCAGGATTTGCATACGCGAATCCACCAAGAACGAAATCAATACCTGCATTTGCATAGTTAATGATGTTATTAACACCAAGCGTCAAAGTTTCTAAAAACTGTGCTCCAAAACTTGTCTGAAGAACAATGAATGCAAAAGTTAACTGAATGGCCAGTCCTCCAAGTACTGGGCGCCACTTGATACGCGATCTATTTTTCGAGAAGATAAAGGCGATGCCAAGGATCGTTAATATCCCTGCAAATCCCCATAAAATGTTCATGTTGCCAGCTCCTAACAATTGATAAAATAGTGTGTTGCCTAATTGCTTTTCTCATTCTACAATGCAATTGCAAGCGTTTCAATAATCGTCACAGAAACGTCAAACAAATGTATGATGTCTGACATCTGAGGAGGTGAAAACTTGAAAATCAGAAAAAGCTATGGTTCAAATGGGGAGAGATCTGTATATATTCATGAAAATAAAAAAGATGAATCCATTCTAGTCGCAATTCCTTCGTTAGAATGGTCCTGCTACTTTACTTATGATGAGGCAGGTGAGGAATTGCAGGAGCGGATGATGAAGTCATTGGCTGAAAGGACGGATGATTCAGAGGCAAATGAACTCTCAGGACGTATTCGCGGATGGACAGGGGAAATGTAATCATATTAAAGGCTGATCAGCTTTGATCAGCCTTTAATTCGGTATAAACTACTAATCTTTCAACATATCCCGCACCTCCACGGTCAAAGTAACCGGTACAGGTAATCAGGTTCAACCCTCTTTCAGGAGATGAACCGAAAATATCTGCAATTGGCGCTTCGCCCGTATCATATGCAACAGAATCTTTTACAACAAAAACAAGTGTTTCACCGTTTTCATCAGTTACAGTAATTTCATCACCAGGGGTCAGTTCTTTAAGGTCCCAAAAAACTGCAGGCGCTTTTTCACTGTCAACGTGACCTGCAAGGACAGCATTTCCTCTTTGCCCAGGTTTATAACCGGGTTCAAACCAGGCAACTTCCTCACCGTTATCAGGTACTGCCATCCCACCTGATTCATCAAGTCCGTAGGGATTAACGACAGCATCCACACCGATAGCCGGTATTGTCACTCTGCTTGGTCTAATTGATACATCCTGTACAATAGAAGTAATGGTTGGTTCGTCCACTTCTGATATTTGATCGGATTCTGCAGTTTCATCGTTTTCAGCTTCATTTTCCTGCGTTACTTCAGGGACAGTGTTTTCTTCTGTTTCTTCTGCAGGAGGAGCAGCCGTATCTGCAGAAAAAAGCTGATCAGATGGTGAGCAGCCGCCCACCATCAAAATCAGCCCTGTGAATATCAATAGTTTTTTCATGTTTTAATTATGATTGGAATACGCGCTTGCGGAATACAACCAATAGTGCTGCTCCAGCAGCAATTGCTGCTACTGCCATCATACCTGCATTAGACTGGTTAGCTGCTCCACCCATACCTGTTTCAGGCATTTCAGAAGGCATGCTTTCAGCTGCAGATGCAGTGACAACTAATGGCTCAATGCTATCAAGTGTATTAACTGCATATACACTGTATGCTGTTCCAGCTTCTAGTGCTGTACCAGACAGATCAAGTACCTGATCTCCTTCTGGCGTACGTACTTCGAGGTCATATGTGCCAGCTTCAAGTTCTGCAAAATCAGTTACTCCAGGGAATTCTGCTCCAGAGAATACTGCATCTCCATCAATCAGACCAACATCTACTGCCGGTGCATCAGGAGAGAAGTGTCCTGCACGAACTTTTGTCATTCCTTCACCAATTGTAAGGTCATCTTGTGTTACATTAAGCTCAATGCTATCAAGTGTTCCTACAGCAGCTGCAGTATAGTACATACCTTCTTCAACTGTAAGTGTTTCTGAAATGACAGCTGTTTCTGTGTCTCCAGCAGGGAAGATTTCAACTTCATGGTCTCCTGCAGGAAGTGCTAAGTAATCAGTGAATGCTTTGAATTCTGCGCCTTCAACAACTGCTTCACCATTCACATAGACATCTACTGCCGGTGCGTCAGGTGATGCGTGAATGACTCGAACCCATCCTTCTCCACCTTCATGGTTGTCAGCCAGTGCTGCCCCGCCCATCATTGCCATTACCATAATAGCAGCAGCGATCGAACTAAAAAGTTTCTTCACAAAAATCCACTCTCCTTTTTTGATTGGTATAAATTTGTGTACGATATACATATACCCAATTGAAATAATTTAACTCTTCTGAATGTTCAGATTAGAACATTTAAGTGAGATAAGTTATTTCATTCGGTATAAGTAATGTACAACTTATTTATACTATGTGTTTAAAATTTGTACAACTCTGAATGTGCTTTTTAACATTTTGCATCGGATTGCAATCTGCTATAGAAACTAATATGATGTTAAAGGTAGAAATTCATACATGAGAGGAAATGGATATGACACTTATAGATGAAGTACAATCACGCAGAACGTTTGCAATTATTTCACACCCGGATGCCGGAAAAACAACACTGACTGAGCAGCTGTTATTATTTGGCGGCGCAATCAGAGCGGCAGGTACGGTTAAAGGTAAGAAAACAGGTAAATATGCAACGTCTGACTGGATGGAAATTGAGAAGCAGCGTGGAATTTCAGTTACATCTTCAGTGATGCAGTTTGACTATCTCGGTAAAAGAATTAATATCCTGGACACACCTGGACACCAGGATTTCAGTGAAGACACATACCGTACACTGATGGCAGTGGATAGCGCTGTGATGATTATAGATGCAGCAAAAGGGATAGAGGCACAGACGTTAAAGCTTTTTAAAGTATGTAAGATGAGAGGAATTCCAATCTTTACTTTTGTAAATAAGCTTGACCGTCAGGGAAGAGAACCACTTGAGATTATGGAGGAATTAGAGGAAGTTCTTGGTATTGAATCTTATGCAATGAACTGGCCGATTGGAATGGGAAAAGAATTTCTTGGTATTTATGATCGCCACCATAACCGGATTGAACAGTTCAGAGTAGAAGAAGATCAGCGTTTTCTTCCATTAAATGAAGATGGTGAACTTGATGGAGATTATGAAATTAAAAAAACTTCATTATATGATCAGGCATTAGAGGATGTCATGCTGCTGAATGAAGCGGGGAATGAATTCACAACGGACAGACTTAAAAAAGGAGAAGTTACACCGGTGTTCTTTGGCAGTGCCTTAACAAACTTTGGCGTTCAGACATTTCTTGAAACGTATCTTCAGTTTGCGCCTTCTCCTCAGCCAAGACAGACTGATCAGGGAGAAGTAGCGGCAACAGAGGAAGATTTCTCGGGATTCATCTTTAAAATTCAGGCGAATATGAATCCGGCTCACCGTGACAGAATCGCATTTTTACGTATTTGCTCGGGACAGTTTGAGCGCGGAATGCCTGTACAGCTGAGCAGAACGGGTAAAACGATTAAACTCAGTTCCTCAACCTCATTCCTTGCTGACGACCGTAACACAGTTGATAATGCGGTTAGTGGAGATATAATCGGTATACACGATACAGGAAACTATCAGATCGGTGATACACTGACTGGTGGAAAAAAGAACTTTGCATTTGAAAAGCTGCCTCAGTTCACTCCTGAATTATTCATGCGCGTAACTGCTAAAAATGTCATGAAGCAAAAACATTTCCATAAAGGGATCAACCAGCTCGTTCAGGAAGGTGCGATTCAGCTATATAAAACTTACCGTACGGATGAAATTATTCTTGGTGCAGTCGGTCAGCTTCAGTTTGAAGTTTTTGAGCACCGGATGAAAAATGAATACAATACGGATGTCATGATGGAGAACATCGGATCAAAGATTGCCCGATGGATTGAGAATGAAGAGGATGTAAAAGATGCAATGTCTTCTCAAAGAAGCATGCTTGTAAAAGATCGTTATGGCAAGCTCGTCTTCCTGTTTGAAAATGATTTTGCTATGAGATGGTTTTCAGATAAACATCCTGAAATAAGGCTTTACAGCCTGCTGTAAAAGATTAATTAAAATTCCGCCTAAGTAAAGGCGGAATTTTTTTATAAAAAGCTATGTTAAAGACCAATATTGTTTTCGCACAGCTGTTGATTGTAGCGGAAGAAGGCTCTTAGCACGCCTACGGAAAGCGTCCTCCTCTCGCTGCAATCAATAACCACCTTTAACAAAGCCTTATAAAAAAACATTAAATTTTTACAAACTAATAGGAATAAAGTATGCTTTTAATGGGTAGATACAAAGCAGTGTATCAGAACATTAAAGGTGGGGAAGACAAATGGTGGCAAAGTGTGTGAATTGCGGTGTCAGTATGAAGTTCGCGGATGAAGGAACTTTTCATTTGAAAAATGTGAGTGAGAATGAAATTAAGGGCTTATCTTTTCCGGTAATGGGGCTTAGCGGAACTTATAAAGCAGGTTACGAAAGTATAGGCCAGCTTGAGGAAATGACAAATGAAGTGGTCAAGGTGAGTACGCATATTGAATGCGGAATCTCATCTAAAAACCATTACGCCCAGTATATGAATGCAGACCTTTTCAGAAGACGCCTTGAGAATAGGGAAACAGTTGAATTTATTCAGGAAGGTAAACTGATCAGTCATCTGCAGCCGATCGTTAATATTTCTTCAGGTGAATTATATGCATACGAGTCACTGCTCAGAGCAGACAGCACTGAAAAGAAAATTTCACCTTATGAATTATTTCAGGTGGCCAACCAGGCTGAAATGCATTCACTGCTTGATCAGAGGGCGAGAGAAGAAGCGATCCGTGCAAGGAAGAATCATATTCCTTCAGGCATTAAAAGCTTTATCAACTTTCTTCCTTCTACTATCTATAACCCGGAGTACTGTCTGCAGCACACATTCCATGTCGTAAATAAATATCAGGTTGACCCTGCCGATCTGGTTTTTGAAGTAGTAGAAACAGAGAAGATCCAGGATGTAGAACATCTGAAAAAAGTATTTAAAACTTATAAACGAGAAGGCATGAAGGTTGCACTTGATGATGTCGGAGCAGGTTTTTCTACGATAGATATGCTGAAGATGCTTGAACCTAACTATGTAAAAATTGACCGGTCATTTGTTGACCGGTGTGACGAGGATATTCAAAAGCAGGAGTTTTTATCAGAAGTTAATCGGATCTCTAAAGAACTCGGCATTATTGTACTTGCTGAAGGGCTTGAAAGAGTTGAAGAACTGAAGGTATGTAAAGAAATCGGTATTGACCTTTGCCAGGGATATTTAATTGGCAAACCTGAGCCAACAGCCACTACACCAATCATCAATACATCAGTAGCATCATAAATGTTATGACTTGACGAGCAGACCAATCCCATATAAAATCATCGTATACTTTACCACTTAAAAGCGTTTAAGTGAAACAGAATATTGCGGTGATCCGACAGAATCAGTAGATCATTGACATGCAGCAGCTAGAGACCGGGAATTTGGTGAAATTCCGGGCAAGTCATTGATTGAATTACCACTGTCTATTTGGATGTACGGTTTGAGTGAGTGCAAAGCTAATTTGGGTGGTACCGCGGAGTTAACTTCGTCCCTTTTACAGGGGGCGGAGTTTTTTGCGTCTATATTGTTTGGTTTGGAGGACTTTGTATGAAAAAGATAGACCGGGAAATTACACCTTCTTTTATTGAAGGAGCATTAATTGTCATCATGATGATAAGTATTATGAGTGTCAGTATGATTGGATTTGGTTCGGTTCCGCATATACCGATCATGATATCTATTCTACTTTTAATCATCTATGGCTTAATAAAAAGGGCATCATTTAAAAAACTTCAGGATGGAATGGTTACTGGCGCTGCTTCAGGTATGCCGGCTATTTTTATCTTTTTGTTTATTGGTGTATTAATCAGCGCCTTTATGCTGTCGGGTACAATTCCGACTTTGATGTACTACGGATTATATTTAACGGACTTTCCGTTTTTCTTTACTGCTGTTTTTGCAATTACGGCTATTATTGGAATCAGTATCGGAAGTTCACTCACAACTGTTGCAACAGTAGGCGTTGTGTTTATCAGTATTGCCGGTTCACTTGATTTATCTCTTGCAGTGACGGCAGGCGCGATTGTCTCGGGTGCATTCTTTGGAGATAAAATGTCTCCTCTTTCTGACACAACAAACCTTGCTTCATCAGTGGTAGGGGTCGATCTCTTTACCCACATCAGGCATATGTCCTGGACAACAATTCCTGCATTTATATTAACGGCTTTATTTTTCATGCTGTTTTCTTCAGGTCAAGAAGGTAATGCAGGGCTAAGTCAGCTTCGGGAGCAGTTAATGAATACAGGGTTAATTCATATCTACAGTTTATTGCCAATTTTACTGCTGTTTATATTTGCGGCAAAAAAAATTCCTGCTTTGCTGACGCTGATTTCAGCGATTGTCTTCAGCATCATGATTTCCTATATCCACAGTACTGTACCGGTCTCTGAGCTTTTTCAGGTTTTGTTTTCGGGGTATAGTGCATCATCTGAGAGCGAACAGATCACAGCATTGCTGAACAGAGGTGGAGTAGAGTCGATGATGTTCACAATCGCTTTAGTCTTTTTAGCACTTGGTCTCGGCGGATTATTGTTTTCAACTGGTGTTATTCCAGTGTTATTCGATAAAATGAATGACGCAAAGCATTCGCTAGTGAAGGCAGCGGGTACTGCTGTCGGAACGAATGTACTGATTGGTGAACAATATTTGTCTATTTTATTGACCGGAGAAACTTTCTCAGAGCAGGTAGATAAAGAAAAACTCGAGAGAAAAAATCTCTCAAGAGTACTTGAAGATGCCGGAACAGTAATTAACCCGCTGATTCCATGGGGTGTCTGTGGTGTTTTTATTACGAATGTTTTAGGTGTTGAGGTCATTGATTACCTGCCTTACGCTTTCTTTTGTCTGATTTCTCCATTGCTGACGCTTACCTATATTTTTACGGGATGGACTATTACGAAATCCGAATGATTTGAGGATATTGTGAACGCTACATTTTAAAATTGATTAGCGACAGTTTTGTCGGTATAGTGAAAAGTACAGTAAAATGCCTGTCTCTGAAGACTGGCGGAAGGAGCGTTCACTTGAACATCAGTCGTTTTTCAATCAGACGGCCTGTCTTTACTATCGTAACGATGTTGGTTGTTCTTTTAATAGGTACGATTTCACTATCAAGAATTCCGCTTCAGCTGATTCCTAACATTAATGCGCCGGTTTCAGTTGTTGTTACATCTTATCCTGGTGCGGGACCAACAGAAGTGCTAGAAAAGGTAACTAAGCCGATTGAAGCACAGGTATCACAGCTTCCCGGACTGGAAAATGTCCAGTCAACCTCAACTGAAGGGTCAAATCTGATTCTGCTGGAATTTAACTTTTCAACAGATATTGATGAGGTGGAAGGTGATATCAGAAGGGCAGTAGAACAGGTACAGCTGCCTGATGATGCGAATCAGCCGAGAGTATTAAAATTTGACCCTTCTCAGTTTCCTGTTATTCAGATGAGTCTGAGATCATCTGATGAAGGAGCAAATATCAGAAATCTTGCTGAAGAGCTTGAAGTTGAGCTCTCTAGAACTGAAGGTGTGGCAAGTGTTGATATTTCAAACTCTTTGTCCGAAGAAGTAAGAATTTCACTGGATCAGGATGAGCTTCAGACTTATGGTCTGACGCAGACAGATATTTCAAATGTGATCCAGTCCAATAATGTCTCCTTTCCGGGAGATACAGTCGAAACTGATGGTAAAAGCTTAACAACAAGAATATTAAGTACTTTGACATCAGTTGAAGATATTGAATCCCTTGTGGTTTCAGCTGATCCCGCAACTGGAGACGATATTACAATAGCTGATATTGCAGACGTTACATTGGGTGAGCCGGAACAGTCTGTTATTACACGTGCAAATGATGAAGATGCAGTGCTGATCAGTGTGCTGCAGGAAGCAGATGCAAATACAGCAGATGTTTCTACAGCTTTCCAGGATGCCCTGGATGAATTACTTCAGGAAGATCAATATGAAAGTGTAACCGCTGATGTACTGTTTGATCAGGGAGATTACATCCAGCTGGCGATTGGAAATATTGCCAGTTCACTGATCTTCGGTGGTGTTTTTGCGATGGCAGTTCTGTTTTTATTCCTGAGAAATATCAAGAGTCCGATCATTATCGGTGTTGCCATTCCATACTCAGTGATCGTGACATTCGTGTTAATGTACTTCGCTGATTTTTCACTCAACATCTTTACTCTCGGTGCACTGGCGCTCGGGATCGGGATGCTAGTGGATAATGCCATTGTTGTTCTTGAAAATATCTACAGGCATCTAGGTATGAAAAAAGATCCGAAAACAGCCGCTAGAGACGGTGCTAAAGAGGTTGCAAGTGCGATTACAGCATCTACTCTTACAACCATTGCGGTATTTATCCCGGTTGTCTTTATTGAAGGATTAATCGGTGATCTGTTTACTGAATTTGCGCTAACTATTTCATTCAGCTTGTTTGCTTCACTGGTTGTTGCCTTAACGGTCATACCAATGCTTGCGAGTAAAATGCTGAAAGAACCGAAAGAAGATCTTGAGAAAAAGAGAAGAGAGTCTCCATTTACAAAGCGTTTTATGGGTTCTGTTAAATGGTCACTGAAACACAGATGGGTCCCAATTTTGATTACCTTTGTACTGCTCGGTGCTGGCGGTTTTGGTATCGCAAGTGTGGGTACTCAATTCCTGCCTGCAACAGATGAAGGTTTCTTTGATATCAGCGTGTCACTCGAAAACGGGACAGCACTTGAAGAAACTGAAAATGTCATTGCTGCAATTGAAGACGTACTGAGAGAAGAAGAGTCAATTGATGTGTACCTTAGTCAGGCAGGCTCTTCAGGGCAGGGTGGAATTGATAATTCACCGGACGGTTCTCAAGGAAACATTTTCGTTAAAATGGTCCCTCTTGATGATCGTGAAATCTCAGTATTTGAACTGATTGAAAACATCACGCCTGATATTGAAGAGGCAGCAACTTCAGTCAATGAGACAGCAGAAGTGTCTGCTTCACTTCAGACTGCTACAGGTACTTCTCCTCAGACGCTATCATTCAGTGTGCGTGATACAAACGAAACGCGCCTGAATGAATCAGTTGAAGAGATTAGAGATGCACTGGTTGCACTCGATTCAATTACAGAAGTGGAGACAGATCTTGAGGACACTGTTGAAGAAGTTCAAATTGAAATTAATAGAGAAGACGCAAGAGCAGCCGGGCTGTCACCGGCACAGATCTCCCAGGAGGTCAATGCCGTTACACGTGGCGCTCTGACAACACAAATTATTACAGACGATTCAGATGTATATGATGTATTCATCCAGTATGACGAAGAGATCGCCAATACAATTGAAGGCCTTGAGGATCTTGCATTAAGAGCTCCATCAGGAGAATTCATTGCACTTGGTGATGTTGCTGATATCACAATTGGAGAAGGCCCGGTATCCATTCAGCGGATCGATCAACAGGCTGCTGTAGGATTTACTGCTTCTTATACAACAAATACTAATCTCGGAGCAGTATCACAGGAAGTAGATGAAGCAATCGCTGAACTGAACCTTGCTGATGAGACTGAAGTGGTCTTTGGCGGGGACCGTGAGCTTCTTGAAGATTCAATTATGGATATGCTGCTTGCAGTAGGGCTTGCTGTTGTACTCGTTTACTTTGTAATGGCAGCTCAGTTTGAATCCTTTAAGTATCCATTTGTTATCATGTTCACCGTTCCGCTGATGGTTATTGGTGTAGCCATCGCACAGTTTGTTACACAAACGCCAGTTAGTGTGACATCTATTATCGGGCTTCTCATTCTGACCGGGATTGTTGTTAATAACGGAATTGTGCTCGTTGATTATATTAATCAGCGGAAAGCAGCGGGGCTAACGAGTTATGATGCGATTTATACCTCTGTCAGAGACCGTGCGCGACCGATCTTAATGACAGCACTCACGACTATTCTCGGACTTGTTCCGCTTGCGCTTGGGATCGGTGAAGGAACTGAGATTAACCAGCCAATGGCGATTACAGTGATCGGCGGATTAATCAGTTCGACATTCCTGACGCTGTTTATTGTTCCAATTGTCTACAGCTTCCTTGATCCTGAGACAAGAAAAATGAATAAGAAAAATAAAGTGAAAGCATGATCAGACACGTTTGATCTCGTTTAGCACGATATAGGTAAGTGTTGCTTCACAGCTCCTGATTGAAACGGAAGGCATCCCCCGGGAGCTTCAAGCAAAAGCCAAATTCAACAGAGCCAACATCAAAAAGAGACTGAAACAATAAATTTTGTTTCAGTCTCTTTTTCGTTTGCTGATTTTTTCTGTATAATCAGAATAAGGGGAGTGATCACATGAAAAACGGCTATTTCGTAACCGGATTTCCAGGGTTCATCAGTGAAAAGCTTTTAAGAAAATGGCTGAACGAACCGGAGGAAAAAAATATCTATTTATTAGTGCTGCCTGCGCTTCAGCAAAAAGCAGCTGAACGGATTGAAAAAATCAGAAATGAAATCCAGACCCCCTCAACGATCCATATCGTTCAGGGGGATATCACAAAGAAAGACATCGGCTTATCCGCAACGGTTTCCTCCTATTTAAAAGAAAAAATTCATTACGTCTGGCATCTTGCAGCTGCTTATGATCTTGCAATTGATCAGCCGACTGCATACAGAGTCAACGTTACAGGGACCCATCATGTAAATGAATGGGTAGGACAACTAACGAATCTTAAACGCTACATTTACTTCAGCACGGCCTATGTAGCAGGTCGCAGAACAGGAGTTATAAAAGAAAATGAACTGATTCGGCCTGAACAATTCAGAAATGCATATGAGGAAACAAAATTTGAGGCAGAAGTACTTGTCGATCAACTTAAATCCCATATACCGGTTACCATTTTAAGACCGGGGATTGTAAAAGGAGATACAAAAACAGGTGAGACAAGTAAATTTGATGGGCCATATTATTTATTAAATATTTTTGAAAAAACAAAAAAACTCTCAAGGCTTCCTTATATAAGTAAGAGTCGTTCGAAACTAAATGTAGTGCCAGTTGAGTATGTCATTGACTCAGCAAATTATTTGGGGAGACATGAAAACGGAAAAGGTAAAACCTATCATCTGACAGATCCGAATCCTTATCCGGCAAGAGAGATCTACCGCTTTTTGCTGCAAAAGCAGACCGGAAAGACACCTTCAGGATTTGTCTCTCATAAAGTGATGGATAAGGCACTTGCTATTCCGCGAGTAAGAAAGCATCTCGGGGCAGAGAGGGAAGGTCTCGAATACTTTTTCTGGGAAGGGGAATTTGATCAGTCACAGACGGCAAAGGACCTTGAGGGTGCAGGTATTCAATGCGCTGACTTTCTTGAAGGACTGGATGCAATGGTTGGATTTTATAACCGTCATAAGCATGAAAAAAATTATCACACTTCTATAAAATAAGTATTGCCTGCTTACCTGAAAATGGTATAATGAACATAATTCAATAGCGCTTTGACAAAGTTGTCAAGGGGGAGTAGCTTTAGCTGCACGTGCAGCTAATTATGATCGTCACGACATGAACTAAAGCGGTTCATCGGTCATAATGGCATGATGAATGCTTTGCAAGACCTTTGCCTTTTATTAGGCGAAGGTCTTTTTTGCGTTCATTTATCGTAAATCAGAACTTCGTGATTAAGATATCGGTTATTGGAGAACATAAAAAAGAGTTAGAGGAGGAAAAAAGAATGGATGCAGCATTATTATTGGAATACGGCTGGGTGCTTCTTATTTTGATTGGGCTTGAAGGGATCCTTGCAGCTGACAATGCAGTTGTCATGGCTGTAATGGTTAAACACCTGCCACCTGAACAGCGTAAAAAAGCATTATTCTATGGATTATTCGGGGCATTTATTTTCCGTTTTGCATCACTATTTTTAATTGCAGTTTTAATTGACGTCTGGCAGGTCCAGGCAATCGGGGCACTTTATCTGTTATACATTTCAATCAGTCACGTAACAAAGCAGATTTTGTCTAAGAAGGATGAATCTGTTGAGGCAGAAGAAGCTGAAGGTAAAGCAAAAGGATCAGGTTTCTGGATGACAGTGCTGAAAGTCGAGCTGGCAGATATCGCTTTTGCGGTTGATTCAATGCTTGCAGCAGTCGCACTGGCATTGACACTGCCTGCAGTAGGTGAATTTGAAATTGGTGGAATTGATGGCGGTCAGTTCATCGTTATTTTCCTGGGTGGTCTGATTGGATTGATCATTATGCGTTTCGCTGCCCACTGGTTTGTTAAACTGCTCGGCAAATATCCATTACTTGAAACAACAGCATTCCTGATTGTAGGATGGGTAGGCGTAAAGCTTGCAGTATTCACACTCGGTCACCCGAACGTACAAATAATCGATACACACTTCCCGCACTCCACTGAGTGGAAAATTATCTTCTGGTCAGTTCTTGTACTGATCGCAGCAGGAGGATTTATTCTTGCTAAAAAGCGCGGTCAGGAAAGTGCAGCTTATTAATGTGATGAAAGTCTGTTCCTTTTGGGGCAGGCTTTTTTTGTGCGTCCCCGGTGTGTCCCCCTAATAAATCTAACAAATCCCCCGTTAACCCCCTCATATTACAAACACATTACGTAAAGTATATTGATTGGCTTTACCTTCCATTCGACACAATTTACCGGTACAATTTATCTATGACGTGTTGAATAGAGGTGGAGAGATTGTTGTCCTTCCTTTTGTTTGGAATTTATCCTTTCTCTTCTAAGATGAGCCTTGAGGAGAAAGTTGCTCAAATACAAAAAGGAAACACACAGCTTTTATCTGAAGTGCTTGAGGATTATAAGCCTTTTGTGAAGAAAGCTGCATCGAAGAGTTGTCATCGGTATATTTATGATTCTGATGATGAATTCAGTATTGCGTTAATTGCATTTAACGATGCGCTGATGAAATATCAGCCTGATAAAGGGGCTTCAGTCATCAGTTTTTCTGAAATTGTGATTAAAAGAAGAATGATAGATTATATGAGAACGCATCAAAAGGAAAAGCGGGAGTTACTGTTTGAACCGGGAGCAGAATCCGAGGAAACGGCCGGCTATCTTGAAAATGACCAGGCGATGAAGCAGTATCAGGATGTACAGGATTCAGCCTTGAGAAAGGAAGAAATTCTCAGATACAGCATCGAATTGAGTGCCTACGGGTTAACGTTTGGGGAACTCGCAGAAAGTGCTCCTAAACATCAGGATGCCAGAAAAAATGCGATATTAATCGCACGGCTTGTCAGCACAAATCATGAATGGTTTTCAGAATTAAAAAGTAAGAAGAGACTTCCGATTAAAAAAATTGAAAAAGAAGTGGAAGTAAGCAGAAAGACGATTGAACGGAACAGAAAGTATATCATTGCTGTGGCAGTGTTACTAAATGGACGTTACCCGTATCTTTATGAGTATGTGAAGGAGCAGTTATGATGAAAAAAGGAATCGTAATGGAAGTGAAAAAAAGACACCTTGTTCTTTTAACTGTAGATGGAGAGTTCTGCAAAGTAAAAAAACCTTCAGGCCGAATCGGTGTCGGCGATGAAGTCGTATCGAATGTAATGACTGTTACCTCATATAACCGCCTGATTGCAACGGGAGCGCTTGCAGCGATCTTTATGATTGCTTTTGTGATTCTGCAGCCTTTTTTGAATCAGAAGACTTATGCTTATGTAGCGGTAGATATTAATCCAAGCTTTGAAATTGAATTGAATAAGCATAATGAGGCAGTCAGTCTTGAACCTGTGAATCAGGATGCAAAAGAGATTTTAAGGTACATTAGCTGGGAAGAAAAGAAGATAGGTGATGTGATTGCTGCAATCGTACAGGAGAGCATCAGGGCTGGTTATCTCAGTTCAACAGATGGTGGTTTAACGATTTCCACTGCTCTTTCAGAAGAAGCTGACAAAGCATTCGAAAAGACACTTCTTTCTGATTTGAAAGGATGGTCTCAAACATCAGGTGTATCAAATATCTCGTTTTTAAAAGGCAGCATGGATCATGTCACAAGAGCAGATGAAAGAGGCATTTCATTTGGGCAACTAATGCTTGAGCAGACTAGTAAAAATGAACAATACATTACACCTGTTCAGCCGGTGCCAGCTCGTGTGATTAGTGAACCGGAAGCAGAAATTGAAGAAAACAATGATGATCAGTCTGAATCGGATCGCGTTGATTCGGATTCAGCACCTGGTGAGTCATCAGAGCCTGAAGCTGAAAAAGAAATACCTTCAGAATCTGCTCCTGCAAATCAGCATGGAATGGACAAAAAAGAAGAAAATATGCAGAAGCGCGATGAGAAAAAGGCTGAGCAAAAAGAGAAGAAAGAAGAAAAGCAGCCTGCAGAACAGAAAAATCGTGATAATGGAAACAGCGGCAACAACGGCAACAGCGGCAATAGCGGAAACAACGGCAACAGCGGAAACAACGGAAACAACGGAAACAACGGAAACAACGGAAACAACGGAAACAACGGAAATAACGGAAATAACAGCAACAACGGAAATAACGGCAACAGCGGAAACAACGGAAATAACGGAAATAACGGAAATAACGGAAATAACGGAAATAACGGAAATAATGGAAATAATGGAAATAATGGCAACAGTGGAAACAACGGCAGTAACCGGGGGAATGGCAATTAAAGCAGGGATACCTGCTTTTTTTGTTTGGCTAAAATGTAAACACCCACATTGTTTTAAGGTTTCTATTTAAATCTTTAGGTTTTTCATATAAGCTATGTATAGATTTCACAGAAGGGAACTGGGAACATGTGGCAGATGCTGAAAGATCGTATTAGAAAGTTAAAACCTGCCCAGCTGATTGTAACGTATTATTTTCTGGCAATCAGTTTGTCATTTGGGCTACTTCGACTGCCATGGGTGCATCAGCCTGGTCAGGAAGTTTCTTTAATTGATTCACTTTTTACTGCTGTAAGTGCGGTAAGTGTGACGGGTTTAACTGTTATACAAATTACAGATACTTATACAGTGTTCGGAATTGTTATGGTTATGCTGATATTACAGCTTGGCGGAATAGGTATAATGTCTTTAGGAACATTTGTTTGGTTATTGATCGGCAAGAGAATTGGATTGAGAGAACGTCAATTAATCATGCTCGATCATAATCAATATAATTTATCAGGCGTTGTAAAACTGATTATAGAAATTATAAAAATATTATTACTGATAGAAGCGATTGGTGCATTGCTGTTGAGTCTATACTTCACACAATTTTATGAAACATGGGCTGAAGCGGTTTTACACGGTGTTTTCGCATCTGTATCAGCTACGACAAATGGCGGATTTGATATTACCGGTCAATCAATGATTCCTTATGCGAACGATTATTTCGTACAGATCATTACCATTTTGCTTATTATCCTTGGGGCAATTGGCTTCCCGGTTTTGATTGAACTAAAGCAATTTTTAAGTCACAAGTCAGGCCCTTTCCGGTTTTCATTATTTACGAAACTTACTACAATTACTTTCGGTATTTTACTGGTTGTAGGTACCATTCTGATTTACCTGATAGAGTATAATCAGCGGTTTGCTGATGTGAGTTGGCATCAGGGGCTGTTTTATGCATTATTTCAATCAGTTTCTACACGGTCTGGTGGTCTTGTAACTTTAGAGGTTAGTACTTTTACAGAGCCAACCCAGCTAATTCTCAGTCTGCTGATGTTTATTGGTGCCTCGCCGAGTTCAGTTGGGGGAGGAATCCGAACAACTACGTTAGCCATTGCAGTGCTGTTTCTGATTAACTTTTCAAGAGGCAGACATCACATTCAGGTTTTCGGCAGGGAGATTCATCTGATTGATATTTTCAGATCTTACGTTGTTATTATCTTGGCTGTGCTCATGTCTATGATTTCAGTGATTACAATAATGATCATTGAAGATTTAGACGTTATTGCAGTTATTTTCGAAGTCACATCAGCCTTCGGGACATCAGGCATGTCTATGGGGATAACACCAACCCTCTCTACACCGAGTAAAATGATTCTAATGGTTTTAATGTTTATCGGTCGTGTTGGGTTGATTTCGTTCCTGTTTATGATTGGTGGTAACAACAAAAAAGAAAAATACCATTATCCAAAAGAGCGTGTTATTATTGGCTAATCAAAAAATTTAAACCCGAAACTAAAAAAGGCGGTGAGACATTTTTGTCTCACCGCTCTTTTTAAATACTTACACTTTCTGCTTCTTCCTTTGAAAACTCAAATATTGAAGCGTCCCCTGTCTTTGGATCATAGTATGCAAGAAGATACATCTTAACCGGTTTATGATCAACGAGCTTTAATCCTTCCTCAAGCACAGTATGCTTATGAAGTTCTTTCTGATTGAGGCTAAGTGACATGAATTTCTTACCAGCTAGCGCAGGATTTGATAGAAGATGATCATATACATCGCTGAAACGCTTATCTCCTTTTGTCCACCAGGCTTTCCTAGGTTTGAACCTGTGCTTGGCAAGATAGTCTTTTTTCATCAAGTAGGAGACATAGGGAAGTGATTCGGGCTGATTTTCTTCAATAAACTGATACAGACGCTTAAATAAATCTTCCAGTTGGTGACCGATTCTTGACCAGCCTTTTTCATCCCAGTAAGTTCCAAAATCCTGATAAAAGTCAAAAGGCGTATCAAATACTTCCTCTGTTAAATAGGCAATCGTTTCATCCAATCTGTGATCGTTCCAGTACTTTTCAAGGACATCCTCAACCTGTTTAATTCTCAGTATTTCATCAAAAGAAAGTTGATTATTACCAAGAATTTCATATGGTGCATGGTCCATGTAAATATATTGATGTGCTGCTGCATTCATTCTGAGCCCGGTTCCCCTGAGCATCTTTAAAAATCCAAGCTGCAGCTCTTCCGGTCCGAGTTCGTATACATCATTGAAAGTCTGTTTGAATGAATGATAATTTTCTTCAGGCAGTCCTGCAATCAGATCAAGGTGCTGATCAATTTTTCCGCCATCCTTAACCATTGTGACTGTCCGCTTCAGCTTATCAAAGTTCTGCTTTCTTTTTACAAGCTCGTTCGTGTGGTCATTAGTCGACTGAACCCCGATTTCAAAGCGGAATAATCCTGCAGGCGCATGATCATTCAAGTATTGAATCACTTCAGGGCGCATAATGTCTCCCGTAATTTCAAACTGAAAAACAGTGCCAGGCAGGTGTTCATCGATTAAAAACTCAAACATTTCCATCGCATAACTCCTGCTGATATTAAATGTTCTGTCTACAAATTTAAATATGCGTGCACCATGCTGCATCAGATAACGGATGTCATTCTTTACTGCTTCACGGTCAAAATATCTTACCCCAACTTCAATAGATGATAAGCAGAACTGGCACTGAAATGGGCATCCCCGGCTCGTCTCTATATACGTTATCCTCTTTTTCAGATCAGCACGGTCTTCCGGAAATCTGAATGGTGAAGGGAGTGTTTTCAAATCAGTTTTTTGAGGCTGCGGAATCAAGTGCATGCTGCCATCGATCATACATGCGGCGCCACGGACCTGCTTAAAGTCAATTTTGCCTGCGAAGTAGTCAAGCAGTCCTTTAAAGGTTGCTTCTCCTTCACCGACTGCTACAAAATCAATATTTTCATGAAGCCTTTCAAGCCAGTCATTTACGTCATACGTAACTTCTGGTCCACCGAGTATGATTTTGACCTCCGGATGGATTTTTTTCAGCATTTTAATAACCTGAATTGTTTCTTCGATATTCCATATGTAGCAGCTGAATCCAATTACGTCAGGTTTTTTTGCATACAGATCACCAACAATATTTAATACAGGATCGTTAATCGTATATTCAGCAAGTTCAATCTCGTAATCGTCCGCAGCTGCCGCCTTTAAGTATCTGATAGCCAGGTTCGTGTGTATATATTTGGCGTTTAATGATGCCAGAATTGTCTTCATTTCTTTGCTCCTTTAATCGTAAATCAACCCTTATTCTACAGGAGAGAATAAGGGTTGACAACAAAGGTTCGTTATAGTGAATAATTCGTTAAAAATGGTTTATTTTATGAAAAGCAGATGTTAAAATAAAACAATGACTTGTCAGAAATTTCGATCATTGAGATTCTTTATGATTTAACATTTTTTTTGCCTTAGATGCTCTCAGTTCTACAATTGGCTGAGCGGCGGCTGCTACCAGTCTTGAAGAGAGAAAAATCGTTAGTAAAAGAGATGCCGCCATAATAATCAATAGTGAGATGTAGGGATTAACCATTAATCCAAGGCCGCTTTCACGGTAAAATTGAATGATAAACCCATGGAACAAATACACATACAGTGTATTAAGTCCCCATCTTGTAAAAAACGTCTTCGCAACAGGCGCCAATGAAAAGAATGCAATCACAAGCCAGAAACTAACACCATAGATCAGCAGCCTAAGCATCGGACTTGCCTCAACCGGTGTACCTAAGTCTTCATAAGAATGAGACCCGAACAACCATCTGCTGCTCCAGTCAGGTAACAGGTAAATTGAAATAAAAACAATCACCAATGATACAACCGACAGGATCATCATTTTTCTGGACTTTAACTGACTGAAAAAGTCCCTGCTCAGGTAATGTCCTGCTAAGAAAAATGGAAAGAATACAAAGGTTCTTGATAAGCTTAAAGTTGAGGTATAGTCGTTCACAAAGCCGATTACCACACCGAGAATAATACTGATCAGCATTGCTGCTTTCCACTTCAGCTTTAACACATCAACAAACAATATCAGGAGCAGACTCCAGAAGAAAAGGCTGACTAAAAACCAAAGTGCCCATTGTGGATTCAGCGGATCGATTTCCAGGTTATTTTCATTTCTTAAAAAATAATAATAGATCGTATAGATCAGCTGGAAAATTAAATAAGGAACGATTAATTTCTTTAACAGCTTAACAAACAATCCTTTTATATAGTTTGCTTTAGCAAAGTATCCGGCGATTAAGATAAAAGCCGGCATATGAAAAAAGTAAATGGTCTGATAGGTTGTCATCAGAATCGGATCTTCCTGTATACTGCTCTGGATTGCATGTCCAAATACAACAAGGAAGATTAAAATGAATTTCGCATTATCAAAATAATAATCACGATTTGCCATGGTTACACCGCTTTCTATTACACTTCGTTCAAATTTACATACCCGTTTTATTTAATAATAAATCTGGTGAAATTGACATAGTTATGATTAAACATCATTCTAATGAAAAGTAGGGATATACTTATGCTTTCGAGAGAATTATCTCAAACGGATTTCACTCAAACCAGTCATGGTCAGTCATTATCTGAGCTGCAGAGCGAACGCCTGTTAAAATATATAAGTGAATTCGCTATGATTCTGAATCCCGATGGAATTATACTCAATTTTAATGAGCAGAGCAAATGTCAATTTCACCCTGAAGTCGGAGCTTCGATATCACGATATTTAAAAAGTGAACATTTGGGATGGCTGAAGGCCTGTATGCTTGGGGAAAACCGGGACACTGCAAACCTTCAGTTTTTTAACGGTTCCTGTATAAAAGAGTGTAAGGGAGAATGTATTCCGCTGACCGGTGGGGAGGCGTATCTGTTTATTCTCAGTGACATTCACAAAGTTCAAGACGAGATCATTTATGCAAACGTTTTTGCAAGAGCGATCCATGGATTGCTGATTACAGATAATCAGGGAATATTATCAAATCAAATATGATTGCTGACCGTCTTCTTGATCTGCCAGCCAGTAAAACAAAAAAGTTAGATGAGACCCTGGTGCGGTTTAAAGTGATTGATAAACTTCCGGGTTTCGCACAGCCGCTTGCGCCGTATAATGATGATGAGATCTTGAGTAAGGTGATCAGCATCAGTGACAGGCACTATGAATTTACAAAAGTAAAAAAAAATCACAGATGGTTACCATCTGATCGTCATCAGGGATATCACTAAGGTAGTAGAGTATATCAGCCGGGCTGACCAGTCTGATACGTTAAAAGTCGTCGGTCAGCTTGCTGCAGGTATAGCCCATGAGATCAGAAACCCGATGACTTCCCTGAAAGGCTTTATTCAGCTACTGCAGGCAGACCTGAAAGACAGTCAGAAAATGTATTTTGAAGTCATTAATTCAGAACTCAATCGTCTTGAAACAACGATGACCGAGTTCTTAATGCTCGCAAAACCGAAAAATAGCGTAATGAAAAGAACTAACTTGACAAAGGTGCTTGATGAAACAGTTCATATTATGCAGCCTCAGGCACTATTACACGGTATAGAACTGAAATTTTCAATTTTTGATGGTGACTCCTGGGCATTTGGAGATGAAAACCGGCTGAAGCAGGTGTTTATCAACCTGATTAAAACGCAATTGAAGCGACACCGGATAAGGGGCAAATTCAAATTTCCATCATGCAAAAGAATCAGCAGGTGATTATGACGGTTTGTGATAATGGCTGTGGAATTCCAAAGGAAAAGCTTGAGAAACTGAACGAGCCATTTTATACGACTAAAGAAAATGGAACCGGACTCGGACTGCCTGTAAGCCTTAAAATCATTGAAGAACATAGAGGGACTGTTGAAGTAATCAGCAAAGAAGATGAGGGAACAGAATTTAACATCGCACTGCCAATCTGCAGCTGAAAGAAGCGGCCGCAACAACATTGTTGCGGCCGCATGCTTTTAATTAATAGAAATCCACTCTCCGGTCATCAAAGATTGGAATTCTCTTTCGGATTTCCTCTACTTCTTCAGCCTGGATCTCTCCATATATAATTTCTTCCTGATCAGAGCCTTCTGCAATGATTTTCCCCCATGGGTCGATAATCAGTGAATGGCCGCCAAATTCGTTAGCGTGATCACTTCCTACCCGGTTGCAGGCTATCACATATACCTGATTTTCAATGGCTCTCGCTTTTAATAAAGTAATCCAGTGATCAATTCTTGGTGCAGGCCACTCAGCCGGTACCGCGACCGCTTTAGCGCCATTTAATACAGATTTTCTGATCCATTCGGGAAAACGGATGTCATAACAGATAAACCCTGCAAAATGAATATCGTCAAGGGTAAAAGACGGATCATCATTCCCTTCTTTTAGATGCAGGTGCTCATCCATCAGCTTGAAGAGATGCAGCTTACTGTATTCATGAACAAGTGAACCTTTCTGATCAATCACAGGCATTGTGTTATAAATGTTTTCCTGGTGTGACTTAGCAATTGAACCACCAATAATATGAACCTGATGTTTCACAGCGAGGTCCTTTAAGACATTCACAGTCTGATTGAAATGGTCATTCATGTGTTTTAGGTTCGGCAGATCATAGCCTGTCGTCCATAGTTCCGGAAGGACAACGACATCTGCAGATTCCATATTAGAGGCCCAGCGCTTCACTTTTTCAATATTTTCCTCAGGAGATCCAAAGGCCAGATCCATTTGGAAGATTGCAATTTTCATATACTTCACCCACTTTTCAGAATCATCTTTACAATTATACATTTACGTTATAACATTTAGGGCAATAATTTGAAAGAGGGGCATCTTAGTGAAAACGTTTGAACAATCAGATCGTCTACATAAATTACCTGAGCAGTTTTTTGCGAAGCTTTCATCTAAAGTAATGGAAAAGGTGGCAGCGGGGCATGATATTATCAATTTGGGACAGGGGAATCCTGACCTGCCGACACCGGATCATATCGTTAAAAGACTGCAGCAGGCTGCAGAAAATCCTGTGAATCATAAATACTCTCCTTTTAAAGGAATGAAATATGTAAGGGAAGCGGCAGCTGCTTTTTATGAAAGAGAATATGGTGTGAAGCTCGATGCCGATGAAGAAGTTGCACTTTTATTTGGAGGGAAAGCCGGGCTTGTTGAACTGCCGCAATGTCTTGCAAATCCTGGGGATATCGTCTTAGTGCCTGACCCGGGGTACCCGGATTACTGGTCTGGCGTATCATTAGCAGAAGCTGAAATGGTGATGATGCCACTGCTTGAAGAAAATCAGTTCCTGCCGGATTTGACAAAAATTCCTGAAGAAGCTGCACAAAAAGCGAAGCTGATGTTCTTAAACTATCCAAACAATCCTACCGGTGCAGTTGCTGATCAGGCCTTTTTTGATGAAGTGATCACGTTTGCTGAAAAATATGATATCTGTATTGTACATGACTTTGCCTACGGTTCGATCGGTTTTGACGGGTTGCGTCCTGTAAGCTATCTTCAATCAGCGCGGTCTAAGGAAAACGGGATCGAGATCTATACACTGTCCAAAACGTTCAATATGGCGGGGTGGCGCGTTGCTTTTGCAGTAGGTAATCCTTCTGTTATAAAGGCACTTAACCTTCTTCAGGACCATCTTCACGTAAGTCTGTTCGGAGCAGTGCAGGAAGCGGCTGAGGCTGCGCTGACAGAATCCTATGAGCCGGCACTCGAACTGTCTGATATTTATGAGAAAAGAAGAAATACGATGGTGAAGGCGTTTAATAAGGCGGGTTGGAAGGTAGAAGCACCTAAAGGGTCTTTTTTTGCCTGGTTTAAAGTGCCTGAGAGTTATACTTCAGAAAGCTTCAGTGAGCTGCTGCTCGAAAAAGCAGGTGTTGTCGTGGCGCCGGGGATTGGATTCGGGGAGAGCGGTGAAGGTTTTGTAAGGGTGGCACTGCTCGCAGATGAAGACAGAATTGAAGAAGCGGCTTCAAGGCTTTCTAACCTGGGTCTGTTTCAATAATACATAAAATTTACGTTTTAAGATGAGGTGAAGGAATTGGCAAATGGTTATATTCAAGTAACGATTCTTCAGACGAATGACGTTCATGGACACGTAAAATCCACCTCGCACTGGGGAACCGATCATATCCATGGGATGGCGAGGCTGTCATCTTTGATAAAAAACAGACGTCAGGACGATCCTGATCTGCTGTTAATTGATACCGGGGATATGCTAAAGGGCAGCCCGCTATCGTATCATTACGCGAAATATAATGATCATATGCCAAATCCGATGATCTCCATTATGAATCACCTGGAATACGATTGTGCAGCGGTCGGGGAATATGATTTTGATTATGGACTGCCATTTTTAAGCCGTGCAGTCGGGCGGTCATTCTTCCCATGGCTTGCTGCAAATATTGTGCATAAAACGACAAAAGAACCTTATTTCGGTTTTCCTTATACGATAAAGTCAGTAAAAGGCGTGAAAGTTGCAGTACTTGGCATTTCTGCTACGAGAAAGCTCAATGATAAACCGTTTATTTTAAAAGACATCCTGATCGAGGACGCTTATATTGCCGCTAAAAGATGGGTAGGTTTTATTCATGAAAACGAAAGTCCTGATCTTGTGATTTTGAATTATCATGGAGGCTTTGAGAATGAAACCGGCCGGAGTCTTGATCAGGGAGAGGAAATCTCAACAATTGATGGGATTGATATTCTGCTGACTGCCCGGGAGCATAAAAAGATCTGTGAAAATATAAACGGTAAGTTTGTTATGCAGACGAGCGGCTATGGGATTGAACTTGGCGAGATCTTCGTCGCCCTATCAGCGTTCGGCTCATCTTACAAAGTAGAATCAATAGAAGGTTGCTTTCATGCAGCCGATAAAGTTGAAGCGGATGAAAAAGTCGAAAAGCTGGTTCATTTTCAGCAGCTTGAAACGATGAACTGGAGTTTGCGCGATAAAGTTTCAGCGCATTTTTCTCAAAATGATAAAGATGATCCCGTCATAAATGAATGGTTGAAGAATTTGCGTCTTAAGGATTATATTGACTTCTTTTAGTGCTCATCGCTATACTTTAAAAGATGAATCTGACAAAAGGAATGACTGTATATGACAGATGGAGCGGATTATAACCAATCATTAAAATTATTTATTGTTTTATCCAGAGCGTATAAAGCAATTAATGAATCAAGCAGTAAGCTTTTCCAGGCACATGGCTTAAACCCGACTGAATTCGGCGTGCTTGAATTACTCTACCATAAAGGAAAGCAGCCGCTTCAGAAAATCGGCGGAAAGATTCTGCTTGCAAGCGGAAGTATTACTTATGTGGTAGATAAACTTGAGAAAAAGGGGCTGATCTCAAGAATTGCTTCCCCTGAAGACAGAAGAGTAACCTATGCTGTGATTACAGATGAAGGCCATCAATTTATGAGCGAGATCTTTCCTGAGCATGAAAAGAACCTTCATGAGCTGATGACGGCATTATCAGATGATGAACAAAAGCAGGCAATTGAACTGCTGAAAAAGCTTGGTCTTTCTATTAAAGATCTATCTTATTAATAGAATAATTAATGTTTTTTAAAAACACCGGTGTGATCCGGTGTTTTTTTGCGCTCATAAGCAGGAAGCAGGCCTCAGTCAGTAGAAGTAAATGATTGAACTTAAATTAAAGGAGAATGATGATGCTTACATTTAGTAATTATGAATACAAACGTCCTGACATAAACCAGGTGAAGTCTCAGTTCAATGTGTTACTTGAGTCATTTCAGCATGCCGGCAGCTTTCAGGAGCAAAAGGACCTGATCATAAAGATCAATCAGCTGAGAGATGATGTTTCAACTCAGGGGAACCTTGCATTTATCAGAGCATCAATAGATACGAAAGATGAATTTTATGAAAGTGAACGTAACTATTTTGATGAAGTGCAGCCGGAATTTGAAGAGTTAACCACAGCTTTTTATAAAGTGCTGGTAAATTCCCCTTATCGTAAGGAGCTTGAAGAACAGTGGGGACAGCAGTTCTTTGATCTGGCAGATTTCTCAATTAAATCATTCACTCCTGAGATTATTCCTTTGCTGCAGGAAGAAAACCGACTGGCATCTGAATATTCAAAGCTTGTCGCTTCAGCGGAAATTGAATTTGGAAATGAAACGCTGACACTGGCTCAAATCGACCCATACACAGAGTCAACTGATCGTGAAATAAGAGAAAAAGCAGTAAAAGCTAAGTTTGACTTCTTTGCAGATCATGAAGCCAAATTCGATCTATTGTATGACAGCCTTGTCAAAACGAGACATGAAATCGCTTTAAAGCTTGGATATGAAAACTTTGTGGATGTGGGCTATTTGAGAATGCTGAGAGTGGATTACGATGCAAATCAAGTAGCAAAATTCCGTGAACAGGTTCGTACATATGTTGTGCCGCTTGCAACAAAGCTCAGACAGCGTCAGCAGGAACGGATCGGAGTTTCGGAGCTGAAGTTTTGGGATGAATCACTGGAATTCTTAACGGGCAACGCAAATCCTCAGGGGGGTCCGGAATGGATTATCGTTAAAGGTAAGCAGATGTATCAGGAGCTGTCAGATGAAACAAATGAATTTTTTACATTTATGAATGACCGTGAACTGATGGACCTTGAGGCTAAAAAGGGAAAAGAAGCAGGTGGCTACTGTACATTTATTGAAAACTATGAAGCGCCTTTTATTTTCTCTAACTTTAATGGTACTTCCGGTGATATTGATGTATTAACGCATGAAGCGGGTCACGCTTTTCAGGTCTATATGAGCAGGCACTCAAGTATTCCTGAATATATATGGCCAACACATGAAGCAGCTGAAATACATTCAATGAGTATGGAATTTCTGACCTGGCCGTGGATGGAGAACTTCTTTGGCGATCAGACTGAAAAGTACAAGTTTGCCCATTTGAGCAGCGGTATTTTGTTTTTACCTTACGGGGTGGCTGTTGACGAATTCCAGCATCGTGTTTATGAAAAACCTGAAATGACGCCTGCTGAGAGAAAAGCAGTCTGGAAGGAGCTTGAGGCAATCTATCTGCCGCATCGCAACTATGGCGATCACGACTACCTGAACCGTGGAGGTGTATGGCAGAGGCAGGGACATATCTACGAAGCCCCATTTTATTATATCGATTATACGCTTGCTCAGATTTGTGCGTTTCAGTTCTGGAAGAAATCAAGAGAAGACTTTGACAGTGCATGGAAGGATTACGTGCATTTATGTAAGCTTGGGGGTTCAAAGTCGTTTACGAATCTTGTAAAAGAAGCAAACCTTCAGTCTCCGTTTGAAGAAGGCAGCCTTGAGTCTGTTGTGAAAGAAATTGAAAACTGGCTTGATGAAGTGGATGATCAAAAGCTTTAAGATTACTTTTTAAAAGGCTTTGTTAAAGCGGGCTGTTGATTTCCGCTTCAGGGGGACGCTTTCCGCAGGTGCGCCGTTTTGTGGCGCCATCCCTGCCTCCTCGACGCTTTGCGTCTGCGGGGTCTCACCTGTCACGCTTCTCCTGCAGGAGTCGCCCTATCCGGCTACAATCACCAGCTGTGCAAAAACAACATCGATCTTTAACATGGCTTTTTAAAAAGTTAAGTAAAAGGGAGAGACAGCTGAATGTCTCTCCCTTTTACTTATTACATCTTTTCAATTTTGATTTCATCATTTACAAGCACTGCTCTCAGCTGCTTGTCTTCAGGATGATCGTAGACAAAATCAGTCACCTGATCTTCAATCGTTTCCTGAATCACTCTTCTGAGAGGACGCGCCCCAAATGATGGATGATAGGCGAGCTCAGCAATTTTCTCTTTCACTTCCTCAGTTACTTCAAGCTTCATCTGCTGTTCCTCAATCAGCTCGTGTAACTCATTGAGCATAAGGTCAACAATTTTAATCAGATGTTCTTTACCAAGTGAGTCAAATTCAATAATACTGTCAAATCTGTTCAGGAATTCCGGCTTAAAGAAATCACTTAATGATTCAAGGATCGATGTTTCATCGGCAGTCTGTGTAGCACCAAAACCGACCGCTTTCTTTCTGTTTCCGATTCCTGCGTTACTTGTCATAATGATCACAGTTTCTTTAAAGCTTACTGTGCGGCCCTGACTGTCAGTTAATCTGCCGTCCTCCATAATCTGCAGGAACATATGCATCACATCAGGATGCGCTTTTTCAATTTCATCGAGCAGCAGAATGGTATAAGGTGAGCGGCGTACCTTTTCTGTCAGCTGACCTGCCTGATCGTGACCGACATATCCTGGTGGTGAACCAATTAATTTAGATACACTGTGTTTTTCCATATACTCACTCATATCGAGACGAATCATGTGATCTTTCGAGCCGAATAATTCTTCTGCAAGTGTTTTTGACAGTTCTGTTTTACCGACTCCGGTTGGGCCTACAAATAAGAATGATCCTGCCGGGCGATTTTTGGACTTGAGTCCTGCACGGCTTCTGCGTACAGCTTTTGCTACACGCTTGACCGCTTCATTTTGTCCAATCACATGATGACGGAGGTTTTCTTCAAGCTCGGCCATCTTTTTGTGCTCATCCTGCTCAAGCTTACCGACTGGAATACCTGTTTTACGTTCAATTAATTTCTGAATAAGTTCAATCTGAACAACAGGTTTTTCAGAGGAAACCGGCTGATTGAGCGCTTTTTCAAGGTCTTCTTCTTCATCTCTGAGTTTTGCTGCTTTTTCATATTCTTCATGCTTAAGCGCTTCTTCTTTTTCAGCATGAATCACCTTAAGCCGTTTCTGGACAGCATCCTTGTCAGCATGGTCAAGTGTTAGATTCAGCTTCGAACCTGCTTCATCCATCAAATCGATTGCCTTATCCGGAAGGAAGCGGTCCTGAATATAGCGTTTTGACAGTGTAACAGTCGCTTCAATTGCTTCAGGACTATATGTCACACCGTGATAATCTTCATATCTCGGTGCGAGACCTTTAAGGATGTCGATCGCTTCTGAGATAGAAGGTTCTTTCAGGTGAATTGGCTGGAATCTGCGTTCAAGTGCAGCGTCTTTTTCAATTTTACGATATTCAGACAGTGTTGTCGCACCAACCAGCTGCAGTTCACCACGAGCAAGAGCCGGCTTCAGAATATTTCCTGCATCCATTGATCCTTCAGCTGATCCCGCACCAACGATCTGGTGAATCTCATCAATAAAAAGGATAATATTTTTTCGCTGCTGGAGTTCGCTGATCAGCTGCTTCATTCTTTCTTCAAACTGCCCTCTGATCCCTGTATTTGAAACGAGGGAAGCTACATCTAATAAAATCACTTCTTTTTGCTTTAATTTCTGAGGTACTGACCCTTCAGCAATTTTAAGAGCTAATCCTTCTGCTGCAGCAGTCTTACCAATACCGGGTTCACCGATCAGTACCGGGTTATTTTTGTTTCTTCTATTCAATATTTCAATCATTTGTTCTATTTCTGCATCACGGCCGATGACAGGGTCAATCAGTCCTGCACCTGCCAGGTTTGTCAGATTTCTTCCGTACTCTTCAAGCAGTCCCTGTTCAGTAGCAGGCTCCTGCTGCTTCGCCTGTTCAAAAGGCTGAAACTGATCATGACCTTTTTTATTCATAGCGGCATGCAGCTTTAAGCGCTCTTCTTTATAACAGGCGGAGCACAAATGAAAATTCTGTATCTGATCATTTAACTGGACTCTGAATTGAATATTTGCAGGTTTGCTCTGGCATTTTTGGCAAATCATTGTGACTCCTCCTTAAGTGAGTTTTGGTCAGTAAAGTTTGACTAACTTTGACTTTCTGATTTTAGTATACTTTGACCTTTATTGACTTTCAAGTAATAAGTTTCGGGATTTAAAAAACCCGCTTTCTTTGAAAGAAAACGGGTCTCATTTGTTATTGAATGGTATCAGCCATTTGCAGAAATGCATCCTCAAGACCGGAATCAGCTTTCGAGTATATTGCAATTCTTACATATTGATTGTCAGTTTCATATAAATAAGTTTTAAACTGTTCTTCACTTAGTGTTGCTTCATAACCACTGATTACTTCACTTGCGCTATTTTCAGGTGTCCATTCAGCAGCGGACTCTCCCTGGATTGCATCAGCCTGGCCTTTCATCTGTTCTTCAATCAATGACGCCTCAGACTCAGCTTTTGGATACGTGTAGACTCTCATATACTGAGCGCCGTCCTCATCATAAAATACCTGATCCACATTTGGCTCTTCAGGTGTGAAAGTAAATCCTTCAGCGACATACATGCTGTAGTTATTTTCTTCACTTTCCTGAAGAAATGCTGTACGTTCAGTTTTTTCACCGCCGATTGTCAATGTCATTGGCTGTTCAAGGAGACGCATCTCGGTTCCTTCTTCACTGTTTCCATCTTGAGTATCTTCTTCAGATCCTTCTTCTGTGGATTCTTCTGCAGGCTCCTCTTCAATGGATGATGAATCATCTGCTTCTTCCGCAGGTTCTTCTGCAGGCTCCTCAGTTTCCTCATCAGGTGTTTCAGTATCTTCACCTGATTCTTCAACCGTCTCTTCACTTGTTTCTTCAGTGCTTTCGTTCTGCTGACTGCCATTTGTTTCATCCTGTGCGCTTTCAGTTCCGCAGGCTGCCATAAACGCTGCGAGTATAAGTACAAGTATGAATGCTGTAAACTTTTTCATGATCATTCCTCCATTTCAATATGTATGCGCTTATAACAACAGACGTATGAGCATTGTAAAAGTTTCAAAAAAGTCATAAAGTGATATAGATAATGAGTAAAGTAAAGCAGGTGAAAAATAGTGAATAAAGAAGAAGCATATGAATTACTCGAACAGTTAAAGAATGGACAAGTAGATGAAGTGATCGTTAGTAAAGATGATTTTGATTTGTTCAGGAGTGTGTTGACAGAAAGAGAGGACTTTAAGCATTTCCGGGGAATTGCGGGGCATTACGGAAAAACGGTCTATCAATATCTTGATGAGCCAAGAAGCTGAGGAGGAGTTAGATGAAGACGGTCATCGTAACAGGTGCTGCAAATGGAATCGGACTCGCCATTGCAAAAGCTTATGTGAATGATGGGGCTTTTGTATATATGGTGGATATCAATGAAAAACGGCTGAATGAGGAAGCAGGAAAGTTAGAGCAGACTGAAGCAATCACTGCTGATGTTTCAAACTATGAGCAGGTAAAAAATCTGTTTGCTCATGTAAAAGACAAATCAGGCACGATTGATATTTTAATTAACAATGCAGGCATCTCTAAGTTCAAATCGATTTGGGAAGTAACAGTAGAAGATTGGGAAGGTATTCTGCATACAAATCTTTCAAGCGTATTCTATTGTTCAAGGGAGGCAGCACTGTTGATGGACCAAGGAGGAGCAATTGTAAACCTCTGTTCAACGCGTGCCCATATGTCTGAGCCTAATACTGAAGGATATGCAGCAACAAAAGGTGGGATTTTTGCGCTAACCCATTCCCTGGCAGTTACTTTATCTGAAAAAGAAATTACAGTGAATGCAATCAGTCCGGGCTGGATCCATACAGGGAACTATGAAGAACTGCGGAAAATTGATCATGATCAGCACCTTTCTAATAGAGTTGGAAAGCCGGAAGATATTGCGAGAGCGTGTCTGTTTCTGACAGATGAATCAAACAATTTTATTAACGGTGAAAACCTTGTTATCGATGGCGGTATGACAAGAAAAATGATTTATGAGCATTGATGGAAGACCATATAGAAAAGGGAGGCACAAGCTGTCTCTCTTTTTTTGGCGTTGTTAAGGCTGGCTGTTGATAAACGAATAAATTAATATGAAACCTTTAGTCAGAATGTTAAGTATACTAATCATAAGGTATTAAAAGTAAGGAGAGATACAATGAAACATGCATTGATTAAAGAAGTGGGTAAAGCGGTTATCGGTAAGGAGAGGGAAGTTGAACTATTAACAATTGCTCTTCTTCAGGGAGGACATGTTCTGCTTGAGAGCGTACCAGGGACAGGAAAAACACTGCTGGCTAAATCATACGCTAAAGCCTGCGGAGGAGAATATGCACGCATTCAGTTTACACCGGATGTACTCCCGTCAGACGTAACAGGACTTCATTTTTTCAATCCGGAAACAAGATCCTTTGAACTGAAAAAAGGGCCGGTCATGACAAATTTTCTGCTGGCTGATGAAATCAACCGGGCAACACCCAGAACACAGTCAAGTCTGCTCGAAGTAATGGAAGAAAAACAGGTAACGATTGATGGGGAAACGCTTGTTTCTTCATTTCCCTTTATGGTGATTGCAACTCAAAACCCTGTTGAGTCACAGCAGGGGACATTCCCACTTCCATACGCTCAGCTGGACAGGTTTATGTTCAAGCTGCCATCAGATTATCCCCTCTACGAAGATGAATCAACGATCCTGAAGCAGTGGGTATCAGGAAGTGAGCTGCCCGAGCTTGAAGAAGTCATTTCAATTGATGAGATTAAGCAGGCTGCAAAGAAAGTAAGAGAAGTAGCTGTACATAATGAAATAACCGACTATATTTTAACTTTAATCCGAGCGACCCGTACCCATCCCTCGATTGAACATGGGGCAAGTCCGAGAGCAGCAGTAACTCTATTAAAGGCTGCACAGGGCGCTGCGTTTTTGCAGGATAGACAGTATGTCTTGCCTGAAGATGTCAAAAGTCTTTTTCAGTTCGTACTCGGTCACAGAATTCAGCTGACAGCAGAAGCCTCACTGATGAAAAATACTGAACAGGTATTACAGGATGTTTTAGCGTCAGCTGATGCACCGGTAGAGCTGAGGCTTTAAGCGATGTGGCTTGAAGCAAGGTCTTCTGAGAGGCATATTCTTTTCCTTGAGATCCTGACATTTATAAGTGGGCTCCTGTTCTTTATAAGCAGTCAGTTTTTAGTCGCCAGTGTATTTATTATAATCCTTGTTTTTATCAGACTATATCTTCATTACAACCGAAATGCTGGTTCTGACCTTTTACTGGCTGAAGAGCAAACGGTTGAAAGGCTGACAGTTGATGATGAATCTGAATGGGTCGTTGTTTTTAAAAACGGAAAATATCCATTAAGGAATGTATCTCTTACACTTGGCTATACAGACCATGCAGTTTTTCTGAATCATGACGCTGAAAGAGCAGGAAATACAATTCAATGGAATGGTCATGTGTCAATGGAACAATACGAGGAAGTTGAAATCCGGATTCCATTTAAAGCGGTTAGAAGAGGAAAAATGAAAATGGTCACCTGTCAGCTGTATGTGCCGCATTTATTTGGATTTGGCTATAAGATTTTGCAATATAAAGGACACTTTCATCAGGAAAAAAGAATCTATCCGGAAGTGGAAAGCGTAGACTTTTCACCGACAGTTGCAAATCATAAGCCTGGAGAAGAACCGGCTGTATATTCCCTTTACGAGGACCTGACTCTTCCGGCAGGAACCAGGGAATACAGAACAGGCGATACGATGCAGCGGATCAGCTGGTCAGCTTATGCCAGAACCGGACAGCTTCAGACGAACCTATATGAGCCCGTGATTGAGGAAAAATATATGCTGATTTTAAATGTCACATATAAGCATGGGAAAAATATTTTGTTTGAAAAATTAATTAAACAGGCTGCTTTTATCATGACTGAAGCACACAGAAAGAATCAGCCGATTGGTTTATGTGTCAATGTCAGAACCAAAGCATCACCGAATTTTTACTTCATTGCACCAAATAAAGGTGTTAACCACACGAGACAATGTCTTGAAATGCTGAGTATTCTCTCTGTAGGTGATGCAACGCTTCCTGTTAATGTCATGCTGAATCAGGTTGCTGTGATGCGGGTGCCTGTAACAGACTTTATCATCGTTGGAGAGAGTGGTTCTGCAGAAAGACTGCATGCATTGAAGAGCAGGGTCTGGACAGTCAATGGAGGAGGTACAGTCGAATGGAAACAGTCAAACGCTCAGTAAGGTTACCTTTTGCACTGGTATTCGATTCTCTTTTTCCAATAATGGTTCTGACTGCTTTTGCTGCAGGAGGGATTTTTCCTCTTCATTATGGTGCGATTATAATTGGAGTTGCGCTCGCTATCATCTCTATGGTAGTCAGCAATGTACGTCAGGCTGGCATACTGATGATTGCCACGGTCTTTATTGCAGCGTTATTAACAGCCGGCTGGTCAGTACTTCCTCTTATGGCTCTTAGCGTTTATTTCGTCTGGCGCCTGCTTGTTAGGACTTACCATTATGATTCGTATGAAATTACAACAATACAGCTGATCCTATTGATGGTTGTTTTTTTAGCAACATACAGTTTTCAGCTGACATATGAAATCTATTCACCGGCTATTATCGTGATCTCACTTGTGGCAGGGTTCATTTTATACAGTGCCTCACCTTATTTCAGCAGTTTTACCGGGAAAAAAGCGCTGAAACTGTTTGGCAAATGGTCTGCTTTGTTTCTTGGCTGCTCAATGTTAATCTATTTTCTCATCGCTCCAGTCAAACAGCTTTTTATCACCGGCACTAATCAACTGATTAACCTGATAACAAATTTCTTTGAATATACAGGTATAAACGTCAGCATTCCTGAGATCAGCCAGGAGGAGACGGAGACTTCAGAAGAAGGGGTTCCACCAGAGTTCGAAATCTATCCTGATACTGAAACTGAGGATATAATCAGGGTTGATACCATTGAAGTAGTGATCACTATAATAGCTGCAATTATTCTTTTATTCATCGTGGTTAAAGCATTTAAGAAATTCGGTAACCCGGTTCAAACTGTAAAGCAGGTGAATGAAGAGCCAATGCTCATAAAAAATGATGTTAAACAGCCTGCAAAGGAAAAGATAACGGCTCCTAACCATGCAATCAGAAAAGAAATGCTTAAGCTTGAGAGGAAAGCTCAGGCGAAAGATGCAGGAAGAAGAAAGTCTGAAACAGTCAGAGAATGGTTTACAAGACTGAACGTCAGGCAGGCCCAGGCAATGGCTATGATTTATGAAAAAATCCGGTATGCTGATGAAGAAATTACAGAATCAGAACATAAAGCTTTTGAACAATTTGTTAAGGATTTTGAAAAGAGAATATGAATGCTATAATAAAACGGACATTTATACATGTTAAATTCGTTGTGCTTATACTGTCGTCATGCTATTCTTATGATTTAAAGAGGTTATTTTAACTCATCGCCTGCAAGTGAACGATTTTTATTGACGACAACGTCTGAATTCGTTAACTTATTAAGGTGATGTTGTAAATACAAGTGTAGAAAAGGAGAAGATCTATCATGACACAAAAAACTTTTACAGTAACAGCAGAAACTGGAATTCACGCACGTCCTGCAACAATTCTTGTTCAAAATGCAAGTAAGTTCGATTCAGATATCCAGCTTGAATATAAAGGTAAGAAAGTAAACCTTAAATCAATTATGGGTGTTATGTCTCTAGGTGTAGGTAAAGATGCTGAAATCACAATTTATGCTGATGGAAGCGATGAAGAGGAAGCGCTGGCAAGTCTTGAAGAAACTCTAAAGAACGAAGGCCTGGCGTAAGAATGTCTTCAGTATTAAAAGGAATTGCTGCATCAAGCGGAATTGCAATTGCAAAGGCTTACCGTCTAGTAGAGCCTGATCTGTCATTTGAACAGAAAAAAGTAGAAAATGCAGAACAGGAAGTACAGCGCTTCCAGGAAGCACTACAGACATCAAAGCAGGAGCTTGAAGTAATCCGCGACCGCGCCAGAACTGAACTTGGTGAAGATAAAGCCGCAATTTTCGAAGCGCATCTGCTTGTCTTAAGTGACCCTGAACTGGTCTCTCCTATTGAGGATAAGATCAAGGGTGAACAGGTGAACGCAGAAGCAGCACTTAAAGAAACTGCAGATATGTTTGTCACAATGTTTGAACAGATGGATAACGAGTACATGAAAGAGCGTGCTGCTGATATCCGTGACGTTACAAAGCGTGTGCTTTCACATCTGCTTGGTGTAAAAGTACTTAACCCAAGCATGATCTCAGAGGAAGTGGTTGTCATTGCTGATGACCTGACCCCTTCTGATACTGCTCAGCTTAACCGTGAATTCGTTAAAGGCTTTACAACGAATATCGGTGGCCGTACATCTCATTCAGCAATCATGGCACGCTCGATGGAAATTCCTGCAGTTGTAGGAACGAAAGAAGCGACTGTAACGATTGAAAATGGCGATATGGTCATTGTAGACGGACTGAATGGTGAAGTTCATGTGAATCCGACTGAAGAAATCATCAGTAAGTACAAGCAGGAAGCTGCAGATTTTGCTGATCAAAAAGCAGAATGGGCAAAGCTTGTGGATGAAAAAACAGTTACAGCTGAAGGCCGTCACGTAGAACTTGCTGCTAATATTGGTACACCTGGAGATCTTGAGGGTGTTACGAATAATGGCGGTGAAGGAATCGGTCTTTACCGAACAGAATTTCTTTATATGGGACGTACTGAACTTCCATCAGAGGATGAACAGTTTGAATCTTATAAAGCAGTTTTAGAAGGTATGAAAGGTAAACCTGTTGTTGTCCGCACGCTTGATATCGGTGGCGATAAGGAGCTTCCATATCTGAACCTGCCTGAAGAGATGAATCCATTCCTCGGCTTCCGTGCGATCAGACTATGCCTTGAGCAGACTGACCTGTTCCGTACACAGCTGCGTGCACTATTACGTGCAAGCTCCTATGGAAACTTAAAAGTGATGTTCCCAATGATCTCTAACCTTCAGGAATTCAGAGCTGCTAAAGCGCTTCTTCTTGAAGTAAAAGAAGAACTGATTTCAGAAGGCGTTGAAGTATCTGACTCTATTGAAGTTGGTATTATGGTTGAGATTCCATCTACTGCTGTAATGGCAGATCAGTTTGCTAAAGAAGTAGATTTCTTCAGCATTGGTACGAATGACCTGATTCAGTACACGATGGCAGCTGACCGTATGAATGAGAGAGTTTCATATTTGTATCAGCCATACAATCCGGCGATCCTTCGTCTGATTAAAATGGTCATTGATGCTTCTCATAAAGAAGGTAAGTGGACAGGTATGTGTGGAGAAATGGCTGGAGATGAAATCGCTATTCCAATCCTGCTTGGACTTGGACTGGATGAATTCTCAATGAGCGCTACTTCCATTCTGCCTGCCCGTACACAGATCAAGCAGCTTTCAGATGACAAGATGAAAGCATTAGCTGAGCATGTACTGACACTTTCAACAAATGATGAAGTCATTGAGGCTGTAAAAAAAGAAATAAATTTGTAATATAAATGTTATTGAAATCGGGATTAAATAAATGAACAGGGGGAAGTATACTAGTAGTACAAGCATACTTTTTCATTCTGATTTCCCTTTTTTGAACCGGATTCCCCCCATAATCCGGTTCTTTTTTTATGTCAAAAACGGGTTTTTCCAGGTCATTAGTACAGCACAGTCAGCTGAATCTTCATCCTCAAGATAATGCTTCATCAAACGCTCCGGCATTCTTCCAGCTTTCATTAAAAACGTCACCACAGGATCATTTAACTCCCCCTGCACAACTTTTTCGTAATACTCATCAATGGTCATCTCATCGCGGACATCCTTATAGCCGGGCATTCTGCTGCCGCCTGCAAGTTTTTTAACACCAAGGTAGACGACTGTTTCATACATGGCCCTCATTAATTCTTTACCAAGCCCGAGCCCTCTGTAATCAGGGTCAATACAAATATCAACAATATACAAAACTTCCCCGTCATCTTCGTGATTTGTTATGTAGCCATCTGAAGTAATCTGCTCCCACGTATGACTTTCCCCTGCATAATTCGTTCTCAACGCAGTAATGGAACCGGCTAGTTTACCATCAACCTGGATGCATAACGCCCCTTCCGGAAATTTTGTAATATGAGAGGTCAGCTGTTCGTTATTCCATAGCAGGTCAGACGGGAAGGGTGGAGGAAAAGCTTTTCGCTGAAGTTCAATTAAATCGCTGAAATCCTCATTTGTATAATTCCGCACACGTACTTCATATCTTTTACTCTTATTAAAAATAAACAGATTTTTATTCATAGCGCCCTCCTTTTTGCCAATGTTACCAACAGAATCAATCATTTGCAATTTTCAAAAAGTGAGTCACAATATGAGTATAGGAGGGGTTAGCATGAAAATTGGATTTATAGGTACAGGTGTGATGGGGAAGTCGATTGTCCGCCACCTGCTTGAAGAACATTCAGTACATATTTATACGCGTACAAAACATAAAGCGGAGGAGCTGATCATACAGGGGGCAGTCTGGGAGGAAACACCATCTGCGCTCGCAGCGTCTTGTGAATTGATCTTTACAATGGTTGGGTATCCTGAGGACGTAGATCAGGTGTATACAGGGGAAAGCGGTATTTTTCATACTGCAGCAGAAGGTACAGTTTGTGTAGATTTAACAACTTCGAAGCCTGAGCTTGCAGCAGCACTTTTTGAAGAGGGGCAGCAAAGAAAGATTCATATGATTGACGCGCCGGTTTCAGGCGGTGACACCGGTGCGAAAAATGGTACGCTCTCTATCATGGCCGGTGGAGAGGAAGAAGTATTTAATGGAGTGCTGCCGGTTCTTGAGCTTTTCGGTTCAAATATTGTCTACCACGGCAAAGCAGGCAGCGGGCAGCATACAAAGATGAGTAACCAGATTGTAATTGGTTCTACGATGATGGGTGTATGTGAAGCGCTCACTTATGCAGTAAAGTCCGGCCTTGATCCGGAAAAGGTGCTTGCAAGTATCTCGCAGGGCGCTGCAGGAAGCTGGAGTCTTAGTCACTTAGCGCCAAGAATTCTAAAGGGTGATTATGAGCCCGGCTTTTATATCCATCACTTTATAAAAGACCTTAAAATTGCACTCGAAGAAAGCAAAAAAATGGGGCTGTCACTGCCAGGACTTGAGCTCGCATTAAAGTCTTATGAGCAGGCGCAGACAATCGGACTTTCAGAAAAAGGTACCCAGGCTTTATATAAAGTATACGAAGATCAGCTGTAAAAAAGCCCTTATGAATCCTTCCGTTCAGATATCGGATTCATAAGGGTGTTTTTGATATCAATTGTATGGCTGCTGTTTTCTGCTAGATGCTATTATAAGAGGCTTTCACCGGACTTTATTGCAGGTAATCCTTCATTCTCCTGAAAGCTTCTATGAGCTGTGCTTCTGAACATGCGTAAGAGACCCTTATAAAACCTTCTCCTTCAGGACCGAATGCCGTCCCGGGTACTACGCCAACTCTCGCATGTTCTGCAAGATCAAGTGCAAATTGCTCAGCACTCTTCTTTCCGGGGATTCCCGCAAAGAAATAAAAAGCTCCATCCGGTTTTACTACATTAAACCCAAGCTCATTCAGCTTTTCTTCTGTCAGCTTCCTTCTTTCTCTGTAGGCTTCTTTCATTGGTTCTGCATCATTTTTGCCTGCAGTGTAAGCAGCAAGTGCTGCGTATTGTGAAATGGAGGACGCACATGACACCGTATATTGATGAACTTTCAGACATTGCGCTGCAATCGTCTCTGGCGCCATCAGTACACCGATTCTCCAGCCGGTCATTGAATGGGATTTAGAGAGTCCATTAATGGTAATCGTCCGTTCTCTGGCAATTGTTCCGATTGATACATGCGGCTCATCATAAGTGAGCTCGCTGTATATTTCATCAGCTACAATCAGTAAATTGAACTCATCAGCCAGATCAGCAATTTTTTTTAACTCCGCCTCATCCAGACTCACTCCTGTTGGATTAGAAGGATAAGGCAAAATGATACATGAGGTCTGTTCAGTGATGTGTGGTCTGATCATGTCAGCAGTCATTTTAAAATGCTGAGCCGTCGTATCGACAAATACAGGTACTGCACCACACTGTTGAATGACCGGCGTATAACCCGGATAGACAGGTCCGGGTAAAATCACTTCTTCACCTTTGGATAAAATGGTCCTCAGTGCTGTATCAATGGCCTGTGATGCCCCATTCGTGACGATTATTTCATCTTCAGCACGATAATCTAACTGGTATTTCTCCTTCATATAATCTGAGATTGCTTTTCTAAGTTCAATAATCCCTGCGTTATGTGTGTAGTTTGTATGGTTATGGTCAATCGCATCTTTTGCAGCTTCCTTAATATGTGCAGGTGTCGGAAAATCCGGCTGCCCAATTGTAAGTGAGATCATGCCATCAATATGCTGGATTTTATTAAAAAACTTTCTGATCCCTGATATTTCAATCTTTTTAACAGCTTCGTTCATCAGACTCACTTCCTTTAGCATTGCGTATATACAAGCTATTGTACCGTAAAAAGTTATGTGATTACACGATTGAAAGATATTTTTGATTAAACAGGAGTAATTTTGGATAAATAACAATTATGAGGCATAGGAGGTGAGTTTTATGATTAGAGTGATGGGAATGACACCCGGAGGAAGCCTGAATGAGTTTTCCTCGGTTAAAGAAGCAAAAAAAGCAGAACTGAGATGGATGTGGGTCGATTTTAACCAGCCTGCTGAAAGAGAAGGCAGAGAACTTTCAAAATCATTTTCATTCCATCCGCTTGCAATTGAAGACTGCGTGGAAAAGGGATATCAGAGACCAAAATTCGATAGCTATCATCAATATATTTTTCTTGTTTTGCATCACCTAACAAAGGATACATATGAAGCTGAAGAAATTGATGTTTTTGTTAATGAAAAAATGATCGTTACCTGGCATTATGAACCCTTAAAAATGATTGATGAAATTTGGGAAAGGCAGCTGTCAGGTAATGGTCTTGCAGGGGAAGGAAATCCCATTGGCCTGCTTCACTCTATATTAGACATGACGGTGGATGATTATTTTCCATCTGTGTATGGTATTGAAGATGTACTAAACAGAATTGAAGAAAAAACTGATGAAAATTCATCGCATGATCTGATGGACAGGCTGTTTGATGTCAGACATGATATGCAAAAGCTTAGAAGGTCACTTGTTCCGACAAGGGATATGCTATACAGGCTGCTGAATGGAACCAACGTAGCGCTTACAAGAGAGCAGCAGTTATACTTCTCAGATGTCTATGACCATGTCATCAAGCTGACAGAGATGCTTGAATCATACCGGGAATTTTCATCAGATATTCGTGATAACTATATTTCAGTCAGCTCAGATAAAATGAATAATATTATGATGACACTCACAGTCATCACAACGATATTTATGCCACTTTCATTTTTGGCAGGCTTATATGGTATGAACTTTGTCTATATTCCTGAGCTGGAGTTTGAATATGGATATTTTGTTCTGCTTGGGGTCATGACCTTGATTGCAATCGTCATGTTTATTGTATTTCGTAAGATTGGCTGGCTTCAATTTTCACGGTCGAAAAAGAAAAAACGCCGGAGAATTTTTAAGCGTTGAACATCTGAATATTCATTTTGATGTTAAGAGAGCAGATTTTTAAGCTGCTCAATCTTTTTAAAATGAAGCAAAAAGCCGGGACATGCGTGTTCCGGCTTTTTTATGAACAATTACATGAAATTAATTTTTAGAAAAAAGGTTTTTTAATTGCGGCTATGGAAGTGTACAGGAAAGAAATGGGGGAGCGACGTATGAACAGGACTGAACATGCACCAAGAAGTGGAATGAAGCTGTTTTTTACACTGCCGATATTATCATGGGCATTATATGATTTTGCGAATACGATCTTTTCATCAAATATCAATACAGTATTTTTTCCGTTTTACCTCGATGCTCAAATCGGCGGAAGTGCTGAAATGGAGCAGGTTGCAAGTACTTTTATTTCATATGCCAATGCATTTGCGAGCTTTTTACTTGTTGTCTTTTCGCCGCTGTATGGCGTATGGATAGACCGGACGGGACAAAAAAAGAAGTATATCGTCTGGCTTGCTTCGCTGTCCATTATCGGAACGTTCCTGATGGGGATTTTTGCTGTTACTGATATGGCAGGAGAGTGGTTTAACCTGCCGATTAATTTATTCTTTGTTGTCATTGCATTTGTCGCTGCAAAGTTCTTTTTTAACAGCAGTCTTGTTTTTTATGACACGATGCTTAGTGACCTCGGAACGCAGAGAGAAATTCCGCTGATCTCGGGGTTTGGTGTAGCAGTCGGTTATTTAGGCACAATTGTCGGACTCTCAGTTTATTTATTTGTTCAGGAAGGAAGTCCTGAACAGGCATTTATTCCGACCGCTGTGATGTATTTGCTCTTTTCTTTGCCATTGTTCTTTTTCCTGAAAGATACGCCGGCTAAGAAAAGGAAGAAAGAGCATTTCCTGACCGGATATAAGGAAATTTATGCAACCTTTAAAGAAATGAAGTCCTATAAAAATACGTTCACCTTTATGCTCTCTTACTTCTTTTTAAATGATGCGATTGCAACGACAATCGCAATTATGGCGATCTATGCAACATCGGTTGTCGGTTTTTCAAGTGGTCAGTTCATTATTTTATATTTGGGGTCAACAATTTTTGCTGTAATAGGATCATTTATGTTTGGGTACATTACAAAGAAAACCGGTGCCAAAATTGGTGTCATGCTTGTGTCCATTATTTTAATAACCGCGCTGACCATTGCGGCACTCGCAACAGCTCAGTGGATGTTCTGGATCGCAGGCGCGCTGATTGGTGTTGCGCTTGGATCAATGTGGGTTACATCAAGAACGCTCATTATTGATTTAACGCCATACGAAAAAAGAGGACAGTTTTTCGGTTTATTTGCTTTTTCGGGGAAAGTATCTTCGATCATCGGACCCGCAATTTATGGTACGATCACGCTGAATCTGAGGGAGTATGGAGAGCTTGCGAGCAGAGTCGCTCTTTCCTCACTTATCGTTATGGCAGTAATCGGCATGATCATGCTCATCAAAGTAAAACAGCCCGAACCCCATGCCGATGCTTGACTATAAAGTCAGTGATTCCTATAATGGAGATTGTGTTTTTTAATAATGATTTTAAATAAGTGAGCCTATAAACGGTAGGTTCAGTAAGTTGCCAGGAGGAATTAGAAATGAAACTAAGAGCACCAATGCCTGAAATGGACGGCGCAGTAAAATGGTTAAACAGTGAAGTAACAAGAGACGAGCTTGTTGGAGAAAAACCAACACTCATTCATTTCTGGTCAGTCAGCTGCCATCTTTGTAAAGAAGCAATGCCTGACATTAATGAACTGCGTGATGAATATGAAGAGGACTTAAATGTAGTAGCGGTTCATATGCCGCGTTCTGAAGATGATCTTGATATGCAGGTAATCGAACAGGTTGCACAGGGTCATGATATTTCACAGCCGATCTACGTAGACAGTGAGCACAAGTTGACTGAGGCGTTCGAGAATCAATACGTACCGGCTTATTATGTATTTGATAAAGAAGGTCAGCTTCGTCACTTTCAGGCTGGCGGCAGCGGAATGAAAATGCTCCGTAAGCGTCTGAATAGAGTGCTTGATACAGAAGAAAAATAAACGGATCACTTAATGAAAAACTTCCTTCGCCCGATATAAAGGGTGAAGGAAGTTTTTTTGTTACGGACGTAAAAGGAGCGAGAGAGATGACAGAACATAATGGGATCCTGCTTGAGAGCGGGACAAATGAACTTGAAATCGTTGAATTTGAAGTGAACGGCAGCAAGTACGGGATAAATGTGATCAAAGTGAAAGAAATCATTCAGCCGGTACCGGTGATTCCAATCCCGCATTCACATCATTATATAAAAGGAATTATTCAGCTGAGAGGAGAAGTATTACCTGTAATAGATATGAGACAGGTGCTTGGCAGCGGATCAGCTGAATCAGCTTCACAGGAAAAGTACATTGTATCTGAATTTAATCAACAGAAGGTTGTTTTTCATGTAGATAACGTATCGATGATTCACAGGGTTTCATGGGACCAGATCGAAAAGCCATCTGATATGTATCAGAGTCATCATACGAAAGTGATTGGTGTGATTAAGCGAAATGAAGATATGCTCCTGTTACTCGACTTCGAGAGTATTATTCTTGAGATCAATCCGGAAACAGGGATTAATGTAGGGATGGTGAAGAAGCTTGGCGTACGGGAAAGGTCAGAGAAAAAGCTGGTAGTCGCAGAAGACTCACCGCTTCTCAGACAGCTGCTTTCAGACACACTGACAGAAGCAGGGTATGACCAGGCTGAGTTTTTTGAGAACGGTCAGGATGCGCTTCGCTATCTTGAATCACTGACTGCGGACCAGTCGCCTGTTGAAGAACATGTTCAGCTCATTATTACTGACATTGAAATGCCTCAGATGGATGGGCATCACTTAACGAAACGAATTAAAGAACATACAAAACTAAGTAAATTACCGGTCATTATCTTTTCTTCATTGATCACTGATGACTTAAAGCATAAAGGAAGCAGGGTAGGCGCGGATGATCAGATCAGTAAACCTGAAATTAATCAGCTGATTCATTCTATTGACCGTTTAATTCTTTAAAGTTGTTGAAGGGGCTGCTAAATAGCCAATTCTCTAGGATGCTATAATAAGACAAAACCGGAGCAGTTAAATAATTCAGCTGCTCCGGTTTTTTGGCTATACAGTTAAGGGAAGAGAGTATTATAAGTTATTCACCTAACCGCTTAAATACTGGACGCTGATAAGCCGTTTTCTGCTGGTTTTGCGCAGGTGCAGGTTTCAGGCCAGTGTAAGACTGCAAAATGGTCTTAGCTTCCCTTAGGTTCATTCTGGTTTTGGGGTTTCTCACATTGTCTGAAAGCTTACCGAGATGCGGGAGTTCTTTGAAGTCTGATTTTTGGGGAGGGATATGAAACATATAGTCTGCACACTCTACAAGCAAGTCTGAGCGCTGCTGACTTAACCCTGGATTTCTGGAATATTGAAGACCGACTTTTTTAGCTTTTCCTTCTTTCAGCATTTGATCAATGGCAGCTTTTTTCATCTGATAGAGAAATCTTGAATCCGGTGCTGTTTTAGCATGTTTGTTGACGGTGAAAATCGCCTGGGCAATTCGCTGTGAAGAAAGTTCTGAGGGTTCACTCATATTGTCACTACCTTTTTCTATGATTTGGACAAGTATACCTCAAATAACTGAAAATTTAAAGCTGGAGCGTGATGAGGGTTGAAGAATAAAACAGCAGTAATTGATATCGGTTCAAATACAATCAGGCTGGTTCTTTATGAATACGATCCTGAAAAAGGAATGAAAGAAGTTGAGAACATTAAAACAGTCGCACGTTTAAAAATGTATCTGGATGATGAGCAAAATCTGACGGATGAGGGAGTAGCTATTCTTGAGGAAGCATTGCTTGCTTTTAATGAAATTATTGATTTTCACGGTATTAAAGATATCCGTGCAGCAGCAACTGCAGCTGTCCGCCAGGCGCAAAACAGTGATGAGATTGTGAAGCGGATGAAAAAACAGACCGGGATTGACATTAAGATTCTGACAGAAGAGGAAGAGGCGTTTTTCGGCTTTCTGGCAGTGATTCATTCAACACCTGTTATGTCTGCAGTAACGATTGATATCGGTGGAGGGAGTACTGAAGTTACGTATTACGAACATAAACAGCTTCAGCATTCACACAGCTTTCCGTTTGGAGCGGTTTCTCTTAAAAAAGACTTTATGGGAGGCGACCAGATGACAAAGGGCGAAAGAAAAAAGCTCATTAAATTTTTACGGGAGTCTTTTTTAAGTCTGGACTGGCTGGCTGATAAGAAGGTTCCGATTGTTGCGATTGGCGGAAGTGCGCGTAACATCGCACAAATCCATCAGCAATCTGTCAATTATCCGGTTGCTGGTGTCCATCAATACTGGATGACAGAAAATGATCTCAAAGAAGTAAATGATGAACTGATTGAGATGTCAAAGGAAGAATTAGAAAAGCTTGACGGGCTGTCAAGTGACCGGACTGATATTATTGCGCCTGCTTCTCAGGTTTTCTGTGAGCTTTATGACATTGTTGATGCGAAAGGATTCATGTTCAGCAGAAAAGGTCTGCGGGATGGGATTGTATTCAGAGAACTGATGAAAAAATACGCGGCACCGCTTGATAAGGAAAAAGTGTTTTTATCGAGCATGAATGAGCTTGCTTTTGATTACGCCATCGAAAGATCTGAAGCAGACCATATGATTTCACTTGCTTCAGAGCTATATTCTCACCTGGAGGCAGTGGGTGAGATCAGTGAATCATCATTTGGTAAACAACTCGTTAAAAGGGCAGCATTCCTTTATTATCTGGGAGAATATATTGATTCAGATTCAAGCAGTCAGCATACTTTTTATATCATTGCGAATCGATCAATTGACGGCGTCTTACATAAAGACCGCATCGCGCTAGCACTCGCTGCATCCTTTAAAAGCAAATCGATGTTTCAGCAGTATTTAGAGCCTTTTGACGACTGGTTCACTGAAGAAGAACTGCATGAGATCAGATTGATCGGTTCTTTGATTAAGCTTGCTTACAGTCTGAATGGATCAAAAAGAAACCTGATCAATCAGATTGAGATGAGAAAGAAAGGTGACACACTGTATTTGAGCCTGTATGCAGAGGGGAGAACGCTGGCAGAAGAGTATCAGGCAAATAAACAGAAGAAACATCTTGAAAAAACATTGAAGACATCAATAGAACTCGACTTTATTTCAATTACTCAGGAAGTATAGGAGAGATAATGATGGGACACAGCCATAAAAAATTCAGTAAACCGGAATACTTCAATAACCGTGAGCTCAGCTGGCTGGCTTTTAATCAGCGGGTGCTGGAAGAATCTTATGATATGACAAATCCTCTTCTTGAAAGGCTGAGATTTTTAGCTATTTTCAGTTCGAACCTGGATGAGTTTTTTATGGTGAGAGTAGCGGGTTTGAAGGACCAGGTAAAAGCGAATTTTACTAAGCCTGAAAACAAAGCCGGACTCACACCGAAACAGCAGCTTAGTGCGATTTCTGAAAAAACGCATCATCTTGTTAAGCTGCAGTATCAGACAGTTTCCACACTTATGAAGGAACTGAAAAAAGAAGATATTTCAATTAAATCAATGGATCAGCTTTCTGCTAAACAGCAGCAATTTACTGAGCATTTTTTTAAGGAGCAGATTTTTCCTGTTCTTACACCACTCGCAGTAGATGCGTACCGTCCATTCCCGATTTTATTAAATAAAAGTCTCAATATGATTGTTGAATTATCAAGTAAGCATCAGGAAAAGAAAGTTGCAATTGTTCAGGTGCCTTCCGTGCTTCCACGCTTTATCAGATTGCCTTCTATTACTGGTTATGAATTTATCATGCTTGAAGATGTGATGAAGCATTATCTTGACAGACTTTTCATCGGTTACAGCGTCACATCCAGTCTGCTGTTCAGAATTACGCGTAATGCCGATCTGACGATTCATGAAGAAGGAGCACGTGACCTTTTGCTTGAAATCGAAAAAGAACTGAAGAAAAGAAAATGGGGAGCTGCTGTCAGGCTTGAAATTGAACACGATGAAGCACCTCAAAAGCTGCTGTCAATCTTGACTGAAGAGCTTGAAATCGAAGAAATTGATGTCTATTCAATTCGTGGACCCCTTGATTTGACCTGTCTGTTTGATTTTATTAAAACATGCGCTAAAGATAAGGATAATCTCATTTTTGAATCCTTTATCCCTCAGCCGCCAGGGGATCTTCAGCCTGGTGAAAATATTTTTGATAAGGCATTAAAGCGGGATCTGTTTTTTCATCATCCATACGAATCATTTAATCCGATCGTAGACTTTATCGATGAAGCAGCTGAAGACCCTGACGTACTGGCGATTAAGCAGACGCTCTACCGTGTCAGCGGGGGATCACCCATTATTAATGCGTTAAAAAAAGCAGCTGAAAATGGTAAACAGGTTACTGTGCTGGTCGAATTAAAAGCCAGGTTTGATGAAGAAAACAATGTGCAATGGGCCAAAGAACTGGAGAAAGCGGGGTGCCACGTCATTTACGGTATGACCTTTTTAAAAACGCATAGCAAAATCACATTAATTGTGCGGAAAAAAGATCAGAAAATTGAACGATTCGTTCATCTCGGAACCGGCAATTATAATGATCAGACTGCAAAAATTTATACTGATATGGGCATTATCACCACAAAGAGAAAATTCGGTACTGATGCCACCAACTTTTTTAATTATTTGAGCGGCTATACTGAAAAGCCATCCTACCATCATCTGATTGTTGCGCCATTTTCAATACGTGATTCATTTATAGATATGATAGATAAGGAAATCGCTTTTCATAAAAAGCACAAAAATGGACATATTATTGCCAAAATGAATTCTCTGACTGACAAACCGCTTATCATCAAATTTTATGAAGCTTCTGCAGCGGGTGTGAAAATTGAACTGATTATCAGAGGGATCTGCTGTTTAAAGCCGGGTATTGAGGGCGTCAGCGAGCATATTTCCGTCAGAAGCATCGTTGGCAGATTTCTTGAGCACAGCAGAATTTATTACTTTTATCATAATGGTGAAGAAAAATGTCTGCTTTCGTCAGCTGACATGATGACACGTAATATGGATAAGCGGGTTGAGCTGCTCTTTCCGATCACTGAACAGATCCACAAAAAACGTATCAAAAAAATTCTGGACCTTCAGCTCTCAGACAATATGAAAGCAAGAGTTCAGGATCAAAATGGTGTGTACGCTTATGTGGAAAAAGGAGCCACTGCTGAAATTCATGCACAGAAAATCTGTCTTGAAGAGGCATATCGAATCAGTGAGGGAGAAGAGTGATAAGTATATTTAACTATACTTAATGCGTCTAAAGGTTCATAAAACGATTGACTTTGAAATTAATATTTGAAATGATGAACGTAGTATGATGATTGGAAGGATGGACGAATGGATACTCCGCATATAAAGTCAATTGATGATCAAATGAACGTACAGACTCATATTTTTGATATGCTCTCCGTAATTATTACGAAACATATAGCAGACGCAGTATTTATTATGGAAGAAGTAAACGATGAATTTATTTATAAATACGTTAATCAGTCTGCACTTGATATAGTGAATAAATCAGCTGATCAAATACTCGGGAAGAGCCTGAGTGAAGTGATGGACGGGCTGGGACAGAAGCTAAGCGGTCTTTATCGGCATGCACAGAAGATTGACAGTGATTTCAGATACAGAGATCTGATCTTAAAAGACGGTAACTCTTTTTATTATGAAACAAATCTGACTTCGCTTGAGGATCACCTTAGCAAGCAGCGTTATATGATTGCAGTTGTCCGGGATGTTACAGATGAAGAAAACGAAAAGAATAAGCTCAGAAACCTGCATGAACATTACCAGTCTATTATTCAGCATAATCTGGATGCCATATTAACGCTATCGGATCGTGGTGTCATTACGTCTGTTAATCAGGCAGCCATTAAAACTTTTTCAGCTCAGTCTGATCAGCTGATTGATCAGACGATTACAGCTTTATTTCCTGCAGGTGCTGCATTTAACGCGGTTAATTGTATTCAAAAAGCAGTAACTGAGGGTCCTCATGAGCTGCATTTTGTCCCGGCTGAAACCGCGGATGGAACCGCAATTGTGGTTCATGCAAAATTTATACCGATTATCGTACAGGATCAGCCAAAAGGTGTATTTCTGATCGTCAGAGACGCTACAGATGAGCAGGAAACAAAAGAAAAAATGGATTTCCTCTATTTTCATGACAGACTGACAGGTCTTTATAACCGCCAGGCATTCAGCAGTCATATTGATAAGTTATCTGAACTGACAAGTGATACACATTCTATTTTATGTCTGAACCTTGATCACTTTAAGAAGCTCAATAACACGCTTGGCTTTAACGCGGGCGATGAATTGCTGAAAAAGGTAGCGGGCAGATTGCGTTCGATTCTTGCGGGTAAAGATGCACTTTACAGACTGAATGCAGATGAATTTGTCTATTTGCTGCATCATACTACCCCTGTGGAATCAAAGGAGTTTGCTGACAGGGTACTTTCATTATTCCAGGAGCCGTTTACCATTAACAGCCAGGAATACTTTGTATCTGCAAGTATAGGAATCAGTATTTTCCCGTTGGATGGTATTCAGAGTGAAGTGCTGATCAACCGTGCAGCACAGGCTCTGCATATCGTAAAGAATAATGGTAGTCCCGGTGTAGGCTTTTATCATGATGAGATGACACAGGCTTTTCCGAATCGTATGATTATGGAGACGCATCTGAGAAGGGCTGTCGAATTAAATGAGCTCACGCTTCACTATCAGCCGCAGGTCGACCTGCAAAATGGGGAGATCACAAGTGTCGAAGCACTGCTCAGGTGGAATAACCGGAAATTTGGTGCAGTGCCTCCATCTGAATTTATTCCAATTGCTGAAGAAAACGGACTGATTCACTCAATTGGCGCATGGGTAATTGACCAGGCGTGCCTGCAGCTGAAAACATGGGCACTTCAGGGAATAAAACAGATCAGAATTGCCGTTAATATATCTCCAAAGCAATTTACACAAACTGATTTTGATCAAGTCATCATGAATGCTTTGAAAAAATATCAAATTGACCCACGTCTGCTTGAAATAGAAATCACTGAAAGCGCCATGAGTAATATGAATACCACATTGATTATGTTGAAAAAGCTTAAAAAAATCGGTGTGAAAATTTCAGTGGATGACTTTGGTACAGGATACTCATCTCTTAATTATCTGAGGTTATTTCCAATCGATATTTTAAAAATAGACCAGTCATTTGTCAGGGAGATTCAGTCTGAGTGCAAAGATGCGGCCATTACAAAAACGATTATTCATCTGGCGCACAGCCTGGGTCTTGAGGTAGTTGCAGAAGGTGTAGAGGAAATAGAACAGGTATCCTTCCTGAGAAATGAACAGTGCCAAAAAGGTCAGGGTTATTTTTTCAGCAAACCGCTGCCATCAGAGGAAATGGAAAAAAAGCTGCTTGATATCGTCTGAAAGATAGATTGACATTTTTCTTTTAGTAGTTTACTGTAAAGCTGTTGTGCAGAATTTAAGTAATTTACTAAAGGAGCTTTTTCAATTGAAAAAAGGGCTGACACTAAATATTCTACGTATACCTGTTACATCAGGCGTTATTACTGTTTATATCGAAGGCTTTAATGAAGATATTTCTAAAGGAACGGCTTATGCAGAACTGAACAATGAACACGTCTCTGCGACTGGCTTTAATAAGAAAAAAACAATTGTACGTGCAATTGCAAAGCTGCATCACAAAAGTACAATTCACCAGGATCACCATCAGTAAACTGATTTGGCCTCAAGGGCTGGATCAGTTTTTTATTTTATCTGCATTATCAGGAATAAATTGAATCTGGCAGCAACTGATAGTATAATGAATGAATAGTCATTCATTATATTGAGGAGGGGTTCAGATGGGAAAAGTGTATATCGTAACGGGTGGTTCAAACGGAATGGGGAAGTATATGGCAAAAAGGCTTGCAGATGATGGACATTCTGTCTTAATAACAGGTAGAGATGAGGAAAAGCTGAAATCTGCAGTTGAAGAGATTGGATCTGACGTTCAGTATTTTCAAATGGATGTCCGTGAACCTGAGATGGCAGAGCAGATGGTAAAAACAGCGGTTCAGCATTTTGGCACAGTAGACGGGCTTATTAATAATGCAGCAGGTAACTTTATCTGTCCGGTTGAGAAAATGTCCGCTAATGCGTGGAGATCAGTCATTGATATTGTGCTAAACGGTACTTTCAACTGTACAAAAGCAGTAGGAGATTACTGGATTGAGCACAAAATTAAAGGTGTCATCATTAATATGGTCGCTACATATGCATGGAATGCCGGAGCTGGTGTTGCTCATTCGGCTGCTGCAAAGGCAGGGGTATTATCACTTACGAGGACCATTGCTGTTGAATGGGGACACAAATATGGAATCAGAGCAAACGCCATTGCTCCCGGACCGATTGAAAGAACTGGTGGTGCTGAGAAACTGTTTCAGTCTGAAGAAGCTGCTCAGAGAACCTTACAGAGTGTTCCGTTAAAACGTCTTGGAAAGCCTGAAGAAATTGCAGGGCTTGCTGCTTTTATGTTGTCAGAAGACGCAGCTTATATGAACGGTGAATGTGTAACACTGGACGGTGGACAGTGGCTGAATGCATTTCCTTTCTAAATGCAGATTGTATAAATTAAGATGAATCGACCACCTTATTACTAAAGACTAAAGGTGGCGATCGCTTGGTTACAATCCTTACAATTTCAGTTATTGTTTTAATTTGTCTTTTTGGACTTGCAGGTACGCTGCAGGCAGCGAATAAAAAGAGTGAACGGGATGAGGTTTCTGACGAAGTACAGAATCATCCCGTTCTATTCAACCCTGTTATAATTATTTACAGTCTTGCAGGGATTGCTGGTGTTGGAATTATTTTATATTATATGATGTAAAAAAACCGGCACAGAGGCCGGTTTAGTCACACGAAATATTTAATTTTTCAGCCAGTGCTTCCAGGTTGTAGCCTCTTACTACGTCCTGGTCATTGATCAAAACCGTTGGAGTAGAGTAAGATTCCAGCGTTTTAATCATGTATTCCTGAGAAGAAAGATCTTCTTTTATATTAATCTCATTAAATTGAATATCGTTAGCTTTAAAAAAGCGCTTGACAATTTCACAGGGTGGGCACTGAGGCTGAGTGTACAAAGTTACCTTTTGCACGAAACTCACATCCTTTTAACGATTTGTATCTATACCTAGTTTCCCGTAAATACCTTGCTGTGTCAAAGAATTTGCAGTCTCTCTGAATGGATCATGAATTTGCGCTGTTATGAGTTGAAGATGTGTGTTATAGTATTCTTTGTTTTGTTAGAGCCGAATAAGGGAATGATGATGGAGATTTCATCAAAATTGATTCTTTATCATCTGTAACTCCTCATCAAATGTTATAATGAAATGATCAACAAACAGAAGGGAGAATACCACATGTCTCAACTGATGGGTATTATTCAAAGACTTAAAACATTGCAGGAACAGGATCAGTCAGGTGAAGTTCCTTCCCGCTTTTTCGAACTGAACGGTAAAAGAGTGTGTCAGGTGAAATATTTTGGCACAAACGATACGTTCGAGCTTGAAGTGTATGATAAAGATCAAAAACCGCAAAAATATCCTTTTGACAACATTGATATGACTGCAATTGAAATTTATGAACTGCTTCAGGAAGAAAATAATAATCAGGCGTAATGAAGAAACCGGGCTAACCGGTTTTTTTAATGGATTTTTTTAGCTAAAACCTGCTGCAACATAGTGGGGGAAGATTGAGATTATGTTATGATGTGTAAAGAGAGATTTTGTAAAAGGGGTTTATACTGATGTTAACTACAGAACATAAAGAATTCTTAGAGACGCCAATCAGTCAATATATTATACCATCAGAAAAAATAGCACATGTACAGGAAATGAACACAGCAGAACATGCGCTGCTCGTACTGACGAAAAGCGGATATTCATCGATTCCAGTCCTTGATGCCACTTATCATCTGAAAGGTCTGATCAGTGTTCAGATGATCACAGATTCAATGCTTGGACTTGAGGAGATTGAGTTTGGCAGATTAAATGAAAAAAAAGTAAAAGATGTCATGCGCTCGGATATTCCATCTTTAAAAAAGGAAGACCAGTTTCAATTTGCGCTTAACCTTCTCGTAGACCATCCATTTGTATGCGTCATGAGTCCTGAAGGATATTTTGAGGGACTTCTGACCAGAAGAGTGATGCTAAAGCAGCTGCAGCGTCACATCCACAAACAAATTCAACGTTCGTAACGTCGAGGGAGCTTATCAATGTCACATTCAGAATATGAGCACGGGAGATTAAAATACCGGCCATTTATACTGGCAGCTGTCATGCTTGCAATGTTTGTCGGGGCAATTGAAGCAACAATCGTCTCGACAGCCATGCCGGCGATCACAGCTGACCTGGGAGGATTCCAGCTATATAGCTGGGTTTTTTCATCTTATTTACTAATGAGTACAGTGACTGTGCTGTTATATGGAAAGCTATCAGATATTTTTGGCAGAAAGCCGGCACTGACGCTTGGAATGTCACTATTTTTGATCGGGTCTATTTTATGCGGTTTTGCTGAATCAATGGAATGGCTCATTGTATTCCGATTTATTCAGGGTCTGGGTGCAGGAGCAGTCATGCCTATCGCTTCTACAATTGTCGGTGATATTTATTCAAAAGAAGAGCGTGCCAAAATTCAGGGTTATCTCTCAAGCGTATGGGGGATCTCTGCAGTGATGGGGCCTGCCATTGGCGGTCTGCTGGTTGAGACAATTGGCTGGCAATATGTGTTCTGGATCAACGTACCGCTTGGCATTCTTTCTCTGGCAGTACTATGGATATTCTTAAAAGAAAATGTTGAAAAAAATACATCACCGATTGATTATAAAGGCGCAGTCCTGTTATCAGCCGGGCTTACAATATTATTATACTTATTAGTTGAGGGCGGAATTTCAATACCATGGCTGTCCCCGACTGCTCTTAGCATGCTTGCCGTATCTGTTCTGATTATTATCCTGTTTGTCAGACACGAATTAACAGCACCTGACCCGATGATGCCATTTTCCATCTGGAGAAACCGGGCAATTTTTGTTGCGAATATCGTATCTTTGACAACAGGGGTTCTGCTGATCGGAATCTCAAGTTACCTGCCTGCATTTGTAACGGGGGTAATGGGAGAAAGCGCGACGATTGCAGGATTTACATTAACGGCAATGTCTATTGGCTGGCCGATTGCTGCAACGGTGGCCGGGAGACTGCTGATTAAAATCGGTTATTACCGGACCAGCCTGATCGGCGGAATTTCGTTAATCATCGGTTCATTGCTTTTTGTCTTAATGAAGCCTGATTACGGTCCCCTCTGGCCAACGGTTTCTTCATTCTTCGTCGGAGTCGGTATGGGACTGACAACGACTTCTTTCATTGTATCAATTCAAAGTGCTGTTCCATGGAAGCTGCGTGGTGCAGCGACTGCAGCGAATATGTTTATGAGGAACCTTGGCAGTACGGTTGGTGTAGCGCTTCTTGGCGGTATATTAAATTCTTCGATCAGGTCAACATTTGAAAAAAGCGAGAATCCTGAAGTCAGATCTATGGGTGTTGACGCAGTAAACCGGCTGCTCGAAGCAGAACAGAGAAGTCAGATTGAACCGGGTGTTCTTCAGCAGCTGCAAACCGCAATGACAGACGGATTAAATATTGTGTATCTGATCGTCTTTGCGTTTGCTGTGATCAGCCTGTTTTTTATACTGTTTTTACCTCGAAAAGAATAGGATGATTGAGAGATGAACCATTCTGATTACCGTATGCTCGATGTATTAGCAGAGGAAATGAATATGAGAAAAGCTGCTGAAAGGCTGTTTGTATCTCAGCCGGCTCTCTCTCAGCGCCTTCAGACACTTGAAAAAGAGTGGCAGAAACCGCTTTTTATCCGCTCCAAAAAAGGCTTAACCTTAACACCTGCAGGAGAGATGATTGTCGGGATGGCAAGAGAGATCATTAAGAAGGAAGAATCGGTGAAAGAACAGATTCTGGCGATGGACGCGAAAGTGTACGGTACACTGAAAATTGCCTGTGCATCAATAGTTGGTCAGAACTGGCTGCCTAAAGTGTTAAAAGACTTTGTTGAAACCAATGCACACGCCAGAATCTCACTCATGACAGGATGGAGCAGTGAGATTCTTCAGGCTGTCTATAATGGAGAGGTTCATATTGGTATCATCCGGGGCACACCTGACTGGAATGGACCAAAAATGCATCTTTTTCAAGACCAGCTGTATCTGGTAGACAAAGAAATTAAACGCGTGGAGGATCTCCATCTGACTGAAAGACCTTTTATTCAGTTCAAAAGTGATTCAACTTATTATCAGGAAATACAGGAATGGTGGAGCAGACAGTTTCAAATTTCACCGAGGCAGAATATTCTTGTAGATCAGATCGAAACGTGTAAACAGATGGCACTGAATGGAATAGGTTATGCAATTCTGCCGTCTATTACGCTGACAGGGCAGGAAAATGTTTTCTGTACACCACTTCACACAGAAGATCAGACTCTAAAAAGAGATACATGGCTTATTGGATACCAGTCAGCTTTTGAACTTCCCCAAGTAGAAGCCTTTATTCAATCCGTTCAAAAGCACCTCGATTAGGTGAATCGAATTAAATGAAATTTTCTAATATTGATCACTTGTAATGTGGTACGGTGATCTGATAAAGTAAAAGACAGTTGTATAATGATACAAAAGATTGAGAGGGGAATTCATATGAATACAATGGATGCAAATGAAATTATTTCCTATATACAGAATGCGAAAAAATCGACGCCTGTAAAAGTATATGTAAAAGGTGCTGACCTGCATAAAATCAACTTCGGAGACGAATCACAGACATTCTTATCTGAAGGGTCAGGTGTAGTCTTTGGTGAATGGGCTGACATCCAGCCGGCACTTGAAAAGCATACAGATCAGATTTGGGATTATGTTGTAGAAAACGACCGTAGAAATTCTGCGATCCCGATGCTTGACCTGAAAAATATTAAAGCGCGTATTGAGCCGGGTGCAATTATCCGTGATCAGGTAGAGATCGGTGATAATGCTGTAATCATGATGGGTGCATCAATTAATATTGGTTCTGTTGTCGGATCAGGAACAATGATTGATATGAACGTAGTATTAGGCGGACGTGCAACAGTCGGTAAGAACTGTCATATCGGTGCAGGCGCTGTACTTGCGGGCGTAATTGAGCCGCCATCGGCAAAGCCTGTTATCGTTGAAGATGATGTTGTAATTGGTGCAAATGCTGTCGTTCTTGAAGGTGTCACAGTAGGTAAAGGTGCAGTAGTTGCTGCAGGTGCAATTGTGATTGAAGACGTTGAATCTTATACAGTAGTTGCAGGTACTCCTGCTAAAGTACTCAAGAAAATCGATGAAAAAACGAAATCTAAAACAGAAATTAAGCAGGAACTACGTCAGCTGTAATAGCTGCTTTAAAAAACGCAGATGACATTCTGCGTTTTTTTCATGAAAAAATTCGTTTGAAAGGTGTAATGATATGGAATCATTTATTCAGGTCCGCAGAGATCTCCACAAAATTCCGGAGGTCGGCTATCAGGAATTCAAAACACAGAAGTATCTCCTGGAATATATACACACACTGCCCCAGGAATCTATATCAATTAAGACCTGGGAGACAGGTATCTTTGTATTGGTAAAAGGAACCGGTGATCATCCGCGAACGCTGGCTTACAGAACCGACATTGACGGCCTGCCGATTACCGAACAGACTAATCTGCCATTTTCATCGGAACACCCGGGATATATGCATGCGTGCGGTCATGATTTTCATATGAGTATCGCACTCGGTGTGCTGACGAATCTTTCAAGAGAACCGCTTAGTGACCATATCCTTTTCATATTTCAGCCTGCTGAAGAAGGCCCTGGTGGTGCAGCCCGAATGCTTCAGTCTGAAGAAATGAGAGAGTGGATGCCTGATGAGATCATGGGGCTTCATATCGCTCCTGAATACAAAGCGGGGGAAATCGCTGTAAAAGAAGGGCTTCTTTTTGCAAATACATCAGAATTAAAAATTATGCTGAAAGGCAAGGGCGGACACGCAGCTTATCCACATAAAACAAAGGATATGATCGTTGCCGGTGCCCATCTCATTACTCAGCTGCAATCGATAGTAGCCAGATCAATTGACCCGCTGAATAGTGCGGTTATTACCGTTGGAAAGCTTGAAGCAGGTACAGTTGGCAACATTATTGCAGAAACGGCTGAGCTTAACGGTACAATGAGAAGTCTTGACCCTGAAGTGATGGAAACACTTAAAACAAGAGTATCAGCAATTTGTGACGGAATTGCGCTGGCATTTGACTGTGAAGTAAAGATTGAATTCAATCAGCCTTATTATATGGTCTACAATGATCATCAGTTAACGGCTGATTTTATGGCATTTGCTGAAGGGCATTCAGCGATTACCTGCATTGAATGTGATAAAGCAATGACAGGAGAAGACTTCGGTTATTTTCTGAAGAAAATACCGGGCTTTATGTTCTGGCTGGGGGTAGGGTCTGAATACGGGCTGCATCACGCAAAACTGAACCCGGATGAAAAAGCAATTGACCCTGCAATCGGATTTATTACGGATTATTTGAGAAGTAAATAAGATTATCTGTGTAGCTTTTAAATAGGTAAGTTTATGACCCATTAAGTTAAGATAATAATTTAGTGCAGCGTAAGGCAGCGACTCAAGCAGGCTTACCGCGGTACCTGCCAAAAGCGCCCGCCTGAAGCGAAGCGGAACGGTTAAAAGCCCGGAACGTCAAGTCCCGGGCTTTTACGATTACGCTTCTTTTTGTACATATACCTGATGTGGAAACGGTATTTCAATCCCGTTGCGGTCAAGTGCTTCCTTCATTTCTTTTCTGAGCTCTCTCTCAACAGCCCACTGTTCCATATTTGCCGTCTGTCCAATCACTCGGATCACAACGTCTGATGAGCCAAGTTCCTGAACACCTACAACATTTGGTCCATCAATAATCGCGCTGTTAGACGCAGCGACTTTATCGCATACATCCTGCAGCACTTTGATTGCTTTATCAATATCATCATCATATGAAATGCCAATATCAATCATCGCACGCATATTGCCGCGTGAATGGTTACTCATACTTGTGATTTCACGGTTAGGTACGAAGTGGAGCGTACCATCGAATCCTCTGATTTTAGTCTGTCTAAGACCAACATCCTCACAGATCCCTGAAAATTCCCCTGTTGTAATGTAATCACCTACATCAATCTGCTTTTCTAAAAGAATAAAAAACCCGGTTACTACATCGCTTACCAGACCCTGTGCACCAAATCCGATTGCAAGACCGACGATACCGGCACCTGCAATCAGTGCAGTTACGTCAATATTTACAAGCTGCAAAATTGTCACAATGAGTATGAAAAGTAGTGCATAACCAAAGACATTTTTGGTGAGACTTTCTAAAGTACGGGCTCTTCCAACAGAAATATTTTCTCTGCTTTCATATTTAGCAAAGATTCCTGAAAGTAATCTGTTACCAATTGCTTTGACAATTAAGTAGACAATCAGAATGCCGATTATTTTCAGTGCTACGATGCCAATGTCTATAAAGAGGGCACCCCACTCATAATCAGCAAGTCTTGCACCGAGTGTGCTTAAATTCAGTATGTTATCCAATGACTGTCATCCTTTCTCCTGTTCAATCTATCGTCCTACTATACCCTTATAACAAACAGGAAAACGTGAATCAAGAAATTAGATGAAGTTTTTAATTAAATTCGTAATTGTCTTGAATGAAATTGACTATTCAAATTTAGTATATTATGATGGGACTCGTGAGTTTAATCAGAGAAAGAGATTCTTTGTCTGATCAGAATGATTATTTGGAGGGATTTTCAATGGCAGAACGTATGGTAGGCAAGCAGGCGCCACGCTTTGAAATGGACGCAGTACTTGCGAACAAAGAATTTGGAAAAGTAAGCCTAGAACAAAACATGAAAGAAGATAAATGGACAGTATTATTCTTCTATCCAATGGACTTCACTTTTGTATGTCCAACTGAAATCACTGCAATGTCAGATCGTTACGACGAATTTGAAGACCTTGATGCAGAAATTATCGGGGTTTCTACTGATACAATCCACACACACCTTGCATGGATCAACACAGAGCGTAAAGACAATGGTCTTGGCGATCTGAACTATCCGCTTGCAGCAGATACAAACCACCAGGTATCACGCGAATATGGCGTACTGATTGAAGATGAAGGAATTGCACTTCGCGGCCTTTACATCATCAGCCCTGAAGGTGAGCTTATGTATCAGACTGTATTCCATAACAACATCGGCCGTGACGTAGACGAAACACTTCGCGTACTTCAGGCACTTCAGACAGGTGGACTTTGCCCGGCTAACTGGAAGCCAGGTCAAAAGACACTTTAATACGAATGAATGATAAAAGATCAGCCTGCGGGCTGATCTTTTTTTAGCTTTAAGGGGATAAGCTGTACAATAGTAAGAAATGAGAAAAAATTCAAATAAAGGTGGAAATATATTTCGAAAACCGATATATTTAAGAGGTGTCTATTTATATAGAAGGAATTTGAAAAAGGAGGGATAAACGATGGATGTTTTTAAGAAGTTAAAAGAATTTTACTGGCCTCATAAACGTCACTTTATATTATCGATTATTTTCTTATTTGTGATGACGCTGATTACAATTGTTTATCCGATTATTTTGCAGATTACAATTGATGATGTGGTAGGAGAGGGCAGATATAATTTGATTCCGTATCTTGCATTCGGCTTTATCGGCATTATGGCTGTTAAAGGAATAGCCACTTTCATATCACAGTACAACGGTGACCTGTTTGGTATTATTGCTGTGTATGATCTGCGTGAAAGATTATATGATAAGCTGCAGAGCCTGCCATTTCAGTATTACGATAATGCGAAAACCGGTGACATTATGTCACGTCTGACTGCAGATGTAGAAGGGTTCCGCTTCTTTTTATCATTCGGGTTTGCTGAATTGATCAGACTTGTACTGCTGCTTGTCGTTACGACTGGCGTTATGCTTTATTATTCAGTACCGCTGACAATCGTTACGATGCTGTCGATTCCGTTTCTAGCAGTGGCAGTATATAAGTTCGATAAAAAAGTTCACCCGGCTTTCCGTGGTGTAAGAAAGTCTTTTGGAAAGCTGAATACAAACGTTCAGGAAAATATCAGTGGGATTAATACAGTAAAGTCATTATCGAGAGAAGAACATCAGATCGATAAGTTCAACAGCTCCAATCAGGATTATAAAGAAAAGTACTTATTCACATCCGATGTATGGGCAAAATATTTCCCGCTCATGGAATTCCTCGGAAACGTCAGTGTAATCATGCTGCTTGGGTACGGTGGATACCTGGTGGTCAATGGGAACTTGACTGCTGGTGAATTAACAGCGTTCTACAGTCTGGTAGGCTTCATCATCTGGCCAATTATGAACCTTGGATTTACGATCAATCAGTTCTCACAGTCAAAAGCTTCAGGAGAACGTCTGCTTGAAATTTTAGAAGCTGAAGAAACGATTAAAGAAAAGCCTGATGCAATTGAACTTACACGTTCAAAAGGAGAAGTGGAGTTTAAAAACGTTTCTTTAAACTATACGGCTGATGATGAAAAAGCTATAAACAATGTATCATTCAAAGTTTCAGGCGGAAAAACAATCGGGTTGATCGGTGCTACCGGATCAGGAAAGACGAGTATCACGCAGCTGATGACCCGCTTTTATGAACCAACAGAAGGATCAGTGCTGATTGATGGAAAAGAAGTCAGTGACTATACCATCAGATCCCTTCGTAAAAATGTCGGCTTCGTGCTGCAGGAATCCTTCCTGTTTTCTTCAACAATTAAAGCTAACATTGCTTTTGGGAAGCCTGAGGCGACAATGGAAGAGATCATAGATGCTGCTAAAAAAGCTGAAGCGCACGATTTTATTATGGAGATGCCGGACGGCTACGATACAATGCTTGGTGAAAGAGGGCTTGGTTTATCAGGGGGACAAAAGCAGAGAATTGCAATTGCACGTGCGATCTGTCTTGATCCGAGTATATTGATCTTAGACGATGCGACAAGTGCTGTAGATATGCAGACAGAGTTCAATATTCAAAAAGCACTAAAAGAGGTAATGAAAGGACGTACAACCTTTATTATTGCTCACCGGATTTCATCATTAAAACATGCAGATGAAATTTTTGTTTTTGATAACGGAGAAATTACACATAGAGGCACCCATGATGAACTGATTCATCTTGAGGGGCAGTATAAGAGAATTTATGACATTCAGTACAAGGATCAAAAATCACTTTCTGCGACTGGAACGAGGTGACAATATGAGCAGTGATCAACGGATACAAAACAGATTTAAATATTCAACAGACCAGGTAATTGAAAAGCCGTTCAACTGGCTTCAGCTCTGGAGACTTCTCAGATACCTCAAACCCTATTCAAAAAAGCTGCTGCCGCTATCTATCATAATGGTACTTGTAACAACAGCGGTCAGACTTATTATTCCGATTTTAATCGGGATGTATGTCATCGATGAAGCGATTGCCGGAAGAGATGGCGATCTGCTCATGCAGCTGGTAGGTGTCATTGCTGGACTTTATATCATTAATTACATCGCCAATGTATTCAGAATCAAATGGATGAATATTTTAGGTCAAAGTGTCATTTATGATTTGCGGAAGCATTTATTTACTCACGTACAATGGCTCAGTAACCGCTTCTTTGACCAAAGATCAGCAGGATCAATTCTGGTAAGAATTATGAACGATATTAATTCGCTTCAGGAATTGTTTACAAATGGTGTCATCAATTTATTGATGGATATTCTCATGCTGATCGGTATTTTTATTGTATTATTCACAATCAGTCCGGAGCTCGCAATGGCGGTAATGATTGTTCTTCCGGCCATGTTCTTTATTTCAACAAAACTGCGCAAAAAAATCAGAAGATCGTGGCAGACTGTGCGTCTGAAGCAATCAAAGCTTAACTCTCATTTAAATGAAAGTCTGCAGGGTATGAGAATTACTCAATCATTCACTCAGGAAAAAGAAAACGCGCAATATTTCGAAGGTGTGAATCACGAAACTTTTGAAAGCTGGAGAGATGCAACGAAAAAGAATGCGACATTCAGACCGCTCGTTGAGATGACAAATGCTGTTGGGTCAGCTATTTTGATCTGGTACGGAGCATCATTGATTCAAAGTGGAAGCTTGCAGATCGGTGAATTCGTAACATTTGCATTTTTAATCGGTATGTTCTGGGAGCCGATTTCAAGACTGGGTATGGTATACAATCAGCTTCTGATGGGAATGGCTTCATCAGAGAGAATATTTGAATTCCTGGATGAACAGCCAAACGTTGCAGAAAAGAAAGATCCGATTGAGCTCGATAAAATTAAAGGGGACGTTGAATTCAATCAGGTTGACTTTGCCTACTCAGGAGACAGAAAAGCATTGAATGGAATCGACATTCATATTAAAGCCGGAGAAACGATTGCACTGGTCGGTCATACCGGATCTGGTAAGACAACCATTGCGAACATGGTGACTCGCTTTTATGATCCGACTGCCGGCTCAATTAATATGGATGGACATGACCTGAGGGACGTATCGCTTCGCAGCCTGCGCTCACAGATCTCCATTGTCCTTCAGGATACTTTTATTTTCTCAGGTACAATCAAAGACAATATCCGTTTTGGATTCCCGCATGCAACAGATGAACAGCTGATTGACGCAGCAAAAGCAGTTGGTGCCCATCAGTTTATTGAGAAGCTGCCTAAAGGATATGATACGGAAGTTGAAGAAAGAGGAAATATTCTGTCGGTCGGTGAACGTCAGCTGATTTCATTTGCAAGAGCATTGCTTGCAGATCCGCGAATTATTATTTTAGACGAAGCGACTGCTTCAATTGATACAGAAACAGAGGTTGTCATTCAAAAAGCACTTGCAACCCTTTTAAAAGGAAGAACAGCTATTATTATCGCACACAGACTCTCCACAATTCGTGATGCAGACAGAATTTACGTGCTTGATCACGGGAATTTGATGGAGAGTGGTAACCATGATGAGTTGATGAAGCATAAAGGGATCTATCAGGGTCTTGTGCATTCACAGTTCACAATGCAGCAGAATACAGGTTGATTTAAAAGCTGACCAGCAATGGTCAGCTTTTTTTGACTATATTTTGAACAACATATTACGGTGGTGTGAATCTTAAGCATTCAGAATTGAAATCATGGATGTAGGCAGATATACTAAATATAAACCTTGTGAAGGATGTCACAAATTGTTCATGTTCAACATATCACATACACAGTTATTGTTGTAAAAGGTTTGAGAAACAGTGGTATAGTAAATTTATTAGTATGAAGTTTTTTAGGAGGGGAATCATGTTGGAATTAGATGGCGTTACGCTCAGTAGGCTATTAACAGCTACTACCCTTATATTCCATGTTATTTTTGCCACCATTGGTGTTGGGATTCCAGTAATGATTGCAATAGCCGAATTCATGGGTATTAAGAAAAAAGACCCTCACTACCTGATCCTTGCCAGACGTTGGGCAAGAGGGTTCACAATTACGGTAGCGGTTGGGGTTGTAACCGGTACGGCAATTGGTCTTCAGCTTTCATTGTTATGGCCTAGTTTTATGCAGGTTGCCGGTCAGGTTATAGCACTGCCTCTATTCATGGAAACATTTGCATTCTTTTTTGAAGCGATTTTCCTAGGGATCTACTTATATACGTGGGACAGATTTAAAAACCGCTGGCTGCACTGGCTGCTGAATATTCCGATTGTAATCGGTGCAACATTATCAGCATTCTTTATCACAACGGTAAACGCCTTTATGAATACACCACAGGGCTTTGATATTATTGATGGAGAAACAGTGAATATCAGCCCGCTTGCGGCGATGTTTAACCCGGCGACACCTACAAAGGTATTTCACGTTATTACTTCAGCCTATATGACATCAGCATTAATTCTTGCTGCAATCACTGCTTTTATCATTTTAATGAAAAAAGGAACGGATTATCATAAGAAAGCACTTCGTCTTACAATGGTTGCCGGACTGATTTTCGCAGCAGGAACTGCACTTGCAGGGGACTTGTCAGCAAAATTCCTTGCAAAGGAACAGCCTGAAAAGCTGGCTGCTGCAGAATGGCACTTTGAAACAGAATCAAATGCGGATCTCATATTATTCGGTACCATAGATGAAAATAATGAAATCAGTAATGAAATCCGGATACCGGGTATGCTAAGCTTCCTGGCAGGTAATTCATTTGATACAGAAGTAATTGGTCTGAATGAGTTTCCTGAAGAGGAGAGACCACCGCTTTGGGTTCACTATATGTTTGATATGATGGTGGGTATCGGAATGTACTCATTATTCATTGCCGGACTGTTCGTCATGTTTATGTTCATCAAACGCTTTAACGAGTGGAACAAGCTGCTACTGATGGGTATCGTGGCAAGTGGACCGCTTGCAATGATGGCAATTGAATTCGGCTGGATCTATGCTGAAGTCGGCAGACAGCCTTGGATTTTAAGAGGAATTATGACAGTGGATGAAGCTGCTACCACATCAAGCTCTGTTGGTATTGCATTTGGTCTTTTCCTTGCTCTGTATGCAGTACTTGGATTCTTCTGTGTGAAAGTGCTTCTTAGAATGTTTAAGAACAGACCACCTGAAGCAGAGCTTGAGAAACGCTTCCCTGGAGGCACACTGGACAGTTAATGTGAAGAGCACAAGCAGTAGGCGGGGGATGCCCCGTCTGCTGATCCATTTCTTATACTTAACTTAGAAAAAAGCCAAAGGGAAGGAGTTACTTAAATGAGTTTAGAAGTATTGGGAATTACGGTATTGTGGTTATTCCTTTATGGGTATTTAATTGTTGCGTCTATTGACTTTGGCGCCGGATTCTTTGCTTATTATGCAAGGGTGTCAAAAAGAGAACATATTATGAGTAAACTGATCAGCAGATATCTTTCACCTGTCTGGGAAGTAACAAACGTATTCTTCGTTTTCTTCTTTGTTGGACTGGTAGGGTTCTTCCCGGATACTGCTTATTATTATGGAACCGCACTGCTGCTGCCAGGGTCAGTTGCAATTATACTGATCGCAATCAGAGGTTCATTTTATGCATTCGGTAATTACGGATCAAAAGACAGTACGCTGTATTTATTCCTTTACGGAGCCACGGGACTTCTGATTCCGGCTGCATTATCAACCGCGCTGACGATTTCTGAAGGCGGTTATTTAACAGAGGATGAAAATGGTGTTACTTTTCTTGCCGGAGAGTTATTTACAAGTCCTTATTCATGGAGTGTAGTATTACTTGCAATTGTGTCTGTTCTATTTATCAGCGCAAGCTTTTTGACTTATTACGCTGACAGGGCAGAAGATACGGAATCACGCGAGATTATGAGAAAATTTGCGCTGTGGTGGAGTGCACCAACAATCGGAGCGAGTCTTTTAGTATTTGCAGGCCTCAGGTCTCATAACAGCGAGCACTTCGGTAGAGCAATCGATCTCTGGTGGATGTTTGGTCTGTCACTCGTATTTTTCCTGATTGCTGTCTTTTTAATTCAGCAGAAGAAGAAATATGGAACAGCCTTTTTAATGGTAATGCTTCAATTCTTCTTTGCATTTTTCGGTTACGGAGCTTCACACCTTCCTTACATTCTATACCCTTATATTACGATTGAAGGTAGTGTGGTAAATGAAACGATGGGTACAGCACTTGTTACAGTCTTCATTCTTGGCTTGTGCTTACTGATTCCATCACTCTATTTGCTGATGAGACTATTCCTGTTTGATGCAGATTATGTAAAAGGGAAAAAATAAGCTCATTCTCCGGAATTTCCTGTGCTAAAATGGAAGTAAGGACATGATAGTGGGGGAAAAATCGTGAAAAAAGAATTTGTTGTAATTGGACTTGGCCGTTTCGGCGGCAGTATCGTCCGCGAACTGGTTGAGCAGGGAATGGAAGTAATGGCGATTGATAAGTTTGAAGATAAAGTGGATGAATTTTCAACGATCGCTACACATGCAGTAATGGCTGATTCTACTGATGAAGCAGCACTCCGCAGCTTAGGTATCAGAAACTTTGACCATGTGATTGTTGCGATCGGTGATGATATACAGGCAAGTATTCTGACAACGCTTATGCTGAAGGAAATTGGTGTGAAAAAGATCACAGTAAAAGCACAAAATGACTACCATGAAAAAGTATTAGAACGAATTGGGGCAGATAAAGTCGTTCACCCTGAGCGTGATATGGGAAAACGGATCGCCCACAATATTGTTTCAAATAACGTGCTTGATTATCTGGAGTTATCTGATGAACACTCAATTGTGGAAATTGCAGCGAATAATGTGCTGATCGGTAATTCAATTATTGAGCTTGATATCCGTGCTAAATACGGTATTAATATTGTAGCGATCAAAAGAGGGGATGATATTATTGTATCACCTCAGGCAAACGACGTTATCCGCAAAGGTGACGTGTTGATTGTCATTGGAGCGGATAATGATATTAACCGTTTTGAGAAGCGTGTGATGCAGTAAAATCAGGGGTGGGACAATTAATTTGTCTCACCCTTTTACAATTCCGCTGCGTTTCACTTATATCACAATTACAAATAGTGATTAAACATTTAATGCACTAAAAAGAGCCTGAGATATATCTCAGGCTCTTTTTCATCATCACACTTCCATAATAATTGGTAAGATCATTGGACGACGTTTAGTCTTTTCGTATAAGAAAGGCTCTAGTGTATCGGTAATTTCATTTTTAATTTCTGACCACTGGCTTGTCTTATTCGCAAGCACTTTATTTAAATGCTTATAAAGAAGGTGCTGTGCCTGATTAATCAATTCGCCGGACTCTCTCATATAGACAAATCCGCGTGAGATTAAATCAGGTCCTGAAGCAATTTTATGATCATTCAGGTTTAAACTCACTACAACAACCACAAGGCCTTCTTCAGATAAAATGCGACGGTCTCTTAATACAATGTTTCCGATATCACCGATTCCGCTGCCATCGATATACACATTACCTGAAGGGATTTTTCCTGCAACAGATGCTTCGTTACTGCCAAGTGCCAGTACATCACCATTTTCCATCAGGAAGCAGTTTTCTTCCGGTACACCGCAATCAACTGCGAGGCTAGCGTGCATCTTTTGCATTCTGTACTCACCGTGGATCGGCATGAAGAATTTCGGCTTGATCAGACGGAGCATGAGTTTCTGCTCTTCCTGTGAACCGTGACCGGATGTATGGATATTGTTAAGTGATCCATGAATGACATTTGCACCAGCGCGGTAAAGCAGGTTAATTGTACGGTTTACGCTGATCGTGTTACCCGGAATTGGTGAAGATGAGAATACAACAGTATCTCCCGGAATAATCTGGATCTGGCGGTGGGTACCATTAGCAATTCTTGAAAGGGCGGCCATTGGTTCGCCCTGGCTTCCTGTACATAAAATAACGACTTTATCTGCAGGCATTCTGTTCAGTGTATGTGCATCAATAAACGTATCTTTCGGTGCATTAATATAACCGAGTTCGTGACCGATATTAATTGCATTATCCATACTGCGTCCAAATACAGCTACTTTGCGACCGTACTTAACAGCTGATTCTACAACCTGCTGTAAGCGATAAATATTTGATGCGAAAGTTGCGAAAATAATACGTCCATTTACAGTCTGGAAGATATCATCAATACTTTCACCGACTTTTCGTTCTGAAAGTGTAAAATTCGGAACTTCACTGTTTGTACTGTCTGATAATAGAGCAAGAACGCCCTCTTTACCGATCTCAGCCATTTTCGTCAGGTTTGCAGGGTCTCCAACCGGCGTGAAATCAAATTTGAAATCTCCTGTATGCACGATATTGCCAGGTGGTGTTTTAACAACTACACCAAAAGAATCGGGAATACTGTGGGTTGTGCGGAAAAAGCTTACCGCTGTTTTACGGAATTTAATCACATCATCTTCATCGATAGGGTGAAGACGTGTAGATCTTAAAAGACCATGTTCTTCAAGCTTGTTCTTTAAAAGTCCAAGCGCAAGCTTTCCGCCGTATACAGGAACATTTACCTGTCGGAGTAAATAAGGTATTCCGCCGATGTGATCTTCATGGCCGTGAGTAATAAAAAGGCCTTTGATCTTATCAATATTTTTTTCTAAGTAAGTGTAGTCTGGAATAACATAATCAATTCCAAGAAGTTCATCTTCAGGAAATTTGATACCGGCATCGATCAGAATAATTTCATCCTGAAATTGTACGCCGTATGTGTTCTTTCCGATTTCTCCAAGACCACCGAGGGCAAACACAGCAGTCTGGTCATTTTTAACAAATTTCATCTATTACAGCTGTTCCAGTTTGTAATTTTGATGATTTTGTTCGTACTCTAAATATTTGCCCTCTAGCTTTTGTACAAACTCAATATTGTAGCCATGTCCGCTGAGCTTTTTACGTACTTCTTCTTCCGTCTCAGACTCAATATACATCGCCTTCGTTTTTTCTCTCACTGGTACCTCTGAAGCAATTTCCTGGTAATAAACCTTAAAAATCATGTGTATCTCTCCTTCATATAATTACTAAAAAAGCGCATTCTTTGCGCTTTAATTATCATGTTCAACAATTTAAAAATCTTACTTCATTTTATAGGGTGTAAATATGTCAGTAATATTCTGTACGCTTTACCCCGAACATAAAGAACAGCCCTCCTGATGATGAAGGGCTTACAGGGGCTCAGGCAATCATCTTTTTACGCAACATGTCTCTCCACTGTCGTGCAAGCTTTTTCTTAAGCTTCTTCAACATCGCGGATCACTCCTTATCATTATCATAACGCGGAATGAGCGATCTGTAAAGATAAGGTTCTTGACATAGGAAGTAAAAAAGTTATTTAATTATCTTTCAAGTGGTTCAGCATCATCAGGCTCTTTGAATGGATCTTCCTGATTGATATGATCATAAAACATGATTCCGTTCAGATGATCAATCTCATGCTGTGCAGCAATTGCGGCAAGTCCTTTTAAACGGAACTTCACCTCAGCGCCATCTGTATCAATTCCGCGGATTGTTACTCTGGCATAGCGGACAACATATCCCGGAATATTTTCATCTACTGACAGACAACCTTCACCTGAAGTTAAATAGGTCTTATCAACTGAATGACTGATGATCTTAGGATTGGCAATACTAAAACTGTACTCCCTGCCATTGCTGTCTTCAAGATGCAGGGCAAATATTTGTTTTGAAACATTTATTTGCGGAGCAGCAAGTCCGATCCCGGGACGCAGGTCATATTTCTCAGCAGTCTCGGGATCCTGGCTGTTTTTTATATAGTCAAGAAGTAAAGCCATTGTTTCTTTATCTGTGTCAGATAAAGGAATCTGTACTTTTTCAGCTTTTTGCCGCAGGACAGGGTGACCGTCCCGGACAATATCTTTCATTGTAATCATCATTCTTTCCTCCCGATCAAATCATTATAAGCCATATCATATCAGATTATACGGCTGAAAAAAATTAATGAAGCCAAAACATGTGTGTAAAAGATATATTATGACAAAAATATCTCAATTTAGGGGAATTACAATAGTGCTCCGGCTAAAAAAGATTGAAGTTTGTCCTAATCATAGATATGATATTAAGTGTTATTATTCAAGGGGGTTACATTAAGTGAAAACATACATAGCAGGCGCTTTTTGTTTTTCAGCGATTTTACTGTCGGGTTGTGTGTTCGGAGCACCTGCAGAGGAAGAAATCAGTGAAAAACTTGAAGCTGCTGTAGCAGCAGAAGAAAATTACGTAAGTGCACAGAATGATCTGCGGGAACTCGAAACAGCAGAGCAGGAATTATACGATGAAATTATGTCCATGAGCATGGAAGAGTTTGAACAGATTAATACTTTGGCAGATGAGGCCCTGAGTAATCTCGATGAAAGAGAAGAAAAGCTGGCTGAAGAAAGAACTGCGATTGAAAATTCACAGGAAGAATTCAGCGGTGTAGAAGAGCTTACGGGTGACCTTGAATCAGAAGAAGTTAGAGCGCATGTAGAAGAGATGATTGAAACGATGAATAATCGTTATGCTTCTCATGAGGAACTGACAAAAGCATATGAATCAGGCATCTCACTAAACAGAGAACTATATGAGCTGCTTAAGAACGAAGAACTTCAGCTTGAGGAGCTTGAACAGCAGATTACATCAGTGAATGACCAGAATGCAGTGATTATTGAAGCGAACACAGCATTTAATGAATTAACAAGTGAATACAATGAACTGAAGGCTGAATATTATGATTTGGCGGAATTAAATACTGAAGAGTAGACAATTGTCTGCTCTTTTTTTTATGTTCAGACATATAACAGTTTCTGAACCAGCCAATTAATATAGTACAGATACGTTAAAAAGTAATACAGATATAGAAACCTGTGTAAAAAAATAACTTTAAAAAACTGGTCAAAACTTTATGATTGACGTTATATAAGCAGTCATGTAGAATTTATTTCGTAAACTGTATTAATGGTTTAAACAAACAAATTAATACAGATAAAAAGAATTTAGCACTTTAGGTTTTTTACCACTTGATTTGTGGAAAAATATAAAGTAATTGTGTTCTGAAGATGGACACGCATGAATTTGACAAAACCGAAAGGATAGGTGGATTACATGGCTTCTAAAAAGAAGACACCATTCGATGCTGTTAAAGTATTAGAGCAGATCGAAGACAAGTTTGAAATGTTCCAGATTCTTAACGAAGAAGGAAAAGTAGTAAACGAAGATGCAATGCCGGACCTAAGTGACGAGCAGCTTCAGGAATTAATGAGCCGTATGGTTTACACGCGTATTCTTGATCAGCGTTCAATTTCACTGAACCGTCAGGGACGTCTTGGTTTCTATGCACCGACTGCAGGGCAGGAAGCATCTCAGATCGCTTCACATTACGCTCTTGAAAAAGAGGACTGGGTAGTTCCTGGTTACCGTGATGTACCTCAGATTATCTGGCACGGACTACCGCTTGCTCAGGCATTCTTATTCTCAAGAGGTCACTTCCAGGGTAATAACTCTCCTGAAGGTGTTAATGTACTTCCACCTCAAATCATTATCGGTGCTCAATACGTACAGACTGCCGGAATCGCTCTTGGTCTTAAAAAGCGCGGTAAAGATACAGTAGCAATCACTTATACAGGTGATGGCGGATCTTCACAGGGTGACTTCTATGAAGGTATCAACTTTGCAGGTTCATATAATGCACCAGCAATCTTTGTTGTGCAGAACAACCAGTTTGCCATTTCAACACCTCGTGATAAGCAGACAAAAGGTAAAACAATTGCACAAAAGGCTGTATCAGCTGGTATCCCTGGTATCCTTGTAGATGGTATGGATCCACTTGCAGTATATGCAGTTACAAAAGAAGCGCGTAACCGTGCTGTTGCAGGTGAAGGCCCGACACTAATTGAAACACTTTGTTACCGTTACGGACCTCATACAATGGCTGGTGACGATCCGACTCGCTACCGTACAGATGATATGGATACAGAGTGGGAAAAGAAAGATCCACTAGTACGCTTCCGTAAGTTCCTTGAAGAGAAGGACCTTTGGAACGAAGAGAAAGAAAATGAAGTAATCGAAAAGGCAAAAGAGGAAATCAAAGCTGCAATTAAAGAAGCAGATGATACGCCTAAGCAGAAGGTTACTGACCTGATGGAAATTATGTATGAAGAAATGCCTTACAACCTAAATGAACAATATGAAATTTATAAAGAGAAGGAGTCGAAGTAAGCCATGGCACAAATGACGATGATTCAGGCAATTACAGATGCACTCCGGACAGAACTTAAAAATGACGAAAATGTTCTTGTGTTCGGTGAAGACGTTGGTAATAACGGAGGCGTATTCCGTGCAACTGAAGGTCTGCAAAAAGAATTTGGTGAAGAACGCGTATTTGATACTCCGCTTGCGGAATCAGGTATCGGCGGTCTTGCAATTGGTCTTGCCCTTGAAGGCTACCGTCCAGTGCCGGAAATTCAGTTCTTCGGCTTCGTATTTGAAGTAATGGACTCAGTAAGCGGTCAGATGGCACGTATGAGATACCGCAGCGGTGGCAAGTACAGCTCACCAATTACAATCCGTTCACCATTTGGAGGCGGTGTTCATACACCTGAACTTCACGCTGATTCATTAGAAGGCTTAATGGCACAGCAGCCTGGTCTGAAGGTTGTTATCCCTTCAACACCAACTGATGCAAAAGGACTTCTAATTTCAGCAATCCGCGATAACGATCCTGTTATCTTCCTTGAGCACATGAAGTTATACCGTTCATTCCGTGAAGATGTACCTGAAGAAGAGTACACAATCGAGATCGGTAAAGCAGATGTGAAACGTGAAGGAACTGATCTTACAATCGTAACTTACGGTGCAATGGTACACGAATCACTTAAAGCTGCTGAACAGCTTGAAAAAGATGGCCACTCTGTAGAGGTTATTGATCTTCGCACAATTCAGCCGCTTGATATCGAAACAATCATCAAATCAGTTGAGAAGACAAATCGTGCAATCGTCGTTCAGGAAGCTCAAAAACAGGCTGGTATTGCAGCAAGCGTAGTAGCTGAAATCAATGACCGCGCGATCCTTAGTCTTGAAGCACCAGTGCTTCGTGTAGCAGCTGCTGATACTGTATTCCCATTCTCTCAGGCAGAATCAGTATGGCTTCCAAATGCTAAAGACGTAGTAGCAACAGCTAAAAAAGTACTTGAATTTTAATGAGTGAAACGGAGAGTTTTCTCCGTTTTCCCTTTTATAAAAACTAATGCAAGAATAGAAAATTCCTAACCAGGAGGGTGAAAACATTGTCATTCGAATTTAAATTACCTGATATCGGTGAAGGTATTCACGAAGGTGAAATTGTAAAATGGTTTATCAGTGTTGGAGATAAAGTAGAAGAAGATGACGTGCTGTGTGAAGTACAAAATGATAAAGCCGTTGTAGAAATTCCATCTCCAGTAGCTGGTACTGTTGAAGAAATTCTTGTAGATGAGGGAACAGTAGCAGTAGTAGGTGACACGCTGATCAAATTTGATGCACCTGGCTATGAAAACCTTCAGTTTAAAGGTTCTGACAGCAGTGATGAGAAAAAAGAAGAGCCTAAAGAAGAACCAAAAGAAGAAAAGAAAGAAGAAGCGCCAAAAGACACTTCTTCTGAAGAAACAACTGAAGCTAAGCCTCAGGAAGATGTAGATCCTGACCGCCGCGTAATCGCGATGCCTTCAGTACGTAAGTATGCGCGCGATAACGATGTTGATATCCGTTACGTATCAGGTTCAGGTAAAAACGGCCGCGTCTCAAAAGAAGATATCGATGCATATCTGAAAGGCGATACAGCTGAAGCTAAATCAGAAACAACTGAACAGCCAGCTGAGCAGAAAGAAGAAAAATCAGCACCAAAATCAACTCCGGCTCCAGAGGGTGAATTCCCTGAAACACGTGAGAAGATGAGCGGCATGAGAAAAGCTATTGCTAAAGCAATGGTTAACTCTAAGCACACTGCTCCACACGTTACGCTAATGGACGAAGTTGATGTAGAAAAGCTTGTTGCACACCGTAAGAAGTTCAAGGAAATTGCACTTGAAAAAGATGTCAAGCTGACATTCCTTCCATACGTTGTGAAAGCACTTGTATCAGCACTGCGTGAGTACCCTGTACTTAACACAATGCTTGATGATGAAACGCAGGAAATTGTTCAGAAGCACTACTACAATATTGGTATTGCTGCTGATACTGAAAAAGGACTTGTGGTACCAGTCGTGAAGCATGCTGACCGCAAATCTGTATTCGGTATTTCTGACGAGATCAACCAGCTTGCAGGTAAAGCACGTGACGGTAAACTTTCAGGTGATGAAATGAAGGGTGCTTCTTGCACAATCACGAATATCGGTTCAGCTGGTGGACAATGGTTCACACCGGTTATTAACCACCCTGAAGTTGCAATTCTAGGAATTGGCCGTATTGCAGAGAAGCCGGTAGTAAAAAATGGTGAAATTGTAGCGGCTCCTGTGTTAGCATTATCATTGAGCTTCGATCACCGTATGATTGATGGTGCAACGGCACAAAATGCGTTAAACCACATCAAACGTTTATTGAACGATCCAGAACTTTTACTAATGGAGGCGTAAAACAATGGTAGTTGGAGATTTCCCAATCGAAACAGATACTCTCGTCATCGGATCAGGTCCTGGAGGTTATGTTGCAGCAATCCGTGCAGCACAGCTTGGACAAAAGGTAACAATTGTTGAGAAAGAAAATCTTGGCGGCGTATGTCTAAATGTTGGCTGTATCCCGTCAAAAGCAATGATCTCAATCGGTCACCGCTATGAGCATGCTAAAGGCTCAGATGACATGGGAATCGTAGCTGAAAATGTGAAGATTAACTTTGATAAAGCTCAGGAATGGAAAGCCGGTGTAGTTAAAAAACTTACTGGTGGCGTTGAAGGGCTTCTAAAAGGTAATAAAGTAGAAATCGTTCGCGGTGAAGCATACTTTGTGGACAGCGAAACAGTGAAAGTAATGGATGAAAAGAATTCTCAAACTTACAAGTTTAAGAATGCAATTGTGGCAACCGGTTCACGCCCGATTGAAATTCCATCTTTCAAATTCTCTAAGCGTGTACTTGATTCAACTGGTGCTCTTGCACTTAAAGAAATCCCTAACAAGCTTGTTGTAATCGGTGGAGGATATATCGGTACTGAGCTTGGAACTGCATATGCAAATATGGGTTCTGAAGTAACAATTCTTGAAGGTGCTGATGACATCCTTGGCGGATTCGAAAAGCAGATGACTTCAGTTGTTAAAAAAGGTCTGAAGAAAAAAGGCGTTGACGTCATTACAAAAGCAATGGCTAAAGGCGTTGAAGAGTCTGAAGACGGCGTGAAAGTATCGTACGAAGCTAAGGGTGAAGAAGTAACAATTGATGCTGATTACGTACTTGTAACTGTTGGTCGTCGTCCAAATACAGATGAGCTTGGTCTTGACCAGGTTGGTATTGAAATGACTGACAAAGGAATTATCAAAACAGACAAGCAGTGCCGTACAAGCGTTGATAATATCTATGCGATCGGTGACATCGTTGACGGACCACCACTTGCGCATAAAGCTTCTTACGAAGGTAAAATCGCTGCTGAAGTAATCGGCGGAGAAAAGTCTGAAGTAGACTACCTTGCAATTCCTGCTGTATGCTTCACAGATCCTGAACTGGCAACAGTTGGATATAACGAAGCACAGGCAAAAGAAGAAGGTATTGAAGTGAACGCTGCCAAATTCCCATTTGGTGCAAATGGACGAGCGCTTGCACTTAACCAGACTGAAGGTTTTGTTAAGCTTGTAACGCGTAAAGAAGATGGCTTGATCATTGGAGCACAGATCGCTGGTGACGGCGCTTCTGACATGATCGCTGAGCTTGGTCTTGCAATCGAAGCAGGAATGACTGCTGAAGATGTGGCAATGACAATCCACGCTCACCCAACTTTAGGTGAAATTTCTATGGAAGCTGCAGAAGTAGCACTTGGAACACCTATTCATATCGTGAAGTAATACTTTTTAAGAGCTGTGCTTTTTGCACAGCTCTTTTAAATTTGTCATATTTCAGTTAAATCTGGAAAAAAGTTTGTGCTATACTGATCATATACATATATTGAAGGGTGAGGTTATCCGTTGAAAATTTATGCACCAGTGGCTGTCTCAGCAGCGCTATTACTTGCTGCATGCAGCTCAGAAGAAGCAGAGCAGCCGAAAGAACAAGAGCAGGAACAGGCAGTATCATCTGAAGAGAGTACAGATGAACCTGTTGAAGAAAATACGGAAGTAGAAGAAGCAGTTGAAGAGTCAGAAGAAACTGCCGCAGAACCAGTTGAGCCATTGTATGAAATCAATGAAGCAAATTGGTCTGTAACACCAATCAGTGATGCGCCTTCAAATGTTGTTTTACTGACAATTGATGATGCGCCTGATCAGCATGCAGTAGAAATGGCTCAAAAATTACATGAAATGGATGCCCCGGCTATCTTTTTTGTGAATGGTCACTTCTTGGACACGCCTGAGGAAGAAGAGATGTTAAAAGAAATTCACGAATTAGGCTTTCCGATCGGGAATCATACTTTTTCACATCCGAATTTAAGAGAGATTTCAGAAGAAGAACAGCGTGAAGAAATTATTTCTCTAAGTGATCGCGTCGAAGAAATCATTGGTGAACGTCCTAAATTCTTCAGAGCGCCATTTGGTGCTAACACTGACTTTACAGAATCACTTGTAAAAGAAGAAGGAATGGTACTGATGAACTGGACATACGGATATGACTGGGAAGCAGATTATCAGGATGCAGCAGCACTTGCTGACATTATGGTAAACACTGAATACCTTTCACCAGGTGCGAACCTGCTGATGCATGACCGTACCTGGACAAATGAAGCACTGACTGACATTGTCGAAGGTCTCAGAGCAAAAGACTATTCAATTGTAGATCCAAAAACAATCAATGGATATGAAGAGAATTAATTCTAAAGCAGGGCATGAGATTGCCTTGCTTTTTTATAATCCATAAGTTTTCAGAACATACAAATTTTAATGATTGATCAATTTGTTATTGTATTTTTTACCCTGAAGCGTTAAAATATTAAACGAAAGCGCTTACAAGCATATGGGGATGGGAGTAAGCCGAACGGGTGAGCAATCTATATATACTCGTCATGAATAATAAGGGAAAGAAAAGCTGATGCCCGTTGCATCAGCTTTTTTCTTTTCTGAGATATTGGCTTTGTTAAAGCTGGCTGTTGATGTCAGCTACTGGGGGATGCTTTTTAGCAGGTGCGCCATTTTGTGGCGCCATCCCCGCCTCCTCGTCTTTCCTCCTGGAGTCGCCTCTTTTGCTAAAATCAACAGCTGTGTTAATGACCAATGTTATTTCGTGCAGCCGGGGCTACATTCGCCAGCTAAATTTAACAAAGTAAAAAGGCATCCTACAAATCAATTTCATCCATTCTGATTTCTACTTCATCCATTCTCTCTGAAAGAATATCTGTGACATAGTTTTTGTGAGCAGGGAGGTCGCACCATCTGAATTCGTTTTGTTCAAATTCTCCAAGAGGGACGACCTCATAGTCAGTATAGTCTTCAGTAAAAGACGTGAAGGTTGGGACAGCATAGACCGACTCGAAGGAAATCCTCTCTCCGTTTTTAACCAGGTCAAACCCGATCATGGATCCTGTAAGCCGTTCGCAATCAAGCTGCGGCACTCTGTCATCAAATGGACCGGAGATAAAATTCCCGAGCGAATAAGCTACCAGAGCCCGCTGGTTATCAGGACCTTCAATCCACTCTATTGGCTGAAGGACATGAGGGTGATGACCGAGAATGATATCTGCTCCATTTTGTACGAGTTCATAAGCGAGTTTCTCCTGAGATTCGACGGGCTGCTGATACTCATTACCCCAGTGAATGCCGACAGCAACTACATCTGCAATCTCCTCAGCACGCGCAACATCATATAAAAGCTGATCTTCATTTCCGGTGAATATATTAACAGATTCGGGATATTCAACCGGAAGATTGGAGCTGTATGTACTTGAAATTAAAGCGATTGTGATACCTTGCTTTTCAATAACCGGAATGGCCCGCTGCTCATCAAATGATTGATAGACTCCGCTCAGAACAACATCTGGATAGTGATTTTTCCAAAAGGCCAAATTTCTTTCAAGCCCTTCATACCCCATATCAAGCGTATGGTTATTTGCCAATTGAAGCATATTAAAACCCGTTTCATAATAGTAGTGTCCGAGCGCATAAGGATTATTAAAGACAAAGTCTCCATCTCCTAACCCGTATTCTGAACCGGTGATTGGCGTTTCCTGATTCGCATAAACAAAGTCACCTTTTTGAATCAGATGCCTGACGTTAGCGAGAAGGGGGGCAAATTCAAAACTTCCATCCTTTTGCAGGGCATCGTATAAAATGGGACGTTCAACCAACAGATCACCAACTGCTGTGAAATGAGCTTTATGTAATGAATCAGACTGCGTTTTTGAACTGTCCGGATCGGCTTTTGCAGTATCGGTTTGACTGGGCTGCGGCGCGTTTACATAAATCAGATCAGCGGAACATGCGCTGATCAGCAGTAACAGAAGGACAACAGATAAAATTTTGTAAAACAAAAAACATGTCTCCCCATAAATATTTCGTTTCCTTAAATAGTCTATCATGTACTCATACTAAAAACATGGTTAAATAGAAAAAATTACTACTTATTATTTTGAGTGCCTGTTTAGTTCTCGTGTAGAAAATCTTTAGTTGGATTCACACGATGGTAATCTTTTAAGTAATCGCTATGTTAAAGACCAATGTAGTTTTTGCACAGCTGTTGATTGTAGCGAAAGGGGGGCGACTCCCAGTAGGAGAGCGTGACAGATGAGACCCCCGCAGGCGAAGCCGAGGAGGCAGGGATGGCGCCATAAAACGGCGCACCTGCTAAAAAGCGTCCCCCCTGTAGCGGAAATCATCAGCCAACTTTAACAAGGCCTAAGTAATATAAAAAACGCTGATGCATAAGGCATCAGCGCAAAGGTTATTTAATCGCTCTATGTTCTTTAATCACACGTAGCTTTGTTAATGTTTCATCCTGAGGTCCCTGAACAGGTAATCCTGCCTCAATATTCTCATGGATATATCTCAGGTTATCTTCTGTTACGATTTCACCCGGGATAAAGATCGGGATCCCCGGTGGATATACCATAATAAATTCAGCGCATACCCTTCCTGCTGTTTCATCAAGCGGTAAGAGCTCTGTGTCTGCATAAAACGCTTCACGCGGCGTCACGGCAAGTAAAGGAATGTCTGGCAGCATAACTTCTGGAACTGAATGACTGCTGTCGTGTCTGAATTCTTTAGCGAGCTCCTGAATTGCTTTAACGAGCACGTCAGCTTCGTATTGTGTATCACCCGGTGTGACAATACATAGGATATTGTACAGATCCGACAGTTCAACCTCGAGATTGTACTGTTCTCTCAGCCATACTTCAGCCTGATAGCCTGTGATGCCGAGCTCTTTAATTGAAATGATAATTTTTGTCGGATCATAATCAAATGTTGCAGGTGTACCGAGAATTTCACTTCCAATGCACTTGATTTGATCTATTTCGCCAAGGCGCGCTCTAATGTCTTCAGCGAGATCAATCGATTGACTGATCAGTTCTCTTCCGTCAATTGCAAGTCTTCTTCTTGCTGTATCCAATGAAGCCAAAAGAGGATAGGAAGTCGAAGTTGTTGTCAGCATGCTGAGAATAGACTGCACACGCTTAGGTGAGACAAGTCCTTCTTTCACATTTAATACTGAGCTTTGTGTCATCGAACCACCAAGCTTATGAACGCTTGTAGCAGCCATGTCAGCACCAGCCTGCATAGCTGAAGCAGGCAGACGATTATGGAAGTGGATGTGAACACCATGTGCTTCATCCACTAATACCGGCACATTTTGTTCATGAGCGATTTTAACAATTTCTTTCAGGTCTGCTGCAATACCAAAGTATGTCGGATTAATCACAAGCACACCTTTAGCATCTGGGTGCTGTTCAAGTGCATGTGCTACTGAGATCGGTGTGATTCCATGAGAAATACCAAGTTCTTTATCCACTTCCGGATGAATGAAAATTGGGATAGCGCCACAGAAAACAATCGCTGACATAACAGATTTGTGAACATTTCTCGGGACAATAATTTTTTCGCCCGGACCGCAGACGCTCATCACCATTGTCATAATTGCTCCGCTTGTTCCCTGAACCGAAAAGAATGTATGATCAGCACCAAAAGCTTTTGCTGCTAGGTCCTGAGCATCTTTGATCAATGACTTTGGCTGATGAAGATCATCAAGCGGTGCAATGTTAATCAGATCAATCGATAATATATTATCACCCGCAAACGCTCTGAACTCAGGGTCCATGCCGGCACCTTTTTTATGGCCGGGGATATGGAACTGAACTGGATTGCGGTCTGCATGTTTTTTTAATCCTGTGAATAACGGTGTATCATATTGTGTTAAAGTATGGTCTTTTCTCTCTACATTCAGCAGAGATGAAGGTGTATTGGACAATTGAAAATTCACCTCATTAACGGTATTGTTATCTAAAGAAGGATAACAGAAGAATTATATCATTTTGTAATAGAAAAAGATATATTTTAGATGGAAAGGAAGTTGTATCATGGAATATCAATACCCGCTGTCAATGGACTGGTCAACAGAAGAAATTATTGATGTCGTTAAATTTTATGAAGCCGTTGAAAAAGCGTATGAAAAGTCAATTGAGAGGGATGAGTTCATGAACCAGTATAAGCGGTTCAAAGAAATTGTCCCAGGCAAGGCTGAAGAAAAAACGATTGATAAAGAATTTCAGGAAATGAGCGGATATTCTATTTACCGCACACAGAAAAGAGCAAGGGAAGCAGCATCAGGTGATAAAATTTCAATGAAAAAATAAATAGATCATGAAAACGAACCGCAGTTAAACGAAAGGGAGGATGGAATCAAAATGATTCCATCCTCCTTTTTTGTTACACAGTCTGCTGAATACGTGTTCCAAGCTTATAAAGTGGAAGCAGTTCTGTCCATGTTTGAAGGATCAGCTGCGATAGTTCATCTTTACTTAATTTAACCGCTTCTGAAGCTTCGATTCTTCTTCCGGCAAGAAACTCTGCTTTTTTAACATTCTCAAATCTTTCAAGCATATGAAGAATATCCCCTTCATTCATTTCGCTGATCTTTTTTGCTTCTTTCTTCGTATGATCACCGCTGATCCAGCCGTCTTCAGGAAGTATCTTAACGAGATCATCAAGGTTCTCAATCATTGTCTTAGCAATCGTCTCTTTTTCAGGCAGCTCATAAATAAATGCTGTCCATATAAAAAGGTGATCACCCCATAATCCAAATTGGAAATGCGGCAGTTTTTTGTATCCGCGCTTACTTGGTGCTGCAGCCATCCAGGTATCATTCGGCGGATTTACAGAACGTCGTGCATGTCTTGCGATGTGCAGATGCATTTCTTCATCTGAATGTGCTGAAAGTGTGGGAACAGTCATTTCCCCAAGCTCCTGGAATTTCGGCTGAATCTTTGAGCGGATGCCTTCCATACGCTCATCAAGCCCTTCGATTGTAAATATGTCAAAGTCTTCTGTAGTGAAATACCCGGTCATGAACAACCCTCCATTGTGTTTTAAACAGTTTAAGGCCTGTTGATTTTGGCTATAATACATGTAACAGGCTGCCTGAAACTGAATTTATTCTAGCATATAAGATCTTTGCGAATAAACTGATTTGAATTGAATAAACTGCTTTAAATACATTAATTCAAGAGGAGTGAAAGGGTATGAAGCAAGTTATCCAGGTAACCAGAAAAAGAGATTATATTCAGGAGAGACTAGCTGTACTTAGAATGGAACTTGATTATGAACTTGCAGTATTATTTGAAGCGATGGAGCTCGGAGATAAGTCAGAGATCGAAAGTACAAAAGAAAGATTGTCTTTGATCAGACATGAAATCAATGAACTGGACGGATTTGTCAGATGAAACAGTTAATCTTATACGGCAGCAAGCAATGCTAAGACGAACGCTTATAAAGTGAGCGTTCGTCTTAGCATTGCTTATGTGGCGGTTTTCTTGATAATGAATGGAAAATCCACTAAAGTCTAATGTAGGATTGTTAGGTACTGGAGGTAGGTTAGATGGATAAAAAATGGCATGAGATTGATTTGTTTGCTAAAAACGCGATCAGAGAAGCCGGAAGAAAAATTATTGATTCTTTTGATGAGGTTTTAAATATACAGACAAAAAGTAACGTTAATGATCTGGTGACAAATATGGATAAGCAAATTGAGAAGTTCTTTGTAGAAGAGATCAGCAAAGCATATCCTGACCACCGGGTGTTAGGGGAAGAAGGATATGGAGACCGTGTAAAAGATATGGATGGAACTGTATGGATTATCGATCCGATCGACGGGACAATGAACTTTGTACACCAGCAGCGAAATTTTGCCGTTTCTATCGGCGTTTATCATGAAGGCATCGGCATGCTCGGGTACATTTATGATGTCGTGTCAGATGAACTGTACCATGCTGTTAAAGGAAACGGAGCTTATGTTAATGACGAAAAGCTATCGCCACTTGAAGATGTTCCATTAGAGGAAGCAATCTTTTCTTTAAATGCAACCTGGCTTGTACCAAATCGAAAAGTGGATCATGAAAGATTTATTCCAATTGTCCACAAAGTGAGAGGGACAAGGTCATATGGCTCAGCAGCGATTGAACTCGCTTATATTGCTGCAGGCAGACTTGATGGCTATTTGACCTTAAGACTCTCACCCTGGGATTTTGCAGGTGGGAAAGTGTTGATTGAAGAAGTAGGCGGTATTGTTACGGATTTAAATGGTGATGAACTGTCAATGGTCGATAATTCTCCGGTTTTCGCCGGCAACCGTGCTGTTCATGAGAAAGTGTTAAATGAGTATCTGAAAAAATAATAAAAACGTGCAGAGAAAATTCTGCACGTTTTTTAATGTTCAGCCTGCTCGCGGAACTTCTTTTTTGTTTTAAAGCCCATTCCAAAAACAGCAATGACAGCTAAGATAGATACAATTGCACCGATTGCACTTCGTTCAGCAATTGCGATCCCGATACCGGACATGGCAATGACTGCAGCAAAAGCATATAGCAAAAATACAGCATTATTTTTCATCGTCATCCTCCTCTATATAGCCATTCTACATAATTCATTTCTATATTTCCACCAATTGTGATACAATAGTACAGTTAGAAAAGATTAGTACGTAAAAACAGGAGTGAAATAATGACGAATCTTAGGCAAGACTTACGAAACATTGCAATTATTGCTCACGTTGACCATGGTAAAACGACTTTAGTAGACCAGCTATTGAAACAATCAGGTATCTTTCGATCAAATGAGCATGTAGACGAACGTGCAATGGATTCGAACGACATTGAAAGAGAGCGCGGTATTACGATTCTTGCGAAAAACACTGCGATTCAATATAAAGATACACGTATCAACATTCTCGATACGCCGGGACACGCAGACTTCGGTGGAGAAGTAGAACGAATCATGAAAATGGTTGATGGTGTTCTTCTTGTTGTTGATGCATACGAAGGCTGTATGCCTCAGACACGCTTTGTACTGAAAAAAGCACTTGAACAGAATCTGACGCCAATCGTTGTTGTTAATAAAATTGACCGTGACGCTGCACGTCCTGCAGAAGTGATTGATGAAGTACTTGAACTTTTCATCGAGCTTGATGCAAATGAAGATCAGCTTGAATTCCCTGTAGTATATGCTTCTGCAATCAACGGTACTGCAAGCCTTGATCCGGAGCAGCAGGATGAGACAATGGAATGTCTGTATGATTCTATTGTAGAAAATATTCCTGCACCAGTTGATAACAGCACTGACCCGCTGCAGTTCCAGATCGCACTTCTTGATTATAACGATTACGTAGGACGTATCGGAATCGGCCGTGTGTTCAGAGGTACAATTGAAGTAGGTCAGCAGGTTTCTCTTATGAAGCTTGATGGCAGTGTGAAAAACTTCCGAGTAACAAAAATATTCGGTTTCTTCGGACTGAAGCGTGAAGAGATTCAATCAGCTAAAGCCGGAGATCTGATTGCTGTATCAGGAATGGAAGACATTAACGTAGGAGAAACAGTAACGCCTGTTAACCATCAGGAAGCGCTGCCTGTTCTGCGTATCGATGAGCCTACACTTCAGATGACTTTCTCTGTAAATAACAGTCCTTTCGCAGGACGTGAAGGGAAGTTTGTCACTGCACGTAAGATTGAAGAACGTCTTGAAGCACAGCTTGAGACTGATGTAAGTCTTCGTGTCGATCAGACTGATTCTCCGGATGCATGGGTAGTGTCAGGACGTGGTGAGCTTCACCTGTCAATCCTGATCGAAAACATGAGACGTGAAGGATATGAACTTCAGGTTTCAAAGCCTCAGGTAATCGTACGTGAAATTGACGGTGTTCGCTGTGAGCCAGTTGAGCGCGTTCAAATTGACGTTCCTGAAGAAAATACTGGTTCAATTATTGAATCAATGGGTGCAAGAAAAGGCGAAATGCTTGATATGGTGAATAACGGTAACGGACAGGTACGTCTTGTATTTATGGTACCTGCACGTGGACTGATCGGTTACACGACTGAATTCATGACAATCACACGTGGATTTGGAATCATCAATCACTCATTTGACAGCTATCAGCCAATGCAGCAGGGCCGTGTAGGCGGACGCCGCGCAGGTGTACTTGTATCAATGGATAAAGGTCAGGCATCACAATATGCGATCCTTGGTGTTGAAGACCGCGGTACAATCTTTATCGAGCCGGGTACAGAAGTGTACGAAGGTATGGTCGTTGGTGAACACACGCGTGAAAATGACCTGACAGTGAATGTAACGAAAATTAAAGCTGCTAACAACATTCGTTCTGCGAATAAAGAGCAGACGACAACGCTTAAAAAAGCAAGACTGATGACACTTGAGGAATCTCTTGAGTATCTGAATGATGATGAGCTGTGTGAAATCACACCGGAATCAATCAGAATCCGTAAGAAGATTCTTGATAAGAACGAACGTGAGCGTGCGCAAAAGAAACAGAAGTACGCTGAGCAGGTAAATAATTAAGAGGAGCTGACTGCCTCCATGGTAAATGTAGAAGACCGTTTATCGTTTTTTCCTGCACTTTACAGAGTGGATGTAAATCCGGATGCAGGAATGTGGTATCTTTACCTCACGATTATTTTTTTATCAATTGTAGTTTATAAGCTGGGCTTTGCTAAAAAGCTTCCGCCATTAAAATCTGCGCTTATCTATCTGTTCCTGATCATGGGATGTACTGTACTGACGTTTCTGGCTGTCTTTTTGCCGGTTACAGAAGGGCTGATCATCGCAGCACTGATTCTGATTATTTATAAGATCAGATTAAGAAGAGAACAGGCGAAAGGGACCGTATAGTCCAGATAAGCATAAAAACACGAGAGACACCCGCATAAGCGGGTGTCTTTTTTTGCCCGGAAACATCCTTTAAATGAATAAGGTCATTAAAGAGAAAAGTTAATAAACATGATTTTAAACTTTATTTTTTGTATAAAGAGTAATATTAATTCATATTATTGAATAACCTTCACGAGTTGTAATTTTAGCTTCCCGAAGATCATTATGTTGCATCTAAAGGCTGTCAAGACACCTTCACTAAGGCATTTCGTAAAAAAATTCTCACATGAGCGTGTAAAAAATAAAAAAATTTTATTTTGCAAAAAAGTGCATAGTATCAACAATGTAAACGCATTCATAAAATCATAAAATTCTAATTTGTCTAAAAATTTAATTTTCAGCTGTTGACGGACTTGTATATCCGCGTTATGATTGTCAACAATTCAAGCCTACGGGCGACGACAAAGCGATGGAAGGAGTGAATAAGGTGAGTGAACAATTAATCTTTTTAGACGGAGAATTTGTTTCAAAAGAAAATGCAAAAATTTCTGTTTATGATCATGGATTCCTATATGGCGATGGGGTGTTCGAAGGCATTCGTTCATATAACGGAAATGTATTCCGCCTTGAAGAACATTTAGTCAGATTATATGATTCCGCAAAATCAATTTTGCTGGAAATCCCTTATACAAAAGAGGAGATGCAGCAGATTATTATTGAAACACTTCAGAAAAACGAATTGAAAGACGGCTATATCCGATTAGTTGTTTCACGGGGTGTTGGCAATCTCGGACTTGATCCATTTACTTGTAAGAGACCGAGTGTCATTGTCATAGCTGAATCCTTAGCACTGTTTCCGAAAAAGCTTTATGAAACTGGCATTGAAATTGTAACAGTTGCCAGCAGAAGAAACCGCTCAGATGTATTGAGCCCGAAAGTGAAATCATTAAATTATCTAAATAACATCTTAGTGAAAATTGAAGCAGGACTTGCAGGTGTTCCAGAAGCATTAATGCTGAATGACCAGGGTTATGTAGCAGAAGGTTCTGCTGACAATATCTTCATTGTCAGAGGAAATAAAATTCTCACGCCTCCCGGTTACGTTGGTGCACTTGAAGGCATAACAAGAAATGCAATTATTGAACTTGCAAAAGCAAAAGGCTACGAAATGGAAGAAGCAGTATTTACAAGACATGATGTATATGTTGCAGATGAAGTATTTCTGACAGGCACTGCAGCTGAAGTCATTGCAGTTGTGAAAGTGGATGGCCGTACAGTAGGAGACGGCACACCTGGACAGGTAACAAATGATTTACTTGAATCTTTTAGAGAATTAGTCATAAAAGACGGTGTAAAAGTATATGATTCAGCATTAAACGCTGGTTAAAAATTTATCGCTTAACTTTCGTGAGTTAAAGCATCTATACGTTAAATCATTGATGAGGTTAAAGTATACAGCAAGCGGCATTTACAGAGAGCCGGGATAGGTGGAACCCGGTATTGCCAGCTGTATATGACATCCCCTCGGAGTGGAACACTGAAATCTTTCAGTAGGTGTTCACGGACAATTTGTTCGTTAACAAAGAACAGTCTAACTGTTCATGAGGCAGCATTTGCTGTGAAGTAGGGTGGTACCATGAAAAGTCTTTCATCCCTATACAAAGGATCACGTATCTATTTGTATGGGATTGAAAGACTTTTTTATATGTCAATAAAAGGAATTAAAGGAGGCATGTTTCAATGAGTGTGCAAGTTAATACGAAACAGGCAGAAGCACTTGGCGGTGATGTAGAGAAGCAGGCGGTTCAGGGAGCAGATATATTTATCCAGTCACTTCAAAATGAAGGAGTGGAAATGATTTTTGGTTATCCGGGTGGCGCAGTACTGCCGATCTATGATGCGCTATATAAAAATCCAATTCCTCATATTCTTGCAAGACATGAGCAGGGAGCGATCCATGCAGCTGAAGGGTATGCGAGAGTGTCAGGAAGAACAGGCGTTGTCATTGCAACGTCAGGTCCCGGAGCAACAAACCTTGTAACAGGAATAGCTGATGCCATGATGGATTCACTGCCGCTCGTTGTATTTACTGGACAGGTCGCCAGTGCAGTGATCGGAACAGACGCATTCCAGGAAGCTGACATTGTTGGCATCACACAGCCGATCACAAAACACAATTATCAGGTAAAGGATGTAAATGATCTGCCGAGAATCATTCATGAGGCATTTCATATCGCATCAACCGGGAGACCGGGGCCTGTATTGGTAGATATCCCAAAAAATGTGTCTAATGAGATCTTTACGATGGCAGAAGTAAAGCAAACTGAAGTGAACCTGCCAGGTTATCAGCCGACAACTACACCAAATTTTCTGCAGATTCAGAAAGTAGCACAGGCGATTCAAAAAGCGAAGAAACCACTTGTTCTTGCAGGAGCAGGTGTACTGCACGCAGGAGCTGCTGAAGAGCTGACAGCTTTTATAGAACAAACTGGTATTCCAGTGACAAATACACTCCTGGGCCTCGGCACAATTCACGGAGAACATAAACAGTTCCTTGGTATGGCCGGTATGCACGGCACATATGCAGCGAACATGGCAATCTGTGAATGTGACTGTCTCATTAATATCGGTGCAAGATTCGATGACAGGCTGACAGGGAACCTTGAACACTTCGCACCGAATGCGCAGGTCATTCATATTGATATCGATCCTGCAGAAATCGGAAAAAACGTACCGACCGACATCCCGATTGTCGCAGATGCCAAAGAAGCTTTGCAGGCACTGTTAAAGCTTGGTGTAAGTGCTGAAGGGCTTGAAGAGTGGACAGCCCATTTAGATGGCATGAAAGAGGAGTATCCATTGCAATACAAAAAGCAGGAAGAAGGAATCTTACCTCAGGAAGCGATCGAGATGATCCATAAGCACACTCGTGGTGATGCGATCGTAACAACCGATGTCGGACAGCATCAGATGTGGGCAGCACAGTATTACAAATTCAATCATCCTGATCACTGGGTAACATCTGGAGGCCTTGGCACAATGGGATTCGGATTCCCGGCAGCTATTGGCGCTCAGCTTGCTAAGCCGAAAGAAACAGTTGTTGCAATTACAGGTGACGGAGGGTTCCAGATGACACTGCAGGAGCTTTCACTGCTGCAGGAAAGTCAGATCCCGGTAAAAGTAGTTATTCTCAATAATCAGTGTCTTGGAATGGTCAGACAGTGGCAGCAGACATTCTATCAGGAAAGATATTCAGAATCACTGATGCCATCGCAGCCTGATTTTGTAAAACTAGCCGAGGCTTATAATCTTGAAGGCTATAAAGTAACAACAGTTGAAGAGGCAGATGAAGTATTCGAAAAAGCATTGAACTCAAATAAACCGGTGCTGATCGATTGCAGAGTAAAACAGATTGAAAATGTATATCCAATGGTTGCACCAGGTAAAGGGTTGCATGAAATGATAGGGGTGAAACCATGAAGCGAATCATCACAACAACCGTAATTAATCAAAGCGGCGTACTCAACCGGGTCACCGGGCTGCTGATGAAAAGACAGTTCAACATTGAAAGTATCACAGTCGGACACACTGAACAGCCTGGCATCTCAAAAATGACATTCGTTGTTCATGTAGAAGATCAGCGAAAGCTTGAGCAGCTTTTAAAACAGCTGCAAAAACAGATTGACGTACTGAAGGTAAACGATATCTCAGATAAAGCAATCGTAACAAGAGAGCTAGCACTGATCAAAGTGCTCTCACCGCCGGCAGTCAGAAGTGAGATCACAAGCATCATTGAACCATTCAGAGCAACTGTCATTGATATGAGTAAAAACGTCATTACGGTTCAAGTAACAGGTGATCCTGAAAAGGTTGAAGCATTCATTGACTTAGTCAGACCATACGGCATCAAAGAAATGACCAGAACAGGCGCTACAGCCTTTGTCAGAGAAAACCAAAAAACACCATCCCAGCAATTATCGATTTTATAAATAATTGATTAACAATGTATTGATGGAAATTTTTAATCTTTAGCTATGTTAAAGCCCAATGTTGTTTTCGCACAGCTGATGATTGTAGCGTAAGGGGGCGACTCCAGCAGGAGAAGCGTGACAGATGAGACCCCGCAGGCGAAGCCGAGGAGGCGGGGATGGCGCCACAAAACGGCGCACCTGCTAAAAAGCGTCCCCCTGAAGCGGAAATCATCAGCCAACTTTAACAAAGCCTAATCTTTAAATGACTAATCCAGCTGAAGCTCACCGTCCGGGGGCAGGAAAGCGAAGTCCTCCACGGAGAGATTCAGCGTTAATGAAAACTAAAACTCAAACAAACACTGGAGGAATTTATCATGGTAAAAGTTTATTACAATCAGGACATCACAAGCTCACTAGAAGGCAAGAAAGTAGCAGTAATCGGATACGGATCACAAGGTCACGCACATGCGCAAAACCTGAAAGACACAGGCCATGATGTAGTAGTCGGCGTTAGAAAAGGTAAGTCATGGGAACAGGCTGAACAGGATGGACTTGAAGTAAAAACAGTAAGAGATGCAGCTGAAGAAGCAGATATCATCATGGTTCTTCTTCCGGATGAAAGACAAACTCAAGTTTACGAAGAAGAAATCAAGCCGGGCCTTCGTGCTGGAAAATCACTTGTATTCGCACACGGCTTCAACGTTCACTTCAACCAGATTGTACCACCATCTGATGTCGATGTATTCCTTGTAGCGCCAAAAGGACCAGGACATCTTGTCCGCAGAACATTCGAGTCAGGCGCCGGTGTACCTGCACTATTCGCAGTTTATCAGGATCAGTCAGGTCAGGCTTCAGAAACTGCACTTGCTTACGCGAAAGGAATCGGAAGCGCCCGCGCAGGTGTACTAGAAACAACTTTTAAAGAAGAAACTGAAACAGATCTTTTCGGAGAGCAGGCAGTACTTTGCGGAGGACTTACTTCATTAGTAAAAGCAGGATTTGAAACACTTGTAGAAGCTGGTTATCAGCCGGAGCTTGCATACTTCGAATGTTTACACGAGCTGAAGCTGATCGTTGACTTAATGTATGAAGACGGTATGAGCGGAATGAGATATTCAATCTCTGATACAGCTCAGTGGGGAGATTTCGTATCAGGCCCGCGTGTAGTTGATGCTGACACGAAAAAACGTATGAAAGACATCCTGACAGATATCCAGGACGGTAAGTTTGCTAAAGGATGGCTGCTTGAGAACCAGCTGAACCGACCGGAATTCACTGCCATTGCGAATCGTGAGAACGAACATCAGATCGAAAAGGTGGGTCGAGAGCTGCGCAGCATGATGCCATTCGTTAAAGCAGGAAAAGAAAAACAGAAGGAAGTGGTTGCGAGTGCGAAAAATTGATGTATTCGATACAACGCTTAGAGATGGTGAACAGTCAGCCGGAATCAATCTGAATACAGCTGAAAAACTTGAGATTGCAAGACAGCTTGAACGATTTAATGCCGATGTGATTGAAGCAGGATTTCCTGCTTCATCACAGGGTGATTTTGAAGCAGTAAAAAAAATTGCCCAGACAGTTAAAGGGTCGATTGTAACAGGTCTTGCAAGATCAGTAAAAAGCGATATTGATACTTCCTGGGAAGCACTTAAGTATGGTGAGCAGCCACACATTCATATTTTTCTCGCAACATCACCGATTCATATGACACACAAACTGAAAAAGACGCCTGATCAGGTCGTTGATATCGCAGTGGAATCAGTGAAATATGCTAAAAAGAATTTCCCATTAGTTCAATGGTCCGCAGAAGATGCGTTCAGATCAGACCCTGACTTTCTTGTCAGAGTTGTGAGGGAAGTTATCAAAGCTGGTGCGACTACGATTAACCTTCCGGACACAGTGGGATATGCGACACCTTCTGAATACGGGGCGATGTTCAGACACCTGAAAGAAAATGTTCCTGGCATTGACCGCGTTAAGCTATCTGCACATTGTCATAATGACCTTGGAATGGCAGTTGCTAACACGATCGCAGCGATTGAAAACGGTGCAGATCAGGTAGAAGGAACGATCAATGGTCTGGGGGAACGTGCAGGGAACGCGGCACTTGAAGAGCTTGCTGTTGCCCTTCATATCAGACAGGATAAATTCACATTTGGTACTGATGTTAAGCTCGATGAAATTAAGCGTACAAGTCAGCTTGTCAGCCAGCTGACAGGAATGGCAATTCAGGCGAACAAAGCAGTCGTTGGCAAAAACGCTTTTGCGCATGAATCAGGTATTCATCAGGATGGCATGCTGAAAGAGCGCACAACGTATGAAATCATCACACCTGAACTGATTGGAGAGAATGCGACTCAGCTCGTTCTTGGAAAACACTCCGGACGTCATGCATTTAAAGACAAGGCGATCGCACTTGGTTTTGAACTGAGCGATGAAAAAATCACTGAAGCATTTAAAGCGTTTAAAACACTGGCTGATAAAAAGAAAGAGATCTCAGAAGACGACCTGTATGTACTGCTGACTGATCAACAGATTCAGGAAGAAGACGTACCTGTATATGAACTGAAATCAGTTCAGGTTCAATATGGGAATGGAAGTATTCCGACAGCTTCTGTATCAGTCATTTCACCGGATGGCAACCTCCTTCAGGAAGCGTCTACCGGCTCAGGAAGTGTCGAAGCGATCTGTAATACGCTTGAACGTTTAGTACAGGGGAAAGTTCATCTGCTTGATTACCGAGTTACTTCTATTGGTAAAGGGCGCGATGCACTGGGAGAAGCAGTAGTCAATATGACGTATAACGGAAAATCAACAACAGGCCGCGACGTAGCGCAGGATGTGCTTGAAGCTTCAGCTAAGGCATACCTGAACGCTATTAACCGTCAGCTTGTCAACGAACGTAAGAGATCTTACGCAAAAACTGTATAGCAAAGGGGAGGAATTATCATGAAGAAAACAGTAGCAGTTCTACATGGAGACGGAGTTGGACAGGAAGTAACAGAGGCAGCAGTGAAGGTTCTCCAGTCAGTTGGCCGGAGATTTGACCACACGTTTGAGGTTAAAAAAGGACTGATTGGTGGAATTGCTATTGATGAAATGGGTGATCCTCTGCCAAAAGAAACACTTGATACATGTGAAAAAAGTGACGCAGTTCTGCTTGGTGCAGTAGGCGGTCCGAAATGGGATCAAAATCCATCAGCACTTCGTCCGGAAAAAGGACTTCTTGGCATCAGAAAACACTTTGGATTATTCGCTAACCTGAGACCTGTAAAAGCAATCAAAGGGATGAGCGAAGCTTCACCGCTGAAAGATCACCTGTCAAAAGATGTTGATATGATGATTGTCAGAGAATTGACAGGCGGACTTTATTTCGGCGAACCAAAACGAAAAAACCACAATGGAGCAGTTGATTCCCTTACTTATTCACGTGAGGAAATCGAGCGCATCGTTGAACAGGGGTTTGAGCTGGCACGCCTCAGAAAAGGAAAAGTAACATCTGTTGATAAAGCGAACGTGCTGGAAACAAGTAAGCTGTGGAGAGAAGTTGTAGAAGAGAAAAAGGCTCATTATCCTGATGTTGAGGTTGAACATCTACTGGTAGATGCAGCAGCAATGAAGCTGATCACACAGCCGGCTTCATTCGATGTTGTAGTAACGGAGAATCTGTTCGGAGATATTCTGAGTGATGAAGCATCCGTACTAACTGGATCACTCGGTATGCTACCTTCAGCAAGTATCCGTTCTGACGGCTTCGGACTATACGAACCAGTACACGGTTCAGCACCGGACATCGCAGGAATGAATATTGCCAATCCATCCGCAGCCATTCTGTCAGTCGCAATGATGCTTAAGTATTCATTCGGTATGGAAACAGAAGCCTCAGCAGTTGAAACGGCTGTATACAGCGTGTTTGATGATGGTTATTGTACAACGGATGTCCAGAAAGCAGGGCACCGCGTACTAAGCACATCCGCTTTTGCTGATAAAGTTATTGAAGAGCTTGAAAGAGAACTGGTATCAGATCATATCTTGTCTGCTTATGTATAAGTGAGGAGGGAACAGTCTTATGGCGAAGACGATTATTGAAAAAGTTTGGAATGACCATGTTGTATATGAAGAAGAAAGTAAACCCGACCTTCTCTATATTGACCTGCACCTGATTCACGAGGTTACCTCACCGCAGGCATTTGAAGGTTTGAGGCTAAAAGGCAGGAAAGTCAGAAGACCGGATCTCAGCTTCGCCACGATGGACCATAATGTCCCTACTAAAAACCGTGAAGTCATAAAGGATCCGGTATCAAAACAGCAAATGAATACGCTGGCTGATAACTGTAAGGAATTCGGTATTCCGCTTGCACACATGCATCATCCGGATCAGGGGATTGTACATGTCATCGGACCGGAACTCGGACTTACTCAGCCGGGTAAAACGATTGTATGTGGTGATAGCCACACGTCAACGCATGGCGCATTCGGTGCACTGGCATTTGGTATTGGAACAAGTGAAGTTGAGCACGTGCTATCTACTCAGACACTGTGGCAGTCCAAGCCTAAAACAATGGAAATCAGAGTAGAAGGTGAGCTTGGTTTTGGTGTAACAGCTAAAGACGTAATTTTGGCGATCATTTCAAAATTCGGTGTAGATGCAGGAACAGGCTATGTTGTAGAGTACACTGGTGATGCGATCAGAAAGATGTCAATGGAAGAGCGCATGACAGTCTGCAACATGTCAATTGAAGCGGGTGCACGTGCGGGATTAATCAGTCCGGATGAAACAACTGCTGAATTTTTAAAGAGCCGTGCACACGTACCGGCTGAAAGATATGAAGAACTTAAGCAGAAATGGCTCAGCTACGCATCAGATGAAGGTGCTAAGTATGATAAAACATTGACGATTCACGCTGATGAAATCGAGCCATTTGTGACATGGGGTACAAATCCTTCCATGGGATCCGGTATCTCAGCTACTGTCCCAAGAGCTGAAGATTTCACAACGCAATCGAAAAAAGAAGAGCTGAAGCAGGCACTCAACTATATGGACCTTTCAGAGGGGATGCCAATTACTGATATTGAAGTACAGCATGTGTTTATTGGGTCATGTACAAACTCCCGTATCGGTGACTTGAGAGCAGCTGCAAAAGTGATTGAAGGTAAAAAAGTACATGAAAATGTAACAGCGATTGTCGTACCTGGTTCTTTTACAGTGAAAATGAAAGCTGAGCAAGAAGGACTCGACCAGGTCTTTAAAGATGCAGGATTTGAGTGGCGTGAATCCGGCTGCAGTATGTGTCTTGCGATGAATGATGACATTGTGCCAGCTGGCGAACGCTGCGCATCAACATCCAACCGTAATTTTGAAGGCAGACAGGGAGCAGGCTCAAGAACGCACCTTGTCAGTCCTGCAATGGCCGCTGCAGCAGCAGTTGAAGGTAAATTTACAGATGTAAGAAAGCTTCAAGTACATGCATAAGGAGGGGAATTGATGGAACCGGTAAAAAAGTTATCAAGTAATATTACACCACTTGACCGGATCAACGTAGATACCGATCAGATTATACCAAAGCAGTTTTTAAAAAGAATCGAGCGTACCGGATTTGGTCAGTTTCTCTTTTATGGCTGGCGCTTTAATGAAGACGGCACACCAAACCAGGAGTTTATACTGAATCACCCTGCTTACAAGGGGGCAGAAATTCTTGCTGCAGGTGACAACTTCGGCTGCGGCTCTTCAAGAGAACATGCTCCCTGGGCACTTCAGGACTATGGTTTTAAAGTAATTATTGCACCATCTTTTGCAGATATTTTCTATAATAACTGTGTGAAAAACGGAATTCTTGCCATCAGACTTGAAGAAGCAGATCAGATCATCCAGGCAGGAAAAGAGGGGAAGTCAGCAACAGTCGATCTTGAATCACAGACAGTACAGTGTGACGGAAAGACATGGCATTTTGACATTGACCCTTACTGGAAACAGATGCTTTTAAATGGGTGGGATGAAATTTCGATTACATTCCAGTACGAAGATGCTATTAAGAAATATGAAGAATCGCATGTCTAATTACAATGAGAGGATGATCAACTTGGGAATTTCTATAACACGAGCGCATTATTCGACGCAGCAGAAGAACTAAGCAGTTATGTACACAGAACGCCATGCAAACAGTCTGAAACACTGAATAAAATGACTGGACAGCAGGTATGGATGAAGCTTGAAAACCTTCAGAAAACAGGATCATTTAAAGTCCGCGGAGCAATGAATAAAGTATCTTCATTGACAGAGCTTGAATGTAAAAGGGGTATCATCGCAGCATCAGCAGGCAACCATGCCCAGGGCGTTGCACTTGCGGGTCAGAAAAAAGGGGTGGATGTGACGATCTTTATGCCGCATTTAACGCCAGACGCAAAAGTAAATGCAACCCGTGAATATGGTGCTGAAGTGGTGCTGACTGGCGAATCATTTGATGAAGCTTATGCAGCGGCCTGCAAAAAACAGGAAGAAACAGGTGCGGTATTTATTCATCCGTTTGATGATTTGAAAATCATTGAAGGGCAGGCAACAGCTGCAATTGAAATGCTGCAGCAGTGTCCTCATCTTGAAAGAGTATTTGTACCGGCAGGCGGAGGTGGATTGCTTGCAGGAACTGCGCTTGCAGTAAAGGCTTTAAAGCCGTCTGTTAAAGTAATCGGTGTCCAGTCTGCATCAGCACCTGCCATTGCAGCTTCATTCTTCGGACAGTCCAGCAGTGACGTGCCATTTTTACCGACTATTGCTGAAGGAATCAAGGTCAAATCACCTGGAAGACTGACAACTTCCATCATTAATAAGTATGTTGATGATATGGTTACAGTAACTGAAGGTGAGATTGCAAAAGCTATCCTGTTTATGCTTGAAAGAGAAAAGATGATGGTGGAAGGAGCAGGTGCAGCAGGAATCGCAGCGCTTCTCAGTAATACATTATCTTATTCAGGTCAGACGGGCGTTATTGTGAGCGGCGGAAATTTTGATGCAGCTAAACTCGGCAAGTGTATTGAATTGGCCGGGGAAGTGAAGGAGCCTAAGCGCAAGTTGATTATTTAACGTATTAAGAGCCTGAGACAAAAAGTTGTCTCAGGCTCTTAATCGTTTCGCTGCGCTTCAGGCGGACGCTTTCCGGACGGAGGTTGCTGAGCCTCCTCAGGCTTCGCCTTGCGGGGTCTCAGCTTCCTTCTATTCGTCCCGGAGTCGCCGCCTTACGCTTCGCTACACTTTAATTACAAAAAAACCTCTGTTAAAGCTTACTAATTCAATGTAATAGTTTAAAATTCTTTTTCAATTTTTCTTGAACTTTTATATTGCTTAAAATTGCCGGTAGCGATCCGTTTTTTTGTTTTACTCTCTATACGTGTATTACACTCATCGCATAAATAAGTGTGAATCGGCCGGTTGCGGAGCTTTTTGGCAAGCGGACTGAAATCCTCAATTGATTCAATTTTATCGCATAAAAAACATTTTACTCTCATGACAAAGCTCCTTTTTATCTATACTGGTAAAACCATTATAACATGTAGAAGGCAGGAACTGTTAAGGGAAGAAGAACTGCTGTATAATAAGTCAAAAAAGGGAGTGGTTATGTGGCGAACAGAGTTGAGGATCACTTAACACCTGGCTTATACGAGGAATTTTTACATGAACGGTTTGTTCAGCTTGCAACAGTTGATGCGCAAAGCGGCGGAACAAACGTTGCATCATTGTCATGGGTTCATGCAAAAGATGAATCAACACTTTTATTTGCAGTGGATCATCGTTCAAGAATCATCCAGAATATCGAAAAACAGCCGCTTTGTTCACTCTCAATTATTGCAGGAGGAAGCACTTATTCAATCAGCGGAAACGCACATGTCGTTGGTCAATCTTCAGCTGATGTGCCAGTAGGGCTGTCAATTATCCGCCTTGATATTGACGAGGTGCGTGATGTGATGTTTTATGGAGCAAAGATTGTAACAGAACCTGCATTTGCAAAAACGTATGATGAACAGGCTGCAAGAAACCTTGATGAACAGGTAATGGAAGAGTTAAAAAAGCACTGATCGGTGATCAGTGCTTTTTTATCAGGACAGCGTAATTTTCCTAACATGCTTAATCGGATGATCTCTGTTTGAGCCATCCTCAAATAGAATATGAACCGGACCATCCTCGCGAAGCGGTTTACCTTCTTTTGAGAAGGCCATGATTAATTCACCTGCTTCTTCGATTGAAAATGAATGTACCCCTTCAGAAGTTGAGATCATCACTTTCTCTGCGCCTTCTTCCGGCTCGGCGTTCTGAATAAACGGTTTCATTTTAATGCCGAATGTTCCATTTAACAGCTTTTCCTTTTCATAGCGCTTTTTCGTTTTTGAAGCAGGCTTTGGAATCTCAGCCCCTTCTTTAATTTCTTTAGAAAAATGCTCTGCTACAGCTTTAGAGTATTGCTCTATTTCATCTATTTCCACACGTTCTTCATCAAAGTAAGTAGTCAGATCAATTTTTCTTTCATCAAAAATCCATACACTCGGATCGATCGTAAGCTGAAATTTAACACGTCCTGTGATTGGTATAATATCGCTCATTATTATATCCCCCTTTATCTATGTCTTGAGTATACATTGGATTTGTAAATGTGTCACATTTCAGAAACGTGTAAAAGCGGCGAGTCACTGCTTGCATTTTTAGCAATAAAACGCTACACTTTAGGTTAAGCAGATATGATGTATTGCACGAATAATGAATGGATTGGGGGGATCAGTGTGACATCAGAAATGAAGATTGATCATCGTGAAAAAGCATATGAGCTTTTACGTAAAGATGCCGAAAAAATAGCGCAGCTAATCAAAGTTCAAATGGATAACTTAACGATGCCCCAGTGTCCATTGTATGAAGAGGTATTAGATACGCAAATGTTTGGGTTATCCCGTGAAATAGAATTCGCCGTCAGGCTCGGGCTAGTGGATGAAGTGGATGGAAAGACATTATTAGACTCACTTGAACAAGAAATGTCTGCACTCCATGAAGCTTTCACCAATAAATAACTTAACCACTCAAACAAACTTTTCAGATTGTTTGAGTTTTTTTATATCAAAAAAAGAGGATTTTACACATTTCCTGTTGAATAAATATACAGATGGGACTGATAAGGATGTCGATCATTCTGAAAAGAATGTTCAGGTCTTACGATTATTCTTTAATGGCTGTATACATACTCTTAGGAATTTTCGGGGTAGTCATGGTCTACAGTGCAGGAATGGTGTACGCAGTAGAAATCCTTGACCAGAGCCCGGATTACTTTTACATCAGACAGCTTAGAAATTTAATTATCGGTGTCATTCTTTTTACAGTAATGGCGCTGATCCCTTATAAGCTTTACCAGGAAGGGTTTATGTTAAAGTTAATTTTCGGTCTGATGTTTGGTCTCCTGATTGCAGTACATATAATCGGATCTGAAGTCAATAACGCACAAAGCTGGATTATGCTGCCTGGCTTCCAGCTGCAGCCTGCTGAATTTGCAAAACTCGGAATGATTGTGTATCTTTCAGCAGTTTATGCAAAAAAACAATCGTACATTAACGAGTTCAATAAAGGGGTAATGCCGCCGATCATCATACTCGTATTTGCATGTTTTCTGATTGCTGCTGAACCCGATTTCGGTACTGCTGCAATTGTATTTGCAATTGGTATGAGTGTCATTGTAGCTTCAGGTATGAAGGTGAAAAGCATGTTGAAGCTCGCTGCACTTGCCGGTGGTGTGATCACATTGTTTTCCGGTATATTATACTTATTTAACCGGAACACTTTTCAGAGTATTTTTTCAGAAGAAAGACTCGGGAGAATTGCTGCTTATCAGGATCCTTTCGCACACATCAGTGATAATGGCTGGCAGCTTGTCGGTTCGTATTATGCGATCGGCAATGGCGGTCTGTGGGGAACAGGACTTGGCCAGAGTATTCAAAAGCTCGGTTTTTTACCTGAACCTCATACAGACTTTATCATGGCCATTATTGCAGAGGAGCTTGGGATCTTCGGTGTAAGCTTTGTACTGTTAGGACTTGCTTACATCGTGTTAAAAGGAATCATGGTTGGTCTCAGATGCAAAAACCAATTCGGGAAAATGCTCGCGATCGGTATTTCAAGCATGATTGGGATCCAGACTTTCATTAATCTTGGCGGTATGTCAGGGTTGATTCCAATAACCGGGGTTCCGCTGCCGTTTATTAGTTACGGCGGGTCCTCACTAATACTTCTTTCATTGTCTATGGGTCTGTTAGTGAATGTATCCATGTTTGTGAAATATGAAGAGAAGTATTTTGCTAAGGAAAAGCAGGGTGTGCCACAAAAGAAAAGTAAGACATCTTCAATCAATGAGAAAAACACAGCAAGATTGTAACGCTAGAAGTTTGACATCATGGAGGAGGATCATTTATGAAAAAGATTAACAAAGTGTTGGTAGCAAACAGAGGAGAAATTGCAATTAGGGTGTTTCGTGCCTGTACGGAATTAAATATTCGTACAGTCGCTGTTTACTCTAAAGAAGACAGTGGTTCATTCCACCGTTTTAAAGCTGATGAAGCATACATAGTAGGTGAAGGGAAAAAGCCGATTGATGCTTATCTGGATATCGAGGGTATTATTGAGATTGCAAAACGTGCGAACGTAGATGCCATTCACCCTGGATACGGCTTCCTTTCAGAGAATATTCATTTTGCGCGTCGCTGTGAAGAAGAAGGGATTACATTTGTAGGACCAACTTCAAAACACCTTGATATGTTTGGTGACAAGGTAAAGGCGAGACAGCAGGCAATTAACGCAGGTATTCCGGTTATCCCGGGTAGCGATGGCCCTGTTGAAAGTCTTGAAGAGGTAGAAAAGTTTGGTGAGGATTATGGATTTCCTTTCATTATAAAAGCTTCGCTTGGCGGCGGCGGAAGAGGGATGAGAATTGTTCGTTCAGCCGGCGATGTAAAAGAATCTTATAACCGCGCAAAGTCTGAAGCAAAAGCGGCATTTGGTAATGATGAAGTATATGTAGAGAAATTCATTGAAAATCCAAAGCATATTGAGGTTCAGATCTTAGGAGATCATGAAGGCGAAATCATTCACCTGTATGAGCGTGACTGCTCAATTCAGAGAAGACATCAGAAAGTTGTAGAAGTGGCTCCATCTGTTTCACTTCCGAAAGGACTTCGTGATGAAATCTGTGAGGCAGCAGTAAAGCTGACTGATAATGTGTCTTATGTTAATGCAGGAACAGTAGAATTTCTTGTAGCAGATAACGAATTTTTCTTCATTGAAGTAAACCCGCGTGTTCAGGTTGAACATACGATTACTGAGATGATTACAGGTGTTGATATTGTACAGTCTCAATTAAAAATCGCTGAAGGGCATGCGCTGCACAGTAAGGAAGTCGGTATTCCAAAGCAGGACGAGATCCAGCTGAACGGTTTTGCGATTCAATCACGTGTAACGACAGAGGATCCATTAAACGGATTTATGCCTGATTCAGGGCGTATTATGGCATATCGTTCCGGCGGAGGATTTGGTGTCCGTCTTGATGCAGGTAACGGCTATCAGGGGGCAGAAATATCAGCGCACTATGATTCACTTTTAGTTAAAGTTTCTACGTGGGCGCTCACTTTTGAACAAGCTGCAGCTAAAATGGTCAGAAATTTACAAGAATTCCGTATTCGCGGAATCAAGACGAATATTCCTTTCCTTGAAAATGTAGTAAAGCACGAAAAGTTCCTAAGCGGGGAGTATGATACATCATTTATCGACCATACACCTGAGCTGTTCCTTTTCCCGAAACGTAAGGACAGAGGAACAAAAATGCTTGCGTATATCGGTAATGTAACGGTCAATGGATTCCCGGGTATTGATAAGAGCGAAAAGCCGGACTTCGGTAAACCGAGAATTCCAAAAGTAAACCTGCTTGAAGAACCGCCGGCAGGTACAAAACAGATCCTTGACGAAAGAGGCGCAGACGGACTGAAGGAATGGGTAAAAGAACAGGATGATGTCCTCGTTACTGATACAACATTCCGTGATGCACACCAATCACTGCTTGCAACACGTGTCAGAACTGTTGATCTTAAAAATATTGCAGATGCATCAGCTCGTATGCAAAATGATTTGTTCTCATTTGAAATGTGGGGAGGCGCTACATTTGACGTCGCCTACAGGTTCCTGAAAGAGGATCCTTGGATGAGACTCCTGACACTGAGAGAAAAAATTCCAAATGTGATGTTCCAGATGCTGCTTCGTGCATCGAATGCAGTCGGATATAAAAACTATCCGGACAATGTCATTCAGGAGTTTGTAAAGCGCTCTGCCTACGCAGGTATTGACGTATTCAGAATTTTCGACAGCTTGAACTGGGTTGAAGGAATGGAAACAGCGATTACAGCAGTACGCGACTCCGGAAAAGTAGCTGAAGCAGCGATCTGTTATACAGGTGACATTCTGGATCCGACTCGTACAAAGTATGATACTGACTATTATAAATCTCTTGCGAAAGAGCTTGAGAACCAGGGTGCCCATATCCTTGCAATTAAAGATATGGCAGGTCTGCTTAAGCCGGAAGCTGCTTACCGACTGATTTCTGAATTAAAGGATACTGTAGACCTTCCGATTCACCTTCATACACACGATACAAGCGGAAACGGTATTTTCCAATATGCGCGTGCAATTGAAGCAGGTGTTGATATTGTAGATACTGCCCTTGGATCAATGAGCGGACTGACTTCACAGCCTAGTGCAAGCTCCCTTGCTTACGCGATGAAAGGGAACACTAGACAGCTTAAGCTTGATGTTGATCATTCAGAAACGCTATCGCATTACTGGGAAGACGTTCGTAAATATTACGCACCGTTTGAGAGCGGCATGAACTCGCCACATTCTGAAATTTATAAGCACGAAATGCCAGGCGGTCAGTACTCAAACCTTCAGCAGCAGGCGAAAGCTGTTGGGCTTGGCGCACGCTGGGAAGAAGTAAAAGAGATGTATGCTCGAGTGAATCAGATGTTTGGTGATATTGTAAAAGTAACACCATCTTCTAAAGTAGTCGGTGATATGGCGCTGTTCATGGTTCAAAATGATCTTGATGAACAGTCAGTCATTGAAAAAGGCTATTCAATCGACTTCCCTGATTCAGTGATCGAATTATTCTCTGGCTATCTTGGACAACCGCACGGCGGCTTCCCTGAAGATCTGCAGAAAGTGATTCTGAAAGGTAAAGAGCCAATTACTGTCCGTCCCGGGGAGTTAATGGAGCCGGTTGACTTTGATAAGCTGAAAGAAGAATTGTTCCATGAACTTGGCAGACCGGTAACAAGCTTTGATGCACTTGCACATGCACTGTATCCAAAAGTATTTAAAGAGTTTACTGATACAGCTGCCCAGTTCGGAGATGTTTCAGTAGTCGATACACCAACATTCTTCTACGGTATGAAGCTGAATGAAGAAATCGAGGTTGAAATCGAAACTGGTAAAACGCTGATTCTGAAGCTTGTCTCTATCGGCGAAGCAAGAGCGGATGGCACACGTGTCCTATACTTTGATCTAAATGGACAGCAGCGTGAAATTGTCATTAAAGATGAAAGTATCAAATCAACTGTTGCAGTAAAGCAGAAGGTAAATCCATCAAATCCTGAAGAACTTGGTGCAACAATGCCTGGTACAGTTATTCAGGTAGTTGTATCAGTTGGAGATCAGGTTGAAAAAGGAGAACACCTGATCATTACTGAAGCGATGAAGATGGAAACAACTGTTCAGGCACCGTTTGACGGTACTGTTGAAGAAGTCTGCGTGGAAAGCGGGGAGTCATTATCTCCTGGAGACCTGATGATCAGACTGAAAAGAGATAACTAAGTAAAAAAAAGAAAGTTGAGCCAGCGGGCTCAACTTTCTTTTTTGCTGTTTATTTTGCTTCTTGAGATTATGAGAATGAAGTAACTCAGTAAACCGAACAGCAGCGAAATAATTAAAGCATGTGATAATGCAATCAGCAGGTTCAGCTTAGTCACAACCACCAGTGCGCCTGTAATGACCTGTCCTGTTACAAGAATCAATGCAATAATCCATCCATAATAGACGATTTTCTGGTGCTTATAGTTTTTAATTGCAATAATCGCGACATAGATAATCCAGATAAAAATAAAGGCAGCCGCCATACGGTGACCCATCTGAATCCATTGAATAGAATTTAGAGAAAGATTACCCGGTGCTGAATTGACACAAAACGGCCAGTCAGGACAGGCAAGACTTGCATCTGTATGTCTGACAAATGCGCCTGAGTAGACGACTGCAAAAATATAAATCATTAAACCGTAAGTATGAAACTTAATTCTGCGGTCGATCACGAGCTTATAGGCATCAAATTTCTTATCCACTTCAAATATAAGAAGTGTTAAAAGCAGTACAGCTGCAAATGATATAAGAGAGATGCCGAAGTGTGCCGCCAGAATGATATCAGAATGACCCCAGACAACGGCCCCTGCACCAAGCAATGCCTGGAGCATTAAAAAGAAGAATGCAAGGATCGCAAGGAAGTTCGTTTCTCTGATATGTCCCATTGCCCGCCATGACCAGATGGATAGAGCGAGTACTAAAAATCCTGCTCCTGCAGATACAACTCTGTGTGAGAGTTCAATAATGGTTTCTATTTCAAGCTGATCCGGGATAATCTGACCGTGACAGAGTGGAAAAGACTGTCCGCACCCTTGTCCTGAATCAGTTTTAGTTACCAGCGCGCCGCCTAAAAGTACAAGCAGCATGACTAGCGTGGTAACAACCCCTAAAAGTTTTAATCCCTTTGATTGCAAAAGTTTCACCTTCTCATTTATTTCTCTTTAAGTACTTTGTACGGATTGAAATACTCGTAATGTCTATTATGGTACAGATTAAACGTCAGGTGTACCTTTTTTGTGTAAAAATCTAATATTATTCACTCGGAAAGACAAATAATTTTCACATAGCAAAACTATATAAAAATAATTCATATCATAGGTGAACGTAAAAGTTGTGAAGGAATTGTTACATTTATTTAAATGCATTATTTCAGAAGTTGTCTGAATTTCATTTTAAATATAGAAATCATGTTCGCTATCCTTTATAGTAGATGTAGTATAATGTATTAGCAAGTTTGGAGAGGAGGGGAAAGTGTGTCAAATAGTCGAGTTGTGTCGGCTGTAAAAGAGGCAGATTTTTCTGGAACAACTGCTTGGAAGGATTTCCTCGCTCTGATTAAAATCGGTATTGTAAACTCGAATTTAATAACAGCGTTTACCGGATTATGGCTTGCGCTCTATTTTACCGATACTTATTTTCTGGGCTCTATTGATGTCATGCTTCTCACATTAGTCGGATCATCGCTTGTTGTTGCGGGCTCATGCAGCATTAATAATTACATAGACCGTGATATTGATCCTTTGATGGAAAGAACAAAAAACCGTCCGACTGTAACAGGACGTGTCGCACCTTCAAGAGCGCTTGGTCTTGGAATCGGTTTCGTCATTTTTGGTGAAATTATGCTATTCATGACAACGCCAATGGCCGGATTAATCGGATTGTTTGGTGTGTTCAGTTATGTCGTCCTCTATTCAATGTGGACGAAGAGAAAGTATGCAAGTAACACAATTGTCGGGAGCATTTCAGGAGCAGTTCCTCCATTAATTGGATGGGCAGCGATTGACCCTGGTCTGGGCGCAATGCCATTCGCTCTATTTCTGATTATGTTTGTCTGGCAGCCACCTCACTTTTATGCAATTGCAATGAGAAGGGTGGAAGAATACCGCGCTGCAGGAGTGCCAATGCTACCTGTGGTAAAAGGGTTTGCGAGAACGAAGCTGTCAATGCTTCTATGGGTTATTGCCTTGTTCCCGCTGCCATTTTTAATGCCTTCACTTGGTACCGCTTTTATCGTGCTCGCAACCGTCCTGAATATCGGCTGGCTTGTGCTTGCGCTTAAAGGCTACAAAGCAAAAGATGACCACAAATGGGCTACGATGATGTTTGTATACTCATTGAATTACCTGACAATTATGTTTACAGGTATGGTTATTCTTACATTTATTTAGGGAATTCTTTCTTTAGAGAAATCCATATAAACAGTCTCCATCAACAAGAATATTCGAATGAAAGAGGGGTTTAAAAAAGCTATGAAAAATGGGCTTAAGAAATGGCGTTTTCTGCCGCTCGTAGCGGCAATGGCGTTTATTCTTTCCGGCTGTGGAGAGCCGTTTCTGTCAACGCTTCAGCCTGCGGGTGAAGTAGCACAGAAGCAATTTAACCTGATGATTCTGAGTGTAGTAATCATGGTTCTGGTAATCATCGTTGTAGCAATTGTATATGTTATCGCTGTTACTAAGTTCCGCCGCTCGAAGCTGGGTGAAGACTTTATTCCAAAACAGGTGGAAGGAAGTCACAGACTGGAAGTTATCTGGACTGTTATTCCAATTATTCTTCTTCTTATCCTTGCAGTACCTACTGTTGCACTGACTTTTGAACTTGGTGACACATCAGGAATGGAAGTAGAAGATGAAGATGGAAACAGAGAAGCACTTGTGGTTGATGTGCGTGCAAATCTTTACTGGTGGGAATTCTCATATCCTGATCAGGGAATTGTAACAGCACAGGATCTTGTTGTACCAACAGATCAAAATGTTTACTTTAATGTAATCGCTTCTGACGTTAAGCACTCATTCTGGATCCCGGCAGTCGGAGGAAAGATTGATACAAACGTTGATAATATGAACACATTCTACCTGAATTTTGACGGGGAAAAAGCTGCAGAAGCGAATAACCTGTTCTATGGTAAATGTGCTGAGCTTTGCGGACCGTCACATGCTTTAATGGACTTCAAAGTACAGACAATGTCTCAGGAAGACTTTGACGGCTGGGTTGCATCAATGCAGGAAGCTGGAGAAGCTGAGGGAGACCCTGAGTTTGAAAACGAAACAATCGCAAGAGGTTACGAAGTATTTAGTGACAATCAAAATGGATGTATCGGATGTCACGCTATTAATCCGACTCAGCAAATTGGAACTTCTCAAGGACCTAACCTGACTACATTTGGTGAACGTTCTTATACAGCAGGAATCCTTGATAATGAGGATTCAGAAGAAGTACAAGCTGAAAACATCAAAAACTGGATCCGTAATGCAGATGCTTTAAAGCCTGGTAACACGATGGGTGCTTATAATGAAGACGATATCTCAGATGAGGATCTCGATGCACTGACAGAATTCTTAATGAGCTTAAAGGTTTACTCTGAATAATTTGATTTTTAAGGGAGGTATACTTAGTGAGTACCGTTGCTGAAAAAAGAGGTTTCTTAGCAGTCCTGTGGGACTACCTCACAACGGTCGACCACAAGAAAATCGCCATTCTTTATCTGATTTCCGGCGGATTTTTCTTCTTGGTTGGCGGTATAGAAGCAATGCTGATCCGTATTCAGCTTGCGGTTCCTGATAATGATTTTGTGTCAGCAGGACTATACAATGAATTACTTACCATGCATGGAACGACAATGATTTTCCTGGCAGCCATGCCGCTATTATTTGCTTTTATGAACGCAGTCGTACCGTTACAGATCGGTGCGCGTGACGTAGCATTTCCATTTCTGAACTCACTTGGGTTCTGGTTATTCTTCTTCGGTGGAATTTTCCTTAACCTTTCATGGTTCCTTGGTGGAGCACCTGATGCAGGGTGGACTTCTTACGCTTCACTGTCACTTGCATCACCTGGTCATGGTATTGACTTTTACGTATTAGGTCTTCAGATCTCCGGAGCCGGTACATTAATTGCAGGGATTAACTTCCTTGTTACAATCATTAACATGCGTGCGCCTGGTATGACTTACATGCGTATGCCGCTATTTACATGGTCAACATTTGTTGCATCTGCACTGATTCTGTTTGCATTCCCTCCACTGACTGTGGGACTTTTCCTGATGCTGTTTGACAGAATGTTCGGTGCGAACTTCTTTGATGTAACAATGGGAGGAAACACGATTATCTGGGAGCACTTATTCTGGATCTTCGGTCACCCGGAAGTATACATATTGATCCTTCCGGCATTCGGTATTTTCTCTGACATCATCTCTACATTTTCTAAAAAGCGTCTGTTCGGTTATGCTGCGATGGTATTCGCAACAGTATTGATCGGTTTCCTTGGATTCATGGTTTGGGCGCACCATATGTTCACAACTGGTCTTGGACCAACTGCGAACGCAATCTTCGCTGTAGCAACAATGGCGATCGCCGTTCCTACAGGTGTTAAGATCTTTAACTGGCTTCTTACAATGTGGGGCGGAAGTATCCGTTTTACAACGCCAATGCTTTATGCGGTAGCGTTTATTCCTTCATTCGTTGCCGGTGGTGTTACAGGAGTTATGCTTGCATCAGCTGCAGCTGACTATCAGTATCACGATTCATACTTTGTAGTAGCTCACTTCCACTATGTAATTATCGGTGGTGTTGTTCTTGGACTACTTGCAGGTACACATTTCTACTGGCCGAAAATGTTCGGTACAATGTTAAATGAAACACTTGGAAAGATCACATTCTGGTTATTCCTGATCGGTTTCCACGGCACATTCTTTATCCAGCATTTCCTTGGATTAATGGGTATGCCTAGACGTATTTGGAAGTTCCTTCCGAACCAGGGTCTTGACCTTTTCAATATGATTAGTACAATCGGTGCTTTCTTCATGGCACTTGGTGTAATTGTTCTTCTTTACAATGTTGTCATTACACAAGTTAAAAATGTACGCGTTGGAAATGACCCATGGGGAGATGGACGTACGCTTGAATGGGCAATTCCGTCACCACCGCCATACTATAACTTTAAGCAGCTTCCACTTGTACGTGGACTTGATCCGCTTTGGATTGAAAAGATGGAAGGTCATACTGAAATGACACCGGCTGAACCGCTTGGTGACATCCATATGCCGAACAACTCATTTATTCCATTCGTGATGTCACTTGGGCTATTTATTGCAGCATTCGGAGCGATGTATCAGGTAGACTGGAGAGCTTCTGACGGTGCAGATTATGTATGGTCAATTCCTGTTCTGATTATCGGTATGCTAATTACAATCGGTTCTATGGCTGTCCGTTCATTGAAAGATGATCACGGTTACCATATTCATAAAGAAGAATTGATGGATGATCATGATAAAGGGGGTAGGGAGTAATGGATATGAATAAAAAATACACGGCTCGTACGTGGCCTGAATCTCCTGAAAAAACTACCCTTGAAGGTAAAAATAAATTTTTGGGATTCTGGCTCTTCCTTGGTGGAGAAACAGTTCTCTTTGCTTCATTATTTGCAACATATCTTGCATTAAAAGATAAAGTTCCGGGTAGTGATCACTATCTGGCTGCAGATATGTTTGAACTGCCACTTGTCTTCATTATGACGATGCTCCTTTTGACGTCGTCACTGACAAGTGTTTATGCGATGTATCATATGAAAAACCATAATTACCAGAAGATGCAGACATGGTTACTGATTACTGTATTCCTAGGACTAGCCTTCCTTGGGTTTGAGATTTATGAGTTTAATCACTATGTTCATGAATTTCATCACACATTTACAAGCAGTGCATTCGGATCAGCCTTCTATACACTTGTTGGCTTCCACGGAGCGCACGTTGTAGTTGGGCTTGGCTGGTTTATTCTTCTGCTAGTTCGTAACGCCAAGCGTGGACTGAATCTATATAACGCACCGAAGTTCTTTACTGCTTCTTTATACTGGCACTTCATCGACGTTGTATGGGTATTCATCTTCACGGTTGTATACTTAATGGGAATGGTGGGATAAACTGATGGCACACGAATCAACTTCAGCGAACCCTAAAGTCAATTATGAATACCGCCGCAGAAAAGCACGCGATGAAATGCGCGGGCAGGTAACATCTTTTGCGATGATGATCTTTATGACATTTATTGCATTTATCATTGTGATTGCAGACTTTGATAAGTTTTATGCATTTCCGATTCTGCTTGTGTTAGCAGCAGCTCAGGTTGTGCTCCAGCTTTACTATTTCATGCATATGAGTCACAAAGGACACGGAACAGCAGCATTGTTCCTGTATTCCGGTGCACTGATTGCATTTGTTACGATCCTGACGTTCCTGACGATCGTCTGGTGGTAAAGTTATGAGGACCGGCATATGCCGGTCCTTTTTATATGCTATCGTTCATGAACTTGTCATCTGACTGCATTGAAGTAACCCGTGCATGGGCTTATAATGGAAGAGATGAAACAGGAGTATTCAGAAAGGAAGGTGCCTGATGTCAATCAGTATATTTGGATTCCAGGCTCTGTGGAGTCCTTACTTTTTTATCAGCCTGACAGTGTTAACCGTCCTGTTCTTTTTATTAGCAACTAAATGGAGACATAAAATGCATGATGCAAGGCCGATCACGAAAAAAGAAACGGTTTTAGTACTTACAGCTGTGGCAATTATTTATATCATCAAAGGATCACCTGTAGATGTATGGGGACATATCCTGTTTTCCGTACATATGATTCAAATGGGTATCTTCTATCTATTAATTCCGCCTTTATTAATTGCCGGTGTTCCGAATTATATGTGGAAGGCATTATTAAATCTTCCTGTCATTAAACCGCTTTTCAGCTTTTTTACAAAGCCATTGATTGCACTGATTTTATTTAATGGGGCATTTTCTTTTTATCATATCCCATTGATCTTCGACACAATCAAAGTGGATATGCTGCTTCATTCTGTCGTTACAGGAACGATTTTTGTTTTCTCTTTCCTGATGTGGTGGCCGCTTGTTAACACATTAGAAGGAGAATATAAGTTGAGCGGGGTTAAGAAAATCGGTTATATTTTTGCTGATGGTATTTTACTCACACCTGCCTGTGCATTAATTATCTTTGCTAATAACCCGATGTATGACACCTTCTTTAATGGAGGAGCCTGGCTTGAAGCGATGGCGCTATGTGTGCCGGCTGCTACACTTCAGAGTCTGAGTGGACTGGGCATCACAGGTCCTGAATTATTCACGAATATGCAGCCGCTTGAGGATCAGCAGGTTGGCGGCGTCATAATGAAAATTATTCAGGAAATTATCTATGGTGTGATTTTGGCTCAGGTGTTCTTTGAGTGGTATAGAAAAGAAAGATCAGAAGAAGATGCATTGAACGCTTCATTATATGCAGCGAGAGAACCTAAAACTTTATCGTGATGACACAGAAAGAGGATCAAGACGATGACATTACCGATTTTACCTACATTAAGTACGTTTTTTATTGTAACCAGTGCAGTGCTCGTAGCGATCGGCTGGGCACTTGTCAGAAAGAGAAAGATCGAAGCTCATAAGAAAACGATGTTTGCTGCAGCTATTGCCGCATTAACATTTTTTATTATTTATATGAGCAGAACAATTTTTATGGGAAATACTGCATTCGGCGGTCCAGATGAGATGAAGATTTACTATACCGTTTTCTTAGTATTTCATATCATTCTGGCAACTACTGGAGCTGTATTCGGGCTTGTGACGATCTGGCTCGGGTATAAAAACAGAATTAAAAAGCACCGTAAAATTGGTCCGGTTACGTCTATCATCTGGTTTGCCACTGCAACAACCGGCGTGATGGTGTATCTGCTGCTTTACGTGCTGTACGATGGCGGAGAAACAACTTCTGTCATTAAAGCCATTCTTGGAACATAAAAAAGCGCGCCGTTCATTCGGCGCGCTTTTTGTATGCTTCTTAAAACTTGAAATCCATTTTAAAAATCCCGGCTTCTTTTGCAGAATTAAAGATAATCAGAATCAGCGGTCCAATAATGAAGCCGAGAATACCAAATATTTTTAACCCGATAAACATTGCAATTAATGTAGCAAGCGGTGAAAGTCCGATATGCGTTCCCATTACCTTAGGTTCAACGGTTCTTCTGATCACAAGGAGTATCACTGCTAGAATTGCGAGCTGCGTTCCCTGTTCGATGTCTCCAGTAATCAGCTGGAAGATTGCCCAAGGTGCCAATACAACAATGGATCCGATAATCGGTATTAAGTCTATAAGCCAGATAATAATCGCCATAACAAGCGCTACTTCCGGTGCAATAATGTAAAGCCCGATTAATGACCCTGCGAGGATTAACAAACTGACTAAAAACTGTGCCTTAGCAAACCCCCAGATCACCTTTGACAGCCTTGCTGTCATAAAGCGTACCTTTTCAGCTGTCTGGTCTTTCAGGTGCTTATAGATATTCTTTCTGATTGCCGGCAGATCAAGCATGATCAGGAACAATGCAATTAGGTATACAAGAAAGCTGACTAGGTAATCAGGAATATTTGTGATCATTCCGGTTACACTTTCAGCATTGATTGAATTTGTAATGCTCGTTCTGAAATCGTTAATGAAATTATTGATTTCCGCACTCGTCTGATCCATTACCTGTGAAGGTACCTGTGCGAAAGTCACAGCCATATCGTTCTCAACAGACTTCCACCAGACAGCAAGTTCATTAATATAATCAGGTGTATTTTCAACAAACTGGATGGCCTGTCCGATCAACTTGGTTACAGCTATGTATAGAAGAAACCCGATCGTACCTAAGAAAAGTATAAAAACAGTTCCGACAGACAGCTTTCTGTTGAATTTTGTTTTATTTTCAATCAGCTTTACAAGCGGATCTAAAATAAGTGCTGTAATGAGAGCAACAATCAAAGGAACTGAAACTGGTAAGATGAAGTAGATCAACAATAATACAGCAATTACTACAAAGGTTGTAATCACATTCTTTTTAGTAAATAACTTGTTCAACGCCGGTCCCCTTTCAATATCTAATGGGTAATTAAGAGGATATTCTGCCACTTTTTTATAGCGGAATGATGATTGTATATAAATAAAGAGCCATTATACCATGGCTCCTGTCCATTAGATGGCGATCTTTGCAAGATCCTCATAAATGGCAATTAAGATTTTTTCACAAGTCTGTACAAGGTGTTCCGGGAATTCTTCACCTTCACCATATTCAACACCGTGTGGGTAGTAATGTTTGCCTAAAAGAGGTGTAAGAAGCTTTACATCTCCATCGCTTGCACCGATATCGCCGTTTTCAGTATATCCGAAGATACGAAGGTAAAAAGTACCTTCTCTGATTTCGAACTTTCTGTCATATGTAACACGTTCCCAGTCCCATTGACCTGCACGGATCATGCCATGTTCATTCATTACATCCTCTAAAGGATCAAATTCAATTAGTAAAGATTCTAATCCAGTATTTTCAAAGCGCATTTGAAAATCTCCTCCTGTAAACCAGTTTTAAAAATAAGTCGTCTCATGCTTAATAATAGTCGAAACAGTAACAAGTTGCAATTATGTCATTCATTTAATTCACGTTTTTTGTGGCGAAAACATGACAGTTGATATACGGTCTCATGCTATTATTATCACCAGATCCTATGTATAATATAATTAACAGATAAAAAGGGGGGACACAGATGAAGGCAATGATCAGAATAGGCGTAGTCATATTAGTCATATTCCTCATTGGCTTTTACAATGGTCCTTCATTTCAGGAGAACGAAGAGCTTGAAAACGAACCGTTTAGTGTAGATTCCAATGATAATGCAGAGATTCCGGACTCAGATGGACTGACAAGACCAAAATCAGGTGTATCTGTTTATATAGGTAAAAATGTAAAAGATTTAGTGGATGAATACGGCGAGCCTGTCAGAATGGATCCCGGCAGAAACGGGTTGACCTGGTATATCTATCAGTCTGAAAACGGCTATATGCAGACTGCAGTTAAAGATGATGTTGTTAAAGCATTGTTTGTAATGGGGAGTGCGTATGACAGCACACCTTATTTTTCAGGTCAGTCGGTTCAGGATATTTATCAATTCACAATGATCAACAGCGAAATTATTGTAGAAGATGATGGAAGGGTTTATCAGCTTGAACTGAGTGAGCAGGACCTGCATACAAGACTGCTTGTACAGTTTGAAGATATTTATGCTCAATTGATGATTGATTCAGTGTCGAACAATCTGATGGGTGTGTATTATCTGGATAAAGAAACGCTGCTCGATCAGCAGCCATATGAAGGATCTGTAGAAGGTGGCCCGCTTGCCGATCAGGATCAGCTGATTCTTGATGAAGTAAATAAAGCAAATGAACGGCAGATGTTTGATATCGTGAATTTCATCAGAGAGCGCAATGGGCTTAATGAATTGATCTGGGATGATCAGCTGGCTGAAGCTGCCAGAAGTTTAAGTCAGACCCGCGAGCAACTGTCAGCGGAATCATCTGAAGAAACAATCGGCTTATCAGATCGCCTGGATATCCTCGACAGGAGCTATCAATCAGCAGCAGAAAATACTGCCTCGCAATATTATCTGACTCCAGCAGTTGTCCACGGATGGCTTAATTCTGAAAGTCACCGTGACACGATGCTTGACGATGAGTTTACGCATACAGGATCTGGTGTATATGGCAGTTATTATACGCAGGACTTTGTTCAGTTTGATGAGGAAGACGTGGACGATGAAGATGACGCATTATCTGCTCAGAGTGAATAGTACTGTTAGGGGTGAGACATTTGTCTCACCCCTTTTATTTTTTGCGGTCTATTAAAGCGAATGAACCTGTTGCATGAGCAGCTCTTTTTCCTTCTGCTGTCTCAACCCATCCTTCAATGACCATACTTCTGGTCCCGTGATGAATCACTTTTGCATAAGCGTAAATATCACCTTCAAGAATTGGTGCAGTATAATGCAGATTAAGCTGACTTGTGACTGCTGCCATAGCAGGCGGTGCCACTTTATTTGCAAGTGTACCCATTGCAGTATCAATAGCAGTCGCAGTGATACCGCCGTGCATGATCCCGAGGGAATTATGCACAATAGGTGTAACCGGCATCGTAATTTTTAATGTATCACCATCGAATTCGTGCGCCATTGCGTACATAGCGCTGACATAAGAAGTGGTGCGTCCCTGTCTTTTAGATTCAAACCCCTTTAAAACCTGTTCGATAATATTTTTTTCTTCGTCATTTAGCTGATCAAGCTGCAGCTGATTAAGTGTATTCATCTTACGCCCCCTTTTAACCATTCAATCCATTTTACCATAAAATATAAGATGAATATGAAGAGGAGGGAGTCGGATGACTAACAGCGACAGGCTGGAATCTTTCAAGCATTATCTGAGAAAGAATCCTGAACTGATTAAAAAGGTGAGGCAACATGAAAGCTCATGGCAGGAGTTGTATGAAGAGTGGCTGCTGCTCGGAGAGGACAGTGGGCAAAAAATTGAATTTGACCAGTTGTTTTCAACAATGAAGGAGAAGCTGCAGCATTTTGATCCGTCACAAATTGAAGAGTACTCTAAAAAACTGCAGTCAGGTCTGGATTTTTTTCAGGAGATGCTGAACCATTTTAATCGTGAGAAGGAAGCTGAACATGATATCCTGATGAAACAATGGAAACAATGATTCATTTCACGTATTTCATGTTATGATAAAAGTGGAGGTGCGAAATATGTTAGCGACAATGGAAAGAATCCAGCTGCTTGATGCGTCAGATGAGCTGTCTGAAATCATCCTGCAATCAGAAACATTAGAGAATTATTACGAGAAGTACCGCACTTTAAAATCGTCCACCACGTCGATGGATAAAATATATAAGTTTAATGCGTTGAAGGAGCTGTATGAAGAGGTTCAGCGCTTTGGCAGGTATCACCCTGACTACGCCAGTGTGATGAAAGAGATCCGTGAGACAAAGCGGGATATGGATATGGACCCGAATGTGGCACAGTTCAGAGTAGCTGAAAATGAACTGCAGCAGCTGCTTGATGAAGTGAGCGCACTGATTGGCCATGCGGTTTCAGAAAATGTGAAAATACCAACAGGAAATCCATTCTTTGATTCACAGTCCGGCTGCAGCGGCGGCTGTGGTTCAGGCGGCGGCTGTTCTTGCTCAGCATAATAAAAATGACGGAATGCAGCGTGTGCATCCCGTCATTTTTTTAGTCATTTTTTAATAGCTGCATGGCGATGTCAGGGCGGTCAGTGATGATACCATCTGCACCATATCCAATCAGGCGGTCCATCGTCTCAACATCATTCACTGTCCAGTATTCAACCTGAATGTTAAGTGATGTCAAAAACTCAATAAACCCTTTTGAATCAAGCGGAATAGACTTATGTTTTGTAGGAATCTGAATCGCATCAGCATTTGGATGATAAAGGTGTCCAAAGCCGCTGCGGTATAATGAGAAAGCTTTTCTGGCTTCATTTTCACCGGCACCAATGGCTACGCGGTCCTGTGAATATAAAGAAAAGCGGTCAATCTGCTCATCGTAAAAGCTTGTGACAAGAACTCTGTCTTCTACACCAAGCTTTTCAATCAGACGCCATAGTTTTGAAGGCATCAGACTGCCTTCATAAGTATCAGGATCTTCTTTCATATCGATATTAAACAGCATGTCAGGGAATTCTTCGAGTGCTTCTTTCAGGCTCAGTACAACTTCACCTTTATCCCGGTATGTCTGTTCACCCTGCAAGTCTCTGAAATGGTAACCAAGATCGAACTCTTTCAGTTCAGCAAGAGTATAATCAGCAACCCTGCCGGCACCGTTTGTTGTACGGTCGATAAATTGATCATGGAAAATGACCAGTTCTTCGTCTTTTGTCATGCGGATATCAATCTCAAAGCCGTTAACACCAAGCTCAGCAGCATGCTTAAAAGCTGCGAGTGAACTTTCAGGTGCTAAAGCCGCACCGCCTCTATGAGCAAATACACGGGGTTTTTCACCTTCAAAAAACGTTTTTGATGGTCGTTTAGCTGGTTTTGATGTCATCTTAGTTCCCGCCCAGATTGCTGCACCAGAAGCAGCAAGAGCAAGTCCGATATTTGTCTTCTTTCCCATTTCAAATCCTCCCTTATACAAATATTTCACATTTTAATGTTAGCACGCTGCGGTTCGGTTCACAAACATAAGCTCACCTGAACCGGATACAATCACTGCAGAGGTTCCCGCAGCAGAACATCTTCTCCTGTGGTACATAAAAGCGGTGCCTGTATACCCATTCATGTTTCCCTGACCTGACAAAGATCGTCTCAGCATTCAGACGTTTACCTCTCATCGCCCGTACAGCACATCTTTTAATTTTCTGTTCAATTTCCTTCCGGTCGGTGCTCACTGTATCAAGATATAAAAAAGGGATGCCGGCAGACTTCCTCCATTCGGCTGCTATAATCCCCGGTTCTTCACTTAATAGTGAGATAAACCGATCCCAAATTTCGTTTACATCCATATAAGCGCTTCCTTTCGTTGCCGGAAAGGCATACTGTATGCTACAATTTTGTGTAAGAAAAACGAGTGAGGTAATGACTATGCTGACAGAGCGTCAAGGATTAATCGTATGGCTGCACAGCTTAAAGCACGCAAAAACGCTGAGGCGCTTTGGGAACGTGCATTACGTATCAAGAAAAATGAAGTATGTTTTATTATACTGTAATCAGAATGAAATTGAAAAATTAACGGAAAAACTCTCAAATTACTCTTATGTAAAAAAGGTGGATGTATCCCTGAGACCGTTTATCAAAACAGAATATGAGAATGCAAGACCGGATAAAGCGAAAGAGTACGACTACAAAATGGGTCTTTGACAATTTAAAAAGGCGGGCATAAGCTCCGCCTTTTTGTGTCTTAACTTAGAATGATGATGTAAGTGGCGGGATGTAATGATTCATTCTTAAAATCCCGACCAGGTGCTGAAAATACAGCTCCTTTTCCCCAAATGCAATTGAAGGCTTAACTTCTAAGTGAACGATCGGGATATCAGCATGTTCAGCTGCTGATTCAATCAACCTGAGACGCTCTGAGGGTGTATCAAGATCCGGTATACCTTCAGTTGAAATATATATCGCCTGGAAGTTGCCTATTTCAGTTTTGTTCATAATCAGCGCAGGGGATACAACCTTTTTATCCTTCAGCACTGTATGAAATACAGCTAGCCTCATTGCACGATCTTTATTATATTTGATCAAATCAAGTAATTCATAAACATCAGCGTACCCTTCACCAAGTTCAATAAATCGTTGAATCATCTGTTTCACCTGCTTTATCTAATTTAATCATTTACAACCCTTAATGTATCATATGTTTCAGAATTATGCTTTCAGTAAAAGAATATAAAATCCGGGGTGATCATTATGCATATTGCAGCGATTGTCATTGTTTTGTTACTGGTCATTATTTATTTTCTTCCTGGCAGTAAAAATGAAACAAAAGTGAATGACGAGGGATGGCTTGTGGCCGCAATCGTTACAGCATTAGTAACGTACGGCTTGATTGAACTTGCAAAAGAGGATGAAATGAAAGAGATGTCTCTGCAGGAACTTAAAGACACGCTGGAGAAAAACGGGGACTTACCGGACCTTGAACAAATTGTTCATGAGATGGGAACAGAAAATTTGATGCCTGATCTGCCTGATTCAGGATGACAAAGAGGTAAGATAAAAAATCTGTTGTTTTTAAATTAGACTGCTGATCTGCACGCCCAGATAGTATGGTAGCAAAAGAGCCTGAGACTGTTGTCTCAGGCTCTTTTTTGAAAATATAACGTATCACATGGCGGTCTACAGTCAATTATGGTAGCATAGGTACGAAAAGTGTCATACCTTATCAGAAATTGACAAATTGACATGAGAGATTGTGGTGAGAAAATGAGAATCATTTCAGGAGATAAAAGAGGCATTCAACTTCAGGCTGTCCCGGGCACTAATACCAGACCGACAACTGATAAAGTGAAAGAAGCTATTTTTAATATGATCGGTCCCTATTTTGACGGCGGTAATGGTCTTGATTTATTCGCAGGAAGCGGAAATCTTGGTCTTGAAGCGTTAAGCAGAGGGCTAGAACATATGATCTTTGTTGATAAAGACCGCAAAGCATTTCAGACAATTAAAGACAATATAAAAAAATGCGGGTATGAAGATTATGCTGAAGTTTACCGCAATGAGGCTGAGAGAGCACTGAAAGCGGTTGCTAAAAGAGAGCTTCAATTTGAATGTATCTTTTTAGATCCCCCATATAAAAACAAGCAGTTAGAAGCATATCTTACATTTATCAGTGAACACCATATGCTTTCTGAAACCGGTGTAGTAATGTGTGAGCATGATTCGGGTACAAAGGTTCCTGAAACAGCAGGTTCTCTTGTACTGACTAAGCATGAACTCTACGGGACGACCGGAATTTCTATTTATAAAAGAGAGGAAGAAACTCATGAAGCGTAAAGCAGTATGTCCTGGAAGCTTTGACCCGATCACTCTTGGGCATTTAGATATTATTTCACGCGGGGCTAAGAATTTTGATGAACTACATATTGTCGTATTAAATAACTCTTCCAAAAAGCCGGCATTTTCCGTAGATGAGCGAATGGATTTAATTAGAACAGTGACAAGAGATATTCCAAATATCAAAGTCGACTCCTATCAGGGACTTCTTGTAGACTATGCGAGAGAAGTTGGAGCGAATGTGATTATCCGTGGCCTGCGTGCAGTATCTGACTTTGAATATGAAATGCAGATCACGTCGATGAACAGAGTCTTACATAATGACTTAGAAACATTTTTCATCATGACAAATAATCAGTATTCATTTTTAAGCTCAAGTATTGTAAAAGAAGTGGCACGTTATGGAGGAAACATTTCAGAGTTAGTACCGCCTGAGGTGGAAGAAGCATTAAAGCAGAAGTATCTTGTGAAATAAAGCCGCGGCTCTATAGCCGTGGCTTTTCTTTATAGTAGTTGTGCAAAAGCAGAAATGTGCAGATCGCTAGGAGCATAACCGTGGCATATTGAGAAAAACCAATGCTGTTAAAAACAGGTCCTGACACATCGAGCACAGGCAGGTCTTTCTTTTGAACCGGGAAAAAGAAATGATAAACCACAAAAATAGCCGGTGATAAAATCATATGAAACGGTCTTGAGATCAGGTAGGAGCGGTAAGAGATCGGCAGCTGATGAATAAATGTGATGACCTGCATATGTATACATAACCCGCTGAAAGAGATCATTGCAAGAATAACCAAACCTGCTAAATAGGAATCTGATATCCGTGCTGCCGCTTCAACACCATTCGAAAGTTCGAGAAGTCCCGGGATTAAAAGCTGTAACTTTTCATCATACAGCCCATCAGAAAGAGATATTATTAATTGTTCAGATAAAGTGATGCAGACCGAAAAAAACGTAATCAGTCCGCCAATGATTAATAGCTGCTTCACTGACACGGTAACTGATTCCCTGAATAAAGTCAGATAATCTGCTTTTGATGATGCAGAAATGTATGAACTGAACGAAGGACCTTTAATGATCCTTCCTGCTGCCATCCCGATTATTACATTTCCAAGAAGGTGACATAAAAAAAGAACGATGCCTAAAGTGGGCTGATTCATTAGTCCCCCTGCTACAGCTACAATCACAAACATCGGACTGGCCCCATTTGTATAGCAGATCAACCGCCTGGCATCTGATATACTGATTTTATGATTTTTTAACAGATCAGCGGTCATTTTAGCTTCGATTGGAAATCCTGATAAAGAGCCTGCGAAAAATACTAATGCGCCCTGTCCTGAAACATTAAATAAGGGTTTCATCAACGGACTGAACAGCCTGGCGCCGAAGTTCACCCATGAAATCGCGGGAAGCATAGCTGTCAGAACAAAAAAAGGAAACAATGAAGGGAAAATAATATCAGCGAAAAGTGTCATTCCGTTTAAGGCTGCTTCCATTGTTAAGCTTGGTGAAGAGAGCATAAAGATAAAAAAGGTTACATAGATAAATGACACAATATGCTCTTTAATTTTCATTCAATCGGCTCCATTGCAGTGTGATTAGTTCTTTTTACAGTTCAGCAGTGCTAAAATTAACTGTAAGAGAATTGTATGAAAGGTTAGCTGGAATAGAACTGCTGGTTAGGGGTGTGGAGTGATGGAACCAAAGATTGGTCTGGCGCTTGGTTCAGGTGGATCGCGCGGATTTGCTCATCTGGGTGTCTTAAAGGTGCTTGAGCGTGAAGAGATTCCGATTCACTATATTTCCGGCAGCAGTATGGGGTCTTTAATCGGGGCTCTCTACAGTGCCGGACAGACAGTTGAAGATATGGAAAGAGTGGCGGTTACGTTCAGAAGTAAATACTTCATGGATCTGACTGTTCCAAAAATGGGATTTATCTCCGGGGAAAAATTCCGGCAATTTATCAGGTTATTTACACATCATAAAAAAATTGAAGAGTTGAATATACCATTATCAATCGTTGCAACTGATCTGATTAAAGCTGAAAAGGTTATATTTACAACGGGACCTGTTGACCGGGCTGTCAGAGCAAGTACAGCCATACCAGGGATTTTTGTACCTGAAAAAATTGATGGGAAACTGCTTGTTGACGGCGGTGTTATTGACAGAGTACCTGCTTCTGTTGCAAAGGATATGGGTGCTGATCTTGTGATTGGGGTAGATGTATCACAAGTAAAGAAAAATGCTGAAATTACAACAATTTATGATGTAATCATTCAAAGCATTGATATCCTGCAGACAGAAATTGTACACCTGAAAATGACAGGGGCAGATGTTTTGATCTCTCCCCGCGTAGAAAAGTTCAGCAGTAAATCCTTTCAAAATGCGAAAGAAATTATACAACTGGGTGAAGAAGCTGCTGAAGCAGCTCTGCCGAAAATATATGAAGAAATTGAACGCTGGAAGGAGCTTCACAAAGATGAATAAAAAAATGATGCTGACACTGACAGTGATTATGCTTGTATCAGTGTTTCTCAGCTTTTATTCGCTGCCATATTATATCCAAAAGCCGGGCAGCGCATTTGCACTTGATGATATTGTTGAGGTGGCGGACGGTACCGACAGTGAAGGAGATTTCTCTTTGATGACTGTTTCACAGGTTCAGGCAAATGTATTTGCCTATGCATGGGCTTATTTCAGCGAATATCAGGAGATTTTTCCGGTCGAACAGGTCAGAAACCCTCATGAAAGCGAAGATGAATATTCAATACGTCAGCTCTATCTGATGGATAATTCAGCGGCACAGGCAATTGAAGTTGCCTTTAGAGAAGCAGGTGCTGAATTCGAATACATTTACAATGGCATTTATATACTGAATGTATTTCCGGGGATGCCGGCTGAAGATATACTTGAAGCCGGTGACAGGATTACTCAGGTTGATGATCTGGAATTGGAATCTTCTGAACAGTTTATTGATTATGTGTCTGAGAAAGAAGCGGGAGATACGGTAACGATTCTTTATGAAAGAGATGGAGAAGAAAGAGCAGATGACATTACACTTGAAACTTTTCCGGAGAATAATAACCAGGTTGGAATGGGGATCTCTCTTGTAGATGACATTGAGCTTGAAACGGATCCAACGGTCAATATTGATTCGGGCGGCATCGGAGGCCCATCTGCCGGATTGATGTATGCACTTGAAATTTATGACCAGCTTGTTGAAGAGGATCTGACTTCAGGAAAAATGGTTGCCGGAACAGGTACGATCTCTTCTGAAGGGGTAGTCGGCAGAATTGGCGGGATTGAACAGAAGGTAGTAGCAGCAGACAGACAGGGAATCGAGATATTTTTTGCGCCTGATGATGAGCTGCCTGAAGACGTGTTAAGTGAAAATCCTGATATTCAGACAAATTATGAAGCGGCAGTACAGACTGCTGAAAGTATCGGAACTGATATGGAAATTGTGCCGGTCAGCGAATTTGAAGATGCACTTGAATATCTGAATTCACTCTAAACTAAAGGGGCGGGACTAATGTCGCGCCCTTTTAGTTTTTCTGCTTATACCTCATAGCTAAAGGCTTAAAATTGATACTTTATCGCTGGATATTATTCGTTATCAATGTATAACCGGTGGAGCGGTAAAATCCTTAGTCAGCATATTGATCCGCTTTAGCGGGTCAGAAAAACCCATTGCGTATGATTTTGAAGCTCTAATATCAATTGCGCAAAGATCATGGTGCTGTTGATTCAGGTTGCTGATTACAGGCAGCTTAAAATCTTTTTTATAGCGGCTGAGATATTCTCTGCCTTTTCTTGACATACCAAGCAATCTCAGATACTCCGGCTCTTTATGCTGTTTGATTTCCTCTCTGGTTGTTCTTGTGATCAGATGGGTCAGCATGCGCTGAATTCTCGTCCAGGTATATCGTTTTGTTTTAACGTGCTGCATGAATGTATCAAATGACGGGCTCTTTAACGCGGCTTCAATTAAACGGTATTCAATGCCTTCTTCAACCTCATAATAAGTCTGTAGTTCCTGTGGAGAAGATGTAATCAGCATATGCTGAAGGTAAGGCCAGAAATGTTCCCAGTTCAGAAAATGACTATCCTGGCTGAATTTGCTCAATACGCGGCAGGAGTCTTTGGGAAGGTGCCCTGATACTGCTTCAAGATTCTCCTCAAAAATTTTCTTTCTGATTGAAGTAGCGCTTGAAATAAATGACTGATCTAATGACTGATCATGATAATCAGAAGATATACGCTGGATCGTGTAAGGGGTCATGTCAGAAAATTGATCTGCTGCGCGTATGTACTGATAACCGAGCATATTATTAGGCTTTGAGAGGTCAAGCCCGGATGCATCACCAAACAGTAGACGGTAGCTTTCAGCTGCTGCTGCGGGGTAGCTGTTACCGAGCTGCATCTGTTCATGGATCGTCTGCTGCAGTTGTTTAAAATCTTTTTTTTCAAGTACAAGCTGATTAATAAAAGGTTCAATTTGTCCGCTTTCACTGCCAAAGCAAAATGAATCACACCCGGCAGCATCCAACAGCTTCACAGCTCCTTCTGCAAAAATTGATGCATGCTGAACAGCAAAGTGATAAGGGAGCTCAAAAACAATATCCACGCCTCCACAAAGCGCCATTTCAGCCCGTTCTCTCTTAGGGCAGAGTGCAGGTTCGCCCCGCTGAAGAAAGTTTCCGCTCATAACAGCAATGACAACATCACGGCCTGATTCCTTCCGTGATTGTTTCACGTGGAGATGATGCCCATTATGAAAAGGGTTGTATTCAACTACTACACCACAAGCCCTCATATCTCTCACTCCTTAAATAAAGTCGAATCAATAAATGAACAATACCTTTATATTCTAACTCATTTACGTTATAATAGGGTGTAGTTTCGACCGGGCATCATAACCGGTCTTTTATTGTGCAGCCTAAAGCGTAAATACTTTCAGGTCAGTGCTTTTAGTTGTAAAGAAAAAATCTTGACATTCCTTTATACAGGGAATATAATCTACTTTGTGCCTTGAGGTGATGACAGATGAAATGGTCAATCATTCAGCTGCAGAAATATCGCAATGAGGACTTCAAGATCGATGAAACGGCAGAAATGAATGAACTGACAAACAGACACCGTGATATCAGACAGGTTGCACCTGTTCGTGTCACTGGACGTGGTGATATCAGTTCGTCAAAGATTACGTTTCACCTTCATATTGAAACAACCCTGACTTTACCATGTGCAAGAACACTTGTGGATGTTGAGTACCCGGTTTCTCTTGATACTGTGGAAACTTTTATTTTGAATTCATCATATGTTGATGAAGAATTGAGTGAAGAAGTCCATGAGCCGGAAGGTGAGGTTATTAATCTCAAACCGGTGATCGAAGAGATTCTGCTGCTTCAGGTACCACTTCAGGTCTTTAGTGATAAAGCGCTTGAAGAGGAAGGCATGGACAGCGGTAACGGCTGGGAAGTGTTATCAGAAGAGGAACTTGAAGAAGCGAGAATTGAGGAGCAGCAGGAAGAACCTGCAGCAGATCCAAGACTTGCTGATCTTGCGAAATTTTTCGACGAAAAAAAATAACCGTAAAAACTGGACCTCTGGTTCATTTTACAATCACTCTCTTTAAGGAGGTGGGAAACATGGCAGTACCATTTAGAAGAACATCGAAAACCGCTAAAAGAAAGCGTCGTACGCATTTCAAGCTATCTGTACCAGGTATGGTAGAGTGCTCTAACTGTGGAGAAATGAAGCTTTCTCACCGCGTGTGTAAAGCGTGCGGAACTTATAAAGGCAAAGAAGTAGTAGGAAAATAATTACTTCTTCTGAAAACCTGCAATAGGGACCATGGCCCTTTGCAGGTTTTTTTGTGCGAAAAAATAAGTTACCCATTCTGCTCCTGAAAATCTCATGTTACAATTATTTGCAGACTTAAAGGGAAATGGGGACTGTTTTGTATGGGGTATCAAATACATCAGAAGAATAACGTACTGGTTTTTACAATTACTAGACCCGATCGCAGAAATGCAGTTAACTATGAAGTAATGGATGGACTGGATGAAGCAGTTTCATTAGCTGAAAACGATCACAGTATTAAAATCCTTTTAATTACAGGAGAGGGTACGCAGGCGTTTTGTGCCGGTGGAGACTTACAGGAATTTCACGGGTTAAAAACGCAGGAAGAGTCTTTTGGGATGCTCTCAAGAATGGGGGGAATCCTCTACAGACTGGCTACACTTGATAAAGTAACAGTCGCGTATATTAATGGAACAGCTGTAGGTGGCGGATGCGAAATTGCTGCAGCGTGTGACTACCGTTTTGCACGCCCTGGTGCAAAATTGGGCTTCGTTCAGGGAACGCTGGCGATTACGACCGGCTGGGGTGGCGGCACGCTTCTCTATGAACGGCTTCCTGCAAATCAGGCTTTCCGTCTCCTCACTGAAGCACATATTCTAACAGGTGAAGAGTTGAACGAGTTAGGATTTATCGATCAGGTCCTTCAGGCGTCTTCAGCTGATGAATTGATTGAACAGTTTGAGCCTGTTATCCAAAAGACAGGTCCGGTTTTATCAGCCTATAAAAAAATGCTGACGAGAAAATGGATCGCCAGTGATCTGAAAGAGCGTATGGCAAGTGAAATATATGAATGCTCGGTTCTATGGGAATCAGAAGAGCATCATGCTGCAGTGGGAAGGTTTTTAAATAAATAGCTGTGTTAAAGATCAGTTCTTTTTCTTTACAGCTTTAATCAACAGCCAACTTCAACATGGTGAAATAAATCGTGTTACAAATAAAAAATAGACATAAAAAATACGATAATCGTATTTTTTATGTCTATTTTTTTATGTTCAAGCATAAGATATCAATAGATTCAGAAACTCCAGGTTAAAAGTTTACTATGAGGACTGGGGGAGTCAGTATGAAATTAAGACAGGATGGCTGGACGTCACGTGAGGATCAGTTGTTAAAAGAAAAAGTGTTATCACACATCGAACAGGGAAGTACACAGTTGAATGCATTTGAAGAAGTGGCCCTTGAACTGAACAGAACACCGGCAGCATGCGGATTTCGCTGGAATTCTTCTTTAAGAAAAGAATGCCAGAAACAGATCTCTGAAGCCAAAAGATTAAGGTATGCAAAAAGAAGGGAAGAAGAAAAGAAGTCTGTTGAAAAAGTAAGTGACTGTAATGCTGATCAGCTGATCCAAAAAATGAATCAATGGATTTCAAGGCTTGAACAAAACCAGCCGGCACTTGATATAAAGCAAAAAGCTGAGGAAGCAGAAAAAACGGGAACGCCTGGAAAAAGATAATCAGTTTTTAAAAGAACAGATCACTGAACTGAAGGGAGATTACCATGCGCTATTATATTTAATTGAAAAAGCGAGAAAGCTTGGAACAGATGATCATGACCGATCTTCAAGCGTCTTTAAGATGGAGCCCAATAGCAACCTTTTTAGAATGGATAAAAAAGCCGTCAATGAATCATCTGAACAGTTTTAGCATTGTTGAATAAAAGATTTAGTGAATAGGTACCTTTTAAACCGGCTGGTGTTAGAAGGTCCAAAGTGACGTTTTCCGCGGGAAGCGCCCGCTTTCGCTTTAAACACCAGATGAACAAATACAATTACTATAACTAAACTTTAAAACTAACATAAAAACTATAAATGATTGCGAATTGGAATCATACAAACTCTTTATTTAACTAATTTTTTCTAAAGCACTCGATTAAGCGTATCTGAACGAATTAAAAGCCTGAGACATCATCAATTTTGTCTCAGGCTTAAATATTGTTTAAGGTTTATTTAATCGTGCACCTGTTCAGTAACACCCTCAGGATACCAGACCATCGGATTTTCACCTAAGTCTCTCTCTAAATCGTATGTTACACGTTCAAAGCCCATTTTCTCCCAGAATTGAGTTGAATTTACTCTTGGATTTGTTTTGATTGGCAGGCCGAAACCTTTTGCAAACTCTACCATTGCCTGACCGTAGCCTTTTTTCTGATAGCCTGGCAGGACTTCTACTTTCCAGAGCTCAAGATAGTTCTGTGGCGGCTCAAAATACTGGTCAAACCTTGCATCTCTTTTGTACAGGTTCATTCGTGCTACTAGCTTGTTTCCTAAGTAGATTCCGTAAAAAGGTGAATCACTGTCGTTTTCAACCATATTCGTTTCGAGTTCTTCTTTCATTGACAGTTCCTGCACGCCAACTTCCCGAAACTTATTAAACTCTTCAAGAGTTTTGTAATTGATTTTTAAATTCTCCACTTTAAAAGACATTCCGGACACTCCCTGTTTGTATAATGACTTTCTTCTGAAACCGCTTTATACGGTATTTAGATATATTATAGCGCAACAGGTCAAAAAATTCTGCACATTTACCCAGAAAGCGTTTACAATAGAAGGTGGGGATGGAAAGTATTTATTATTGAAGGGGGATTTTTGTGAGGAAAATACTCATTGCGAATCGCGGGGAAATTGCCCTCCGTATTATCAGAACGTGTAAAAAAATGAATATCAAAACAGTTGCAGTTTATTCTGAAGCTGACGAGGAACTGCCTTATGTAAAAGAAGCGGATACTGCAAAGCTGATTGGTCCGCCACCTGTAGCGCAGTCCTACTTACATATTGACAGACTCCTTGAGATCGCAGCTGAGGAGAAGGTTAACGCAATTCATCCGGGATATGGCCTTTTATCAGAAAACGCTGATTTTGCGGAACGAGTAGAGAAAGAGGGCATCATTTTTATTGGTCCATCTTCTTCAGTCATGCGCAAAATGGGTGATAAAATTGAAGCCAGAAAGACAATGGTAGATGCAGGTGTTCCAGTCGTACCTGGTTATGAAAGTGAAAACATGACAATAGAAGAGGCGCGTGAAGAGGCTGCTAAAATCGGTTATCCGGTTATGCTGAAGGCAAGCAGTGGAGGCGGAGGCGTTGGAATGGTGCTGTGCGAAGATGAACAAGCGCTCAATCAGCATTTTGAACCAACGATCAAACGCTCTCAAACCTACTTCGGATCCGGGAAGTTGTTCATTGAGAAATACATTGCAAATGCGAGGCATATTGAAGTGCAGATCTTTGGGTCTGCAACAGGTGAAGTGTTCCATTTATTTGAACGGAACTGTTCGATTCAGAGAAGAAATCAAAAAGTAATTGAAGAATCTCCATCTCCGTCACTAACTGAACCCGCTAAAAACAAGTTATATCATTTAGCTGTTCAGGCGGCTGAAGCAGTCGGCTACAAAAACGCAGGCACGATTGAATGCATCCTTGATATGGATGAAAATCCTTATTTTCTTGAAATGAACACAAGACTTCAGGTGGAACATCCGGTCACTGAACAGATAACAGGTTATGATCTTGTAGAGTGGCAGATTAAAACTGCCTTTGAAGAAAAGCTGCCTGTTACAAAGCAGGAAGATATTCAGGTCACAGGGCATTCAATTGAATTCAGAATCTATGCAGAAGACCCTAAAACATTCTATCCTTCACCAGGCACATTAACAAAGGTGCATTTTCCAAATGGAGAAGGAATTAGAGTGGATATCGGCTATGAGGCAGAAAATAAAGTTACGCCTTATTATGATCCGATGATTGCGAAATTTATCGTAACAGCTGATTCAAGACACTCCTGCATTCAGGCAGCACGGCAGGCGTTTGATTCAGTCAGTGTAGAAGGTGTAAAAACAAATATTCCAATTCATAAACTTGTTCTGGATTCAGCTGAATTCATGGACGGTAAATACCATACCCAAACTTTAATGAACATAAAAGGAGAATGATGGACATGACACAAATTACATCAACAATGGCAGGAACAGTATTACAGGTACTCGTTAATTCAGGAGATGAAATTGAAAATGGCCAGGCAGTGATGATGCTTGAATCAATGAAGATGGAAATACCGGTTGAAGCAGAAACAGCAGGGAAGGTAAGTGAAGTGAAAGTAAATGCCGGAGACTTTGTTAACGAAGGCGATACACTTCTGATTCTTGAATAAATTTTGAAGGGAGATCTGATCATGCAATCTGAAACAATCCAGAGCAGGCTGAGAGAAGCCCGTGAAGATATTAAAAAAGGCGGTAAGCCAAAGTATCATGAGAAGCTTCAGGAGCAGGGGAAAATGTTTGCGCGTACAAGAATTGACCTGTTAGTTGATGAAGGGTCATTTAAAGAAGATGCGATGTTTGCCAATTTCAATGCCGGCGACCTGCCAGCTGACGGTGTAGTAACTGGAACAGCGATGGTAGATGGAAGACCTGTTTGTATTATGGCAAACGATTCTACGATCAAAGCAGGCTCCTGGGGTGCAAGGACGGTAGAAAAGATTATCAGAATTCAGGAAACGGCTGAGAAGCTGCGTGTGCCGCTATTGTATTTAGTCGATTCTGCAGGTGCCCGCATTACTGACCAGCTTGATATGTTCCCGAACCGCAGAGGAGCAGGAAGAATTTTTCATAATCAGGTCAGATTATCAGGGTTTATCCCTCAGATCTGTCTGTTATTTGGTCCGTCTGCTGCGGGTGGTGCTTATATACCGGCTTTTTGTGACATTGTCATCATGGTTGAAGGGAATGCATCCATGTATCTTGGTTCGCCGAGAATGGCAGAGAAGGTAATCGGTGAGAAGGTAACACTTGAAGAAATGGGTGGTGCGAGAATGCACTGTTCAGTCAGCGGATGCGGTGATGTACTGGCTCAAAATGAAGAAGAAGCCATTCAGCATGCAATTAAATACTTAAGCTATTTCCCTTCGAATTTTGAAGCAGAGGTTCCTGTAAAAGAATCCGGACCTGTTCAAAGCAGTGACTCTCTTTCAGGGCTTATTCCGCAGAATCAGAATGCTCCATTTAACATGTATGACGCAATTGATACTTTAATTGATCAGGACAGTTTTTTTGAAATAAAGAAGTTGTTCGCGCCGGAATTAATTACGGGATTTGCCAGAATGAATGGCAAGCCGGTCGGTATAATTGCCAACCAGCCAAAAGCAAAAGGCGGCGTATTGTTTGTAGACTCAGCTGATAAAGGCGCAAAATTTATTCAGCTTTGTGACGCTTTTAATATTCCATTACTGTTCCTTGCTGATGTACCTGGCTTTATGATTGGTACGAAAGTTGAACGGGCAGGTATTATCCGCCATGGCGCCAAGCTGATCTCAGCAATGAGTTCAGCAACAGTACCGAAGATTTCAGTAGTCGTCAGAAAAGCATATGGTGCAGGACTTTATGCAATGGCAGGCCCAGCTTTTGAGCCTGACTGCTGTATCGCACTTCCATCTGCTCAAATCGCAGTAATGGGACCTGAAGCGGCAGTTAATGCCGTGTACTCCAACAAGATTCAGGAAATTGAAGATCCGAAAGAGAAGCTTAAATTCGTTCAGGAAAAGCATAAGGAATATCAGGAAGAAATCGATCTTTACAGACTGGCATCTGAACTGATTATTGATGACATAGTTGAACCGGACGAGCTGAGAGAAGTATTGATCAGCCGGTTTGACTACTACTCGACAAAACATGTTCCATTGCCGCCTAAAAAACATCCGGTTAATCCGGTTTAAAAAATACCGCCAGAATCAACTTCTGGCGGTATTTTTTTGCAAAAAACTACGTATTTCGATACTTAATTTTGATAAACTAGTATAAAAGGGGTGATCATGATAAACATTCATATCATAGGAGCGGGATCAATTGGGCTTCTTTTTGCTCACCGCCTCAGCAAGTGCGGTCATTCAATACAAATCATTACACGTTCAGAAAAACAATCAGAGGAACTTAATCGACATGGAGTAGTAAATCAGTCTGCTCAAAAAATAACCGCAGGACCTTTGGAACATACACAATTTCATCAGGCAGATGCAGTCTTGATCGCAGTTAAACAATATCACCTTGAAGCGATTATGCCTGCCATCTCAGATATACCTGCATCCATACCACTGATCTTTTTACAAAACGGCATGTCACATCTTGAGCATTTATCATCACTTACGCATGAACACATATTTGTCAGCACGGTTGAGCATGGAGCTAAAAAGCTGAATGCCTATAGCGTTCAGCATAACGGGGTTGGCTGGTGGCGCTTAGCTGCTTACAGAGGTGAAGATGAAAAGTTACAGTCAATTCTTGCGTGTCATCATAAAGACTTTCCTATTGAATACGAATCAGATTACCTTAAGCTATTAAGGGTGAAATTAATTAAGAACCTGATGATTAATCCTTTAACAGCCATTTTTCAGGTGAAAAATGGTGTGCTGGCTGATAATCCGTACTTTAATAAAATGATGATTTCCCTGTACGAAGAACTTTCAGCAGTGTTTCCGGAAGAGATTGGGTACTGCAGCTTTCAAGACATCTTAGATCTGTGCAGAAGAACCGCAGAAAACGAATCATCCATGCTCTCTGATATTAAGGCCGGGCGGAAAACTGAGGTTGAGTCACTTACAGGTTATGCAATAAAAATTGCTGAAGAGAAAAATGTGATGCCTGTCCTCCTTATATTTTTGGAGAAGAGTATATTGGCGATTCAGATTGAAAGGGGATCGGATTAGTGGAAGCTGCAGCCATATTTTTCAGCATATTTTTATATGCGCCATATCTGATTTATCTGATTGTATTTATCATCGTTAAAAAAATATCTGCAAGGCACCGGACAGCCGTTTCTACAGGCATCCATGCAACAAATCCTTTTCTGATCGGCTCAGTGTATTTTTTGATTTTGTTTATATGGGGCCTTTCTATGTTCTGGATGCTGTGTCTGCTGATTGCGATGATCGGTATTTTATCTGCATTTTACATAAGAAGTAAAAAAGACGATTTTACGTTTGGACTTATTTTAAAAAGCACCTGGCGTCTGTCATTCTTAGTTTTTGTTCTGTTGCATATTTCATTGGTAATTGCCGGGACAGTGCTTGCCATTTATCATTCAGTCAGTTAACGAGCAATATCCTTTCGGCTTTCGAAAGTCAGATGGTATACTGACAATGGACTAATGCGGATTAAAGGAGAATGTAACAATGCTCGTAAAACAATTGGACCTTCCGGCTATTCAGCCTTTTGCGTCAGCATATATAAATGAGTCAGATCAGGCAATGAAGCATTTTCATTATTCTTACCGGAATGATTTTAAAAAAAGGCTTGAGGATCTTGACCAGAGAACGTTTATGAGAAATGAATTAGCAGCCTGTATAGAGAACTATATGGATGGATTACCTTCATCCTCAGAAACATATGCTTCTCTATCTGCTTTAAGAGAGGACGCTCCCGCTGTTGTAGGCGGTCAGCAGGCCGGGCTTTTGACAGGACCGCTTTATTCGATACATAAAGTTATCTCAATTATAAAGCTCGCCAAACAGCAGACATCAGCACTTGGACGACAGGTAGTCCCGATCTTCTGGATTGCCGGGGAAGACCATGATTTTCTTGAAATTAATCATGTGTATACAGAGTCAGAGGGGAAGTTGAAAAAGAAAGGCTACCCTGAGAGAGTGCTGACAAAGAAAATGGCCTCTGATATTGAGTATGATCACGCAGAAATGCAGCAATGGGTTAAAGACATTCTATCAGAATTCGGTGAAACCCAGCATACGGCTCGTTTAAAAGAAAAGCTGTATGAGGCTGCTGAAAAAAATACGAATATCTCACAGATGTTCGCATGGCTTATAATGGATCTCTTTAAAGAGTCAGGTCTTCTTGTACTCGATGCTGCAGATCCTGAACTTAGAAGGCTTGAATCGGGATTTTTCAAACAGCTGATTGAACAAAATAAAGAGATTAATGAATCTGTACTGGCTCAGCAGGATGTACTTCGACGTGAAGGTTTTAAGCCGATGATTGAGCTCGAAAGTGATGCAGCGAATCTCTTTATCAGAATTGACGGGGAAAGACAGCTGCTTTTTTCCGAGGGTGAATCCTTTTATGATAAGGCGGGTCGCCAATATTCACTTCATGATTTATTACACGAAGCTGAACATGAGCCTGCTAACCTGAGTAATAATGTAGTGACTCGGCCCCTGATGCAGGAGTGGCTGATTCCAACGTTAGCTTTTATTGGTGGTCCCGGGGAAATAGCGTACTGGGCTGAACTGAAGAACGCTTTTGAAAATACAGGCTTTAAAATGCCTCCGGTTGTTCCTCGCCTGACTTATACCATTGTTGAAAGGAACATTGAACAGGATGCCAGGGAGCTGGATCTATCTGTCGAACGTATTATTGCTGAAGGTGTGGATCACGAGCGCACGGCATTTTGGGAAAGGGTAAAAGATCAGTCGCTGAAAGAACTGATAGATGAAACTGAAAAGCAGCTAACTTCACAATATGAACAGATCAAAAAACTTTCTGATGAGTACGATCCTGGATTTAATCAGATCGTTGAAAAAAATCTTAACTTCCATTTAAAGCAGCTTTCTTATCTGCAGCTGAAATCAGATGATGCACTCAGGCATAAGCACCAAAATGTTCTGAGAAAATATGATCGTGTGGGGAATGCACTCAGACCAGGAGGCCCACAGGAAAGAATCTGGAACGTTTATTACTATATGAATCGATATGGAGAGTCGTTTATCAAAGACCTTCTTGACGCTCAGATCGAATTTAACCATCAGCATAATATTGTCTATATATAATGCTTAAAAGCCTGCTACAGATCGATAATCTGTAGCAGGCTTTTTTGATTTTACTAAGCATACCTGAAGAGAAATAAAAGATTGTTTTTAGAAAATTCATTTATTTTGAACTTATTATTATTACAGTTGTGTTAGAATGTGAGAAACGAGTGGTACAAAGTGGGGGACTGTGGTACATTTATTTTGAGAGGTGGGAAGCCGGATGTTCATGGGGGAGTATCAGCATTCAATCGATACAAAAGGGAGAATCATTGTCCCTGCAAAATACCGTGAACATGTGAAAGATCTTTTTGTCATTACGAGAGGTCTTGATCAGTGTCTATTTGGTTATCCCATGGATGAATGGCGGCGCCTTGAAGAAAAAGTACGTTCACTTCCTGTCACAAAGAAAGATGCCAGAGCATTTGCGAGATTTTTCTTCTCAGGTGCAGTTGAATGTGAAATTGACAAACAGGGAAGAATTAATCTTCCGAAGAACTTAATTGACTATGCGAAAATTGAAAAAGAGTGCATGATTATCGGTGTATCATCAAGAATTGAAATCTGGGATAAAGCAGTGTGGGGTGATTATCTCTCTGAATCAGAGGAATCGTTCGCAGAAATAGCAGAAAACCTGATTGATTTCGACTTATAGAATTTAATGTGTTGAGGTGGCAAGAATGTTTGATCATACTACTGTCCTTCTGAAAGAAACAGTTGATGGACTAAATATAAAAAAGGACGGTATTTATGTGGACTGTACGCTTGGTGGTGCAGGTCACAGTGAGTACTTATTATCCCAGTTATCAAAAGAAGGTCATCTTTATTGCTTTGACCAGGATGAAACAGCAATTGAGCATGCAAAAGAAAAATTGAAGCCTTATGACGGACAGGTTACTTTTATCCAGTCCAACTTCAGGCACTTGAAAAGTGAATTAAACAATCTTGGCGTCGAAAAAGTAGACGGCATTCTTTATGACCTTGGCGTCTCATCTCCGCAGCTGGATACACCTGAGAGGGGATTCAGCTATCATCATGATGCACCGCTTGATATGAGGATGGATCAGACAGCGGAGTTAACAGCGAGAGAAGTTGTAAATGAATGGGCCTATGAAGATCTGGTCAGAATCTTTTTCAGATATGGGGAAGAAAAATTTTCTAAGCAGATTGCCCGAAAGATTGAAGCAGCAAGAGAAAAGAATCCGATTGAAACGACTGCTGAACTTGTAGAGCTGATTAAAGATGGTATTCCGGCACCCGCAAGAAGAAAAGGCGGTCATCCTGCAAAGCGTATTTTTCAGGCAATCAGGATTGCAGTAAACGATGAACTTGGTGTAATTGAGGAATCGATAGAGCAGGCAATTGACATGCTGAAGCCTGGGGGAAGGATCAGCGTCATTACATTTCATTCTTTAGAAGACAGAATCTGCAAGACAATGTTTAAAGAAGCTTCTAAAGGCCCGGAACTGCCGCCGGGGATGCCGGTTATTCCTGAAGGGTATGAACCTGTATTAAAGCTCGTAACACGAAAGCCGATCACAGCAAGTGAAGAAGAGTTAGAACATAATAACAGATCACGCTCTGCCAAGCTCAGAATTGCAGAGAAAAACAAATAAAAATAGATAAATGTGAAATGGGGGAAATAGAATGATGAACACTGCAAGGAAGGTCGAGCAAAAGCCGTCCATTCAAACCGCGCCTAAAAAAGTACTGAGAAAGAGATCTTCTGCATTTACGCTTGGTGAAAAAGTAATCGCTGCTGTATTTGCTGCATTTGTTTGCTTTGCGAGTCTTCATATTATTACAGCACAGGCTGAGATCTACAGTACGAACAAAGAAATTCAACAGTTGGAATCAACTGTACTGGCCCAGGAAAATGTTAATAACGATCTGACGATTCAGGTAAGCCAGATGAGTACATATGAGCGTGTATGGGAAAAGGCGAAAGAACTTGGACTCACGCTGAATGATTCAAACGTTAAGGTTGTGCAGCAGCCATGAGGAAATTGAAAAAGAATTGGGGAGCCTACCTGCTGTTTACAGTATTTAGCGCTCTCTTTTTTTTATTGATCACACGATTTTTGACGTTACAGATTACGGGTGAAGCAGAAGGACGGGACCTTGCTGCCCAGGCACAGGCGCAATATGCAAGAAGTCAGATTCTTGAAGCGGAAAGAGGAAAAATTCTTGACCGTAATGGAGAAGTCATTGCTGAAGATACCCAAACCTATAAAATCGTTGCGGTTCTGGACGAAAACCTGACGACGAATGAAGAAAATCCTAGACACGTGCTTGATCCTGAAGGCACTGCTTCAACCCTTGCGCAGTATCTGGATTTAAGCGAAGCTGAAATACTGGATATTTTAACGCAGGACCGGAAACAGGTGGAATTTGGAACTGAAGGTAAGGATATTCCGCTTGAAATTAAACAGCAGATTGAAGATGCAGAACTGCCGGGGATCTTTTTCCTGCAGGATCTAAAACGCTTTTATCCAAATGGTATTTTTTCTTCACACCTGATCGGCTACGCACAGCCTGAAGCAAATGAGGACGGGCTGGTAAAGACTGTTGGTCAAATGGGTGTTGAAAGGAATCTGAATAAATACCTCGAAGGTCAAAACGGTAAGCTCTCTTATGAAACAGATGCAAGAGGGTTCCTGCTGCCTGGAGGAGAAGAGGCAATACAAAAAGCACAGGATGGTCATGATGTCTATCTGACAATCGACAAAAAAATCCAGACATTTCTTGAGGATGCACTGAGCCAGGTTTCTGATGAATATAATCCCGAAAAAATGTTTGGGGTTGTAGCTGATGCGAAAACTGGAGAAATTCTTGCCATGAGTCAGCGGCCTACATTTGACCCTGATACTCGGGTTGGATTAAGTGAGAACTGGTATAACCAGATAGTAGAAAGCACATTTGAACCAGGCTCAACGTTTAAAACATTTTCACTCGCAGCGGCAGTCGAAGAGGGTGTATTTAATCCAAACGCTACTTATCAGTCGGGATCCTATGATGTGCTTGGGCAGAAAATTAATGACCACAACGTCAGCGGATGGGGCACAATCAGTTATTTAGAAGGTGTGCAGCGTTCTTCTAACACAGCATTTGCTAAGCTGCTTGAACAGATGGGTGATGATGTGTATAGAAATTACCTTGATCAGTTTGGCTTTGGTCAGCAAACTGGTATTGACCTCCCGAATGAGGCGCCGGGTAACATTCTTTATAACTACCCGATTGAAAAAGTAACAACAATTTTCGGTCAGGGTACGACCGTTACGCCTCTTCAGATGATTCAGGCTGAAACTGCTATTGCAAGTGACGGCAAGATGAAAAAACCGTACGTGTTATCGAAAGTAGTAAATCCTGAGACAGGAGAAGCAGTATATGAAGGTGAATCAGAAGTGACTGGTCAGCCAATTTCTTCTGACACAGCTGCTAAAGTCAGGGAATATCTTGCTTCAACTGTTACAAGTGAAGTAGGAACCGGTCAGCCGTTCAGCATACCGGGCTATGAAGTTTCAGGTAAATCAGGTACAGCCCAGATTCCTGATCCTGAAACAGGACGCTATATGACAGGTAGATCTAACTACTTATTCTCATTTATCGGTATGGCACCTGCAGATGATCCTGAACTGATCGTCTACATTGGCATTCAGCAGCCTGATCTGCCGGCAGATGAGATCAGTTCAATTCCAGTTTCTAAAGTGTTTAATCCTGTTATGCTCAACAGTCTTAAGTACCGCAACATTCAGCCCGCTGAAGCGCCAATGAAAGAAAGTGTGCCGGTTGAAGATTATAAAGATCAATCAGCCGCAGCAGTGAAAGAACAGCTTGAGGGGCAGGGTCTAAAGGTTGAAGTAATCGGTAATGGTGATACCATTCAAACGCAGTCTACAGTCAATAATGAATTAATTGCGGGAGAAAGACTGATTCTTGTAACTGACGGAGATCTGACAATACCGGACTTTACCGGATGGTCGTATAGAGATGTCGTGCGTGCAGCTGCAGCAGCGGACCTTGAATTAAATACGAACGGTACCGGATTTGCTGTCTCCCAAAATCTGACCGCTGATAGTGTAATCAGTGCCGGTCAGCCTTTAACGGTAAAATTCGAAACGCCTGAAGAAACGAGAACCAGACTCAGTCAGCCTGAAGAAGAAAGTGAACTTCCTCAGGACTAATCAAAAGCCTTTTCTGATCTTAAGATCAGAAAAGGCTTTTTGCATATGAAAATCGTTTTGGCATACGATGAATTAGAGATATTCAGAACAGGAGGCGCAGCGTGCAGCACTTTTCTGAGAGATTGTTGAAAAAAAGACTGATGATTGTATTCTTTTTATTTCTCCTGATACTTTTTGTTGTGCTGGTCAGACTTTTTTATGTACAGGTTATTGCCCATGAGCAGCTGTACGAAAAGGCGATTCCGGTCAGTGACCTGCTTGAGATGCACTTAAATCTAAAACTTGATATCAAAGGGGAAGGTGAAAAGATTATCAGGCAGTCACCTGAGCCTGGAGCGGTTATTTTAGAGGGCGAAACCGTTCGAATTTTTATTGGTCAATAGCATTCTTTCGACCTATCAGTTAAGATAAATATATAAGAATTGATCGAGGAGTTGGGTTTATGAGACTTTCAGATCTGACAGGTTGCCTTCCCTTTTATGAGATAAAAGGCCCTGAATCAGACCCTGAGATTTTAAAGATCTGTCATCATCACCGTGACGTCGAACCGGGATCTCTTTTTGCAGCGATAAAAGGTGAAAAATCAGATGGCAGGTTTTATATTGAAAAAGCGATTGAGAACGGTGCTTCAGCAATCCTGTCTGATACGGAGTACCATCTGAGTGTACCGGTTGTAATCGTCAAGCATCCAAGACATGCGCTTGCTTATATCGCGAACCATTTTTATGATTATCCAAGCTTTGACTTAAATGTCATTGGTGTAACTGGTACGAATGGGAAGACAACGGTTACCCATATGATTCAGGGAATATTAGAGGCGAGCAACGTGAAAACGGGGATTATCGGAACGCTCTATATGAAGCAGGGTAACCAGGTGAAAAAAGCGGAAAACACGACACCGGACAGCCTGCTGCTTCAGCAGACACTTGCTGAGTTCAGGTCTTGTGGAGTAAAAGCTGCCATTCTTGAAGCCTCCTCTCACGGCCTCGCTCAGGGAAGAATGTATGGTTGTGATGTAGATGTTGCAGTTTTTACAAATCTCACGCAGGATCACCTGGATTATCATGAAACAATGGAGCATTACAAATGGTCAAAAACATTGTTATTTTCACAGCTGGGTCATCATCATGCGAAACACGCACCTAAATTTGCAGTATTAAATCAGGATGATCCATTCACTGAGGAAATCAAAGCAGCAACTTCTGCACATATTATTACTTATGGCTTAACAGCAGAGTCGGATCTATACGCAGAAAATATCATTCATTCTAAAGAAACGACTACCTTTACACTTTGTACACCGCTTGGAAAGGCAAAAGTTCAGCTGAAGCTTGCAGGATTATTTAATATTTACAATGCACTCGCAGCCGCTGCTGCAGCCTTTGTAAAAAGAATTCCACTCGATACGATTATAAAAGGACTTGAAGGGATTACGGGTGTGCCGGGGCGTTTTGAAATTGTCCGTCATTCAGGACCATTTACAGTAATTGTCGACTATGCACATACACCGGACAGTCTGAAAAACATTCTTACTGCAGCAAGAAAGATGAATCCGAATAGACTGATTACAGTGATCGGCTGTGGCGGCGATAGAGATAAAGTTAAAAGACCTGCAATGGCAAGGATTGCATGTGCTTATGCTGATTACGCTATATTTACTTCTGATAATCCAAGAACTGAACAACCGGAAGATATTCTGAAGGACATGGAAAGAGGAGTTCCCGGAGAAGCCTATAAAACAATTGTCGACAGAAGTGATGCAATTAAACATGCAATCAGTCAGGCTGCTGAGGAAGATATTATTATTATCGCCGGAAAAGGACATGAAAAGTTTCAGCTGATCGATCATCGTAAAATTCCATTTGATGATAAATCAGTTGCTGAAAGCTTTTTGAATGAGTATCAGCTTAAGGATGTATAAAATCAGGTGACTGTGACAAAACACTGTCATTTCACTCATACCGGTTTTAATAGCAATAACCCAATATGCAACGCTAAGAGTGAGACACTTATGTCCCACTCTTTTTTAATTAATTGCATAAAGACGTTGTTGTTTGTGCAATCAACAGCCCTCTTTAACAAAACTTTTCATGTAAACAATTCATGCAGTGAAATTAAAATGTAAAAAACTTTAGCGCTACATCCCATGCAGTTATGGTAAAATGAGAGATTGTCAGCATACAACATAAAAAGCACAATAAACTGGAATGATTTGTTAGGAGGAAGCACGATGTCAGTATTCGCTGTAATACTAGCAGCAATATTCGGATTTGGAATTTCTGCAGCGGCAGCACCGCTATTTATTCCTTATTTAAGAAGATTAAAGTTTGGACAGAGTATCAGAGAGGAAGGACCTCAGTCTCATCAGAAGAAATCAGGAACCCCAACAATGGGCGGGCTGATTATATTAAGCGCAATGACGCTTGCCACAGTAATTGTCAGTGCAATTTACGGTGTACTTTCAGTAACTACATTATTATTATTAATGGTTACAATTACATTTGGTGTACTTGGATTTTTAGATGACTTCATTAAAGTCGCTAAAAAGAGAAATCTGGGCCTGACATCAAAGCAGAAACTGCTTGGTCAGATTGTGATTGCCATTATATTTTATATTATTTTCAGCGCAAACGATTTTTCATCCATTATCTCAATTCCTTTTACTTCAATTGAATTAAATCTCGGAATTGTTTATGTAGCATTTGTTATCTTCTGGCTTGTTGGTTTTTCTAATGCAGTCAACTTAACTGACGGGCTTGATGGGCTTGTCTCAGGAACAGCTGTCATTGCATTTGGTGCGTTTGCATTGATCGCCTGGCAGCAGGAACAGCTTGCTCTGGCAATCTTCTGTATGGCTGCAGTTGGAGCACTGCTTGGTTTTCTATTATTCAATGCACATCCTGCAAAAGTATTTATGGGTGATACCGGGTCGCTTGCTCTCGGCGGCGCGATCGGAACAGTTTCACTTCTTGCTAAACAGGAAGTACTATTATTATTGATTGGAATTGTATTTGTATTAGAAACATTATCTGTCATGATACAGGTAACTTCTTTTAAAACTACTGGAAAACGGGTGTTCAAGATGAGTCCGCTTCATCACCACTTTGAGCTGACTGGATGGTCAGAATGGAAAGTGGTAACTGTCTTCTGGACAGTTGGTCTTGCTGCGGGAATCCTGGGCGTTCTGATAGGGGTGTACGGCTAATGATTGATTACAAAGGATATCAAAATAAAAAGGTGCTTGTTGTCGGACTTGCAAAAAGTGGTGTTGCTGCATCATTACTGCTTCACAGACTTGGCGCGTTTGTAACGGTGAATGACTGGAAGCCGTTATCTGAAAACAAAGATGCTCAGCAGCTGCTTGATCAAGGAATTAAAGTCATTACTGGTAGTCATCCGGTTGAACTGCTTGATGAGGGCTTTGAACTGATTGTAAAAAATCCGGGCATACCTTATTCCAATCCTCTTATCAAGGGAGCAATTGCGAAAGGGCTTCCGGTGCTTACAGAAGTTGAGCTTGCCTATCAGATCAGTGAAGCAGATATTATTGGTGTTACAGGTACAAACGGTAAGACTACAACCACTACACTTATTCATGAAATGATCACTAAAGATCAAAAGAAATCCTATGCTGCAGGTAATATTGGAACTGTTGCATGTGAAGTCGCTCAGATTGCTAAGCCTGATGAAGCAATGGTGATTGAATTATCATCATTTCAGCTGATGGGCATCAGACAGTTTGCGCCTTCTATTTCGATTATTACAAATATCTATGATGCACATCTTGATTACCATTCATCAAAGGAAGAATACGTTGAGGCAAAGGCAGCTATTACAAAAAATCAGACTGCAGACGATTACTTAATCGTTAATGCTGATCAGGAAGATCTGATGGCAGCAGTAAGTCATACAAAAGCCAAAATCGTGCCGTTTTCAACTAAAAGATTTTTGCAGGATGGTATCTCAAGTGATGGAGACAAAATTTATATGAACGGTGAAGCAGTCGTAGCAATCAGAGAGATTGTGCTGCCGGGCAGACATAACCTTGAAAATATCATGGCGGCGATTGGTGCAGCAAGGTTATACGGTGTGTCTGATGATAGTATCAGAAAAGTACTTGGTGAATTTTCAGGTGTGAAGCATCGGACCCAGTTTGTGAGAGAATGGAAAGATATTAAATTCTACAACGATTCCAAAGCAACAAATATTCTCGCGACACAAAGTGCGCTTGACGCATTTACAGTGCCAACGATTCTTCTTTGCGGCGGTCTTGACCGTGGCAACAGCTTTGACGAACTGTCTGATTCCATGTCTCATGTCAAAACAGCTATTGTATTTGGTGAAACTGCAGAGAAAATGGCAGATGCAGCAAAAAATGCAGGGGTTACGGATATCATTCGTGTTAAAGATGTAAACGAAGCAGTAACTGCAGCGGCAGAAGTCGCAGCAAGCGGTGACGTGGTATTGTTATCACCTGCCTGTGCGAGCTGGGATCAGTATCCGACGTTTGAAGTTCGTGGAGACATATTTATTGAAGCCGTGAATAAGCTGAAATAAATACGTTGAAGGGACGAGTTGCATGGATCGTCTACTGGTTTTATTCATTCTGATCTGTTCAGTATTCGGAGTTTTATTAATCGATAGTGCAAGTAGTGTGTGGGCATTGGACCGTTTCGGCAATGCCCATTTTTTTTTCGGCCAGACAGGCTGTTTATTTAGTGCTGGGCCTTATAGTCATGCTGATTTTATCAAAGGTGGATTATCATTTTGGTACAGGCATGCTACATTAATTTATCTCGTTACGGTCGTCCTGCTTATTATTGTATTGATTCCAGGCATTGGACTTGAGAGAAACGGTTCTCAAAGCTGGATTGGTGTTGGACCGCTGTCAGTACAGCCGGCAGAACTAGCAAAAGCGGGCGTGCTGATGCTGACAGCTGGATTGATCAGTATCCAGAGAAAGAAATTATCAGTCAGGCAGACTTTTCTTCTGATGATAATTGTTCTGTTTCCGTTCGGGATTATTATGCTTCAGCCGGACCTTGGCACTGGTACAGTCCTTGCAGGAAGTGGTCTTGCCCTGTTATTTTTAGCCGGTGTGAGTATCCGCTTTTTTATGTTCCTGTTTGGAGCAGGTGCTGCGGGCTTTGCGGGACTTGTTATTGCTGCGCCGTATAGAATGCAAAGGATCTATTCTTTTTTGGACCCCCTGGCAGGATCCGCTTGGCGCGGGATTTCAGATTATCCAGTCTCTTTATGCAGCCGGTCCTGGGGGGCTTTTTGGTGCGGGGTTTTTTGAAAGCAGACAGAAGCATTTTTATCTGCCGGAGCCTCAAAATGATTTTATTTTTGCGATTGCAGCAGAAGAGCTTGGACTTGCAGGGAGTATCATGATCGTCTGCCTGTTTTCAGCTGTCATCTGGAGAGGTGTTTTAATCGCCATGCATGCGCCTGACAGCTTCAGTAAACTGCTCGCCGGAGGTATTACGATTTCACTTGGACTGCAGGCTTTTATGAATATATCAGTTGTAATCGGTCTGATTCCTGTAACAGGGATTACGCTGCCATTTTTCAGCTACGGCGGGTCATCTCTGATGGTCGTTCTCAGTATGAGCGGAATATTATTGAATATCAGCAGGTATACAGGCAGATAGCTATTTTACATTTTCATGACGATCCACAAGTTTCTGTATGTTCTAAGCTTACAATAGTGTAGTATTAAAGTAGATTTACAAAGAGTAATGTGATTGCGGGTTAACCGCATGACTGGAGTGAAATGAATGAAACGCAAGCCGGTTGTCTCACTTGAAGACAGAGTGCCGCAATTAAGACAGCGCCGGCGGAAAAGAGCGAACAGGCGCTTAGTTGGAGTTGTATTGCTATTCGTCTTCCTGATCATTATTGTGCTGTACTTTCAATCACCATACAGTAAAGTGCAGAACATTCAAATTACAGGTAACAGCGGAATCTCTGAAGAGCAGGCAATAAAGTTAAGCGGTATTTCAGCCGGAGATTCGTATTGGACATTAAATACTGATGAAGCTGAAAACAGACTGAAAGATAATCAGATGATTAAAAACGCAGAAGTTAAAAGGGATTTGCCTTTAAATGTAGAAGTGATCATTGAAGAATTTGACAAAGTTGCATTGAGCAGAGAAAACCAGCAGTTTAGAGCTGTTTATGAAAATGGCTATATAGGGGACCCTTTGTCTGTGCAGGATATCAATTTCAGTGCGCCTGTACTGAATGGTTTTCAGCAGGGGAAAGTAATTAATAACCTTGCATCCGCTCTGTCAGACCTTCCGGGGAATGTATTAAACTCCATTTCTGAAGTGCATTATACTCCTTCTGAAGTTGACTCCAATAAAATCATATTATATATGAACGATGGTTTTGAAGTTCATGCAGTCATTCCCACACTTGCTGAAAAAATGACTCATTATCCTTCCATTGTAAGTCAGCTTGACCCTGAGGTTAAAGGAATTATTGATCTTGAAGTTGGATCTTATTTCCGTGCGTATGATGCAGGGGAAGCCGCCGCAGGGGATACAGAAGAAGCGCTTGAAGAGCAGATTGAAGAGGCTGCTGAAGGATTGCCGGATAACGATGTACCGACCATTGAGGAAAACTCAGAGGGGTAAAAACTGTCAGAGTATGAATTTGTCAGTAATATCGGTCATTTATTACTTTTCTGAGTATCTCAATTGGTGTAGACTATACCTATTGAGGTTTCAAAGCTGAAACTTATAAACAGGCTTTCTATGAATAGCAGATAAAATGAAAATTTAAATGATTAAAATGAATGTGAACAAGGTTCGAAGGAGGTGCCACACGTGAGCAATAATGAATATTATGTCAGTCTTGACATAGGATCATCATCTGTAAAAGTAGTCATCGCAGAGCTGGTCCATGATTCAGTAAATATTATCGGGGTCGGAAATGTTGAGTCCGAGGGGATCCGCAAAGGTTCTATTGTAGATATTGATGAAACCGTACAATCTATCCAGAAAGCTGTAGATCAGGCTGAACGGATGACGGGTCTTTCAATACATAATGTAATTGTCGGAATACCAGCAAACCATGTAGCCCTGCAGCCATGTCATGGAGTAGTGGCAGTTTCTACAGAAGATAAAGAAATTCGTGATGAGGATATTGCGCGCGTGCTTGATGCGGCGCAGGTAATGCCGATGTCACCTGACAGAGAGTTAATTAACATCGTACCACGTCAGTTCATCGTGGATGGACTTGATGAGATCAAGGATCCTCGCGGCATGATTGGCGTTAGGCTTGAACTTGAAGGTACCGTTGTAACAGGTTCTAAAACAATGCTGCACAATATTTTACGCTGTGTTGAAAAAGCAGGCCTTGAAGTCGCAGATATCTTCCTTCAGCCACTGGCAGCCGGAACGATTGCGCTATCTAAGGATGAACAGGATCTTGGTACTGCAATTATCGATATCGGTGGAGGATCTACAAGTATTGCAGTCTTTGAACATGGTCATTTGATCGCAGCATCTACAGTGCCTGCCGGCGGTGAGCATATTACAAAGGATCTGTCTATTGGACTTAGAACAACAACAGATGATGCTGAAAAGATTAAGCGCAAGCATGGTCACGCGTTTTACGATTATGCATCAGAAGATGAAGTATTCAGCGTACCGATTATCGGTAGTGATCAGCATCAGCAATTTAACCAGCTGGAAATCTCTGATATTATAGAGGTCCGGATGGAAGAAATGTTTGAACTGGTCCTGAATGAATTGAAGAGGCTTAACATCCATGATTTACCCGGCGGATTTGTTCTGACTGGCGGATCAGCTGCGATGCCTGGTGTACTTGAACTTGGACAGGCTGTATTACAAAATCAGGTTCGAGTGGCTGTACCGGATTATATCGGGGTAAGAGAACCTCAATATACAACAGCAGTAGGATTGATTAAATACGCTTACAAGCATGCTAAACTTCAGGGGCAGGCTGACAAACAGCCTTCAGCATTTGAGGAGCAGCATGAATATCCGCAGAAGAAGCCTAGAAACACTGAAACAAGTACTAAGCAGCAAAAGCCAAAGCAGAAAAATGAAGAGGGAAGATTTAAAAAACTGTTTGGATACTTCTTTGAATAGGGGATCCGGAAAGTAATTTGAATTAGGAGGATTTGCGATGTTAGATTTCGATACGAATGTTGATTCCCTGGCAACGATAAAAGTCATCGGTGTAGGCGGCGGCGGAAACAATGCTGTTAACCGTATGATCGAGCACGGTGTGCAGGGAGTAGAATTTATAGCAGTAAATACAGACGCACAGGCACTGAATCTTTCAAAAGCTGAAATTAAAATGCAGATCGGCGGTAAACTTACGCGCGGTCTTGGTGCAGGTGCAAATCCTGAAGTAGGTAAAAAAGCAGCTGAAGAAAGCCGCGAACAGATCGAAGAAGCAATTAAAGGCGCAGATATGGTATTCGTCACTGCAGGTATGGGTGGCGGAACCGGAACAGGTGCAGCACCTGTTATTGCACAGATTGCCAGAGAACTTGGTAGTCTTACAGTCGGAGTTGTGACACGTCCATTTACTTTCGAAGGACGTAAGCGTGCAACACAGGCAGCAGGCGGAATCAGCTCAATGAAAGAAGCGGTGGATACACTGATCGTGATTCCAAATGACAGACTTCTTGAAATTGTTGATAAGAGTACACCAATGCTTGAAGCTTTCCGTGAAGCAGATAATGTACTGCGTCAGGGTGTTCAGGGTATCTCGGATTTAATCGCGGTACCTGGTCTGATTAACCTTGACTTTGCAGACGTGAAGACGATCATGTCTAATAAAGGTTCTGCATTAATGGGTATCGGTATTGCTTCAGGTGAAAACCGTGCTTCAGAAGCTGCTAAAAAAGCGATCTCAAGTCCACTCCTTGAAACGTCAATTGACGGGGCACAGGGTGTACTGATGAATATTACAGGCGGAACGAACTTAAGCCTTTATGAAGTTCAGGAAGCTGCCGATATTGTTGCAAGTGCTTCTGATCAGGAAGTAAACATGATTTTCGGATCGGTCATCGATGAGGATTTGAAAGATGAAATTCTGGTTACTGTGATTGCAACTGGATTCAGCGAACAGCTGAATCAGGCAAAGCCTGCACGTCCGCAAATGGGCGGCCAGGTAAGACAGCAACCTCAGCCTCCTAAACGTGAAAGAGAAAGAGAACCAGTTCGCGAGCAGCATCACCGTGAGCGCGAAGAAGCACCACAGGCTGAACAGCGTAATCAGCAGCCTGTAGAAGATACACTTGATATCCCGACATTCCTGCGTAATCGTAACAGACGCAGAGGATAATTAAGTATTTTACTTTTAAGTTAGCGTTGAACGTTATCAACTAGTTTAATAAATATAGTGTAGTGAAACGGAAGGCGGCGACTCCACCGGGATGTGACGGACAGCTGAGACCCGGCAAGGCGCAGCGCCGTCCCCCGGGGAAAGCGTCCGCCTGAAGTGTAACGAAACGATTAAATGACCTGAGACAATATGTCTCAGGTTTTTTTGTGGCTTGATGGCGTAATTTATCCAACGATTTATTAAAACTGCTGTAGAAATTGACAAGTTTCGTTCTTTCTTATTTGTAAAATGTGGTTATTGGGAGGACGGGATGAATGACATTGTATTTCGAGTACTTACTGCTTGTAAATATGTGTGGTGGACTGCTGTTATTATTCGCTGTCAGCAGGTGTCTGAAATCCGTAATTAATATTCGCCTGGCGTGTATCATACTGTTTTTATATACGCTGATTGAATGCGTTGCAGTCAGGTATCTTCCTCAGTTGTCAGGTTTTCTAGCAGCCGTATTCATTCTTGTGATCAGTAGATTTATTGGTAAAAGTCAAATGGTTTTGCATGCAGCAATTATATTATTATTCATTTTTTCTTCAGGCTCCATGACACTTTATACAATTAATTTACTGAATTTTCGGCTATTTTATTGTGCGGCTTTATTAATTATTTTTTTAACAGGCCATTACATCCTTTCTGTTAGAGCTGCGGATTGGATTAGTTTTTCATCTGTACAAGCTACTTTTATTTGCGATGTTAAACTACAGCAGGGAAAGGCATCATGGCTCGGTAAAGGGTATTTGGATTCAGGAAATGCGCTTTCTGCCCCATTTAGTGGTAAGCCTGTGATGTTTGCAGATGCCAATGTATCATCAGAACTGTTACCTGAGGAAGTCGTTGATTACCTGAATGGTCATTCGGAATGTCCTGATCACTGGAAAGAAAAAATTTCTTTTATTCCTTCAAAATCAGTTCATTCGTCGTGTGAAATTCTGGTTGGAGTTGAATGTGAAAAAGTAGAGGTACGATCCAATGGAGAGACATTTGTATTTGAAAACATACCGGTGGTGTTCAGTAAAGAACAATATTACGTAGAGCAGTCGTGTCATTGTCTGCTTAGCCCGATGCAAATGTTGCAATGCTATCAAAAATAAGGAGTGCTGTGAATTGAATTTACTGGATGCAAAAAAGAAGGTTCAATTATGGCTTGTACAGGTAGCCGGTAAGATAAAAGCAAAAGAAATTCACTATATCGGCGGTAGTGAAGCATTGCCATCTCCACTTGAAAGACCGGAAGAAGCAAAAGTGTTAGCCAGACTGGCACAGGGAGACGAGCAGGCGAGGTCACTTTTAATCGAAAGGAATCTCAGACTTGTCGTCTATATATCAAGAAAGTTTGAAAATACGGGTATTAATCTCGAAGACTTGATCAGTATAGGAACAATTGGTTTAATTAAAGCGATTAACACATTTAATATTGAAAAAAATATAAAGCTTGCCACATACGCATCCAGATGTATTGAAAATGAAATCCTGATGTATCTGAGAAGAACGAGCAAGCTGAGATCAGAAGTATCCTTTGATGAGCCACTGAATACAGATTGGGATGGAAACGAGCTGTTATTATCTGATGTGATGGGGACTGAAAATGACCTGATTGTTAAAGGAATAGAAGAGAAAATGGACCGGGTTCTTCTGTATCAGGCATTAACGATTTTAGACGAAAAAGAATCTTTTATCCTAGAGTCAAGGTTCGGGTTAAACGGCAGGCAGGAGCATACACAAAAAGATGTAGCAGATATGATGGGCATCTCCCAGTCCTACATATCAAGACTTGAAAAGCGGATCATAAAACGGCTCCAAAGGGAAGTAGCAAAACTGGTATAACAGGTATTCTTTTCCTCCAGATACACTCCGCATATTTTTTACCAGCAGGGACATACTGAACGAGAACAATTACTCCCGACTGGAGGAAAATCTCATGTCCCGGAAAGTTGAAATTTGTGGTGTTGATACATCTACACTTCCAATTTATAAGAACGAAGAAATGAGAGCATATTTCTCTGCTTTTCAAAGCGGTGATCCTGAAGCGAGAGAGAAACTTGTATATGGAAACCTTAGACTTGTATTAAGTGTGATTCAACGGTTCAGTCACCGGAGCGAAAATCCCGATGATCTGTTCCAGGTCGGTTGTATCGGTCTGTTGAAATCGATTGATAATTTTGATCTGAGTCAAAATGTTCGTTTTTCCACTTATGCTGTACCAATGATTATTGGGGAAATCAGAAGGCACCTCAGAGACAATAACCCGATTCGTGTATCAAGGTCTCTTCGTGATATTGCATACAAATCTTTAAAGGCAAAAGAGGAACTGATATCAGAAACATCAAAGGAACCGACGATCAGTGAAATTGCAAAACGCGCAGATATACCAGAAGAAGATATTGTTTTTGCACTAGATGCCATACAGGAGCCTGTCTCCTTATTTGAACCGGTTTATCAGGATGGTGGAGATCCTGTCTATGTGATGGATCAGGTCAGGGATAACCGCGTGAGTGATGAGCGCTGGATTGAAGAACTGTCAATCAGGGAAGGAATGAAGGACCTTGAAGACAGGGAGCGCCTGATCGTAACAAACAGATTTTTCAATGGCAAAACACAAATGGAAGTGGCTGAGGAGATCGGTATTTCACAGGCACAGGTATCAAGACTTGAAAAAGGAGCCATCAGGCAAATGAATAAATATTTTTCCTGAGAGAAGAATCAAGGATTCTTCTCTTTTTTCATTGCATCGTAAAACAGGCCTCCCTGCATAGACTAAAGTAAGGAGGAGATAATGATGAGAATTTCTGATCTTCAATCAAAAGATGTGGTTTCAATTACTGACGGGAAAAGCTTGGGCTGATTGCTGATATAGATTTAAATGTCTACACAGGCATGATTGATTCTTTTGTACTTCAGGGTCAGGGAGGGTGGTTCAATCGCGGAGAAGAGGTTAGAATAAAATGGAAGGATGTCGCAAAGATCGGAAATGATGTGATTTTGGTCAAAAATATTGATAAAGCTGAAGGGCTAATCAATTAAAGAGATTTTCGCAGATTTATGATACACTTTTAGAGAATCTCTGCGTGCACAGAAAGGTTTGATCTTAATGAATAAGGGCCAGACAAATACATTTCTGGAGTCATCTAAGTGGAAACAGCAATTCCCCGGCCTGACTGCGCTTTTTACAACTAAGAATGGCGGTGTCAGTAAGGGGTATTATTCAACTTTAAATACAGGGCTACATGTAAACGATGAAAACCATACTGTTGTGCAAAACCGAAAAATCGTTGCAGAGCACAGCGGATGGGAATTAAATAAATGGATCTACGCAGACCAGGTGCATGGTACACGTGTCGTTCAGGTAACCTCCCGTCATGCGGGTATGGGGACTGAGGCTTATCATGAGGCAGTGAAAGCAGCTGATGGTCTCTGGACTTTTGACAGTGGAATCGGTTTATCTCTCGGTTTTGCTGATTGTGTTCCAATCTATTTTGCTGAGCCTGAAACCGGATATGCCGGTGTGGCTCATGCAGGATGGAAAGGATCAGTCGGTAACATAGGCGGCGAAATGATCAGGCAGGCAGCTGAAGCAGGAGTCTGTGCAGATAAAATGCACGTATTGATCGGACCTTCTATTGGAGAATGCTGCTACCGGGTAGATCAGCGAGTCATTGACCGGATTCCTGATCAAATTAATAAAAAAGATATATATGAGACGCTCGGAGAAGGTCAGTTCAGACTGAATCTGCAGGAGCTGAATAAACAGCTGATTATAGGTGCGGGCGTGAAAGAGCAGCATATTGAAGTAAGCGGGTTGTGTACAGCCTGCCAGAAAGACCTTTTCTTTTCTCATAGAAGAGATCAGGGGAAAACAGGCAGAATGTCGGCAGTCATTGGATGGAGGGAATCGTAGGTGAAAGTATCTGAAAAGCTTGAGAACATTAACAAAGAAATATATTCAGCTTGTGAGCGTGCAGGCAGGCAGCCTGATACAGTTAAAATTGTAGCAGTCACAAAATATGTCAGTAATGAACGGACGCAGGAGGCAGTTGATGCTGGACTGGTTCACCTTGGTGAGAACCGTCCTGAAGGCTTTCATGAAAAGAAAGAAGCTGTGTCTGGAAATATAAAGTGGCACTATATCGGGTCACTGCAGTCCAGAAAAGTGAAAAACGTCATTAATGACATTGATTATCTTCATTCACTGGACAGGCTGTCACTTGTTAAAGAAATTCAAAAACGCGCTGAACATCAAGTTGATTGTTTTATCCAGATAAATGTGTCAGGAGAAGAACAAAAACATGGACTTTCTCCAGAAAATGCGGCACATTTTGTCGAAGATCTGGCAAACTATGATAAAATAAATGTAGTTGGATTAATGACAATGGCGCCGCTGACTGAAGATGAAGAGGTGATCCGCAGCTGTTTCAAACAGCTGGCAGTGCTGAGAGACTCGATTGCTGCAAAAAATCTGCAGCATGCACCGTGCACTGAGCTGTCAATGGGAATGTCAAACGACTTCACCATTGCCATTGAAGAAGGAGCTACCTACATAAGAATCGGATCTTCGCTCGTCGGAGAATAAAGGAGGAAATCCGTGTTATGGGGATGAAAACGAAATTCAAAGATTTTTTCTTTGGTGAAGAAGAGGAATACATGGAAGAAGTATCTGAAGAAACGCCTGAAGAAGTAAGAAGCATCAGAAAACCTTCTCAAAAACAGAATGTTGTCAGCCTGCAAAGTGTACAGCAGTCTTCTAAAATGGTTTTAATGGAGCCGAGAATGTACGCAGAAGCACAGGAAATTGCTGATCATCTTAAAAGTCACCGAGCTGTTGTAGTAAATCTTCAGCGTATTAGCAAAGACCAGGCAAAACGGATCGTTGATTTCCTCAGCGGAACAGTCTATGCCATTGGCGGTGACATTCAGCGGGTTGGAACAGATATCTTTTTATGTACACCTGATAATATAGAGGTCAGCGGAAATATTACTGATCTGATTCAAGAAGATTAAAATGATGGGTGGTTAAAAGCAGCATGCAAAGTGTTTTAGCTTTAGTCTTTTCGATTTTAGATACATTATTAACGTTTTTCAGTTTTGCGCTGATTATTTATATTTTGCTTTCATGGTTTCCTAATGCAAGAGAAAGCAGCTTCGGCCAGATCCTTGCAAAAATTTGTGAGCCTTACTTGGAGCCGTTTAGAAAAATCATACCACCTCTTGGAATGATTGATATCTCACCACTTGTTGCAATTATTGCACTTAACCTTGCAAGGTCAGGGCTGCAGCAACTATACGTTATGATTACTTAAAGAACTAACCCGGTGACAATCACCGGGTTTTCTTTTATAAAGGATGTGAAACAATGTCTGTTTATCAGCATTTTCGTGAAGAAGAAAGAGGATTTATAGATCAGGTGATGGATTGGAAGCTGGATGTCGAGATGAAATATGCCCCGAGACTGACTGCTTTTCTTGATCCGCGTCAGCAGCATATTATGCAGTCGATTATCGGGTCGGCAGGTGACATAAAAGTGGCTTTTGAAGGAGGGGCGTCTGAGAGTGAAAGAAAAAGAGCCCTTATTTATCCGGATTATCTTTCACCTGAACGTAGCGATTTTGAGCTTGTTCTCCTTAATGTCGGTTTTCCATCGAAGTTTGTCCAGCTCTCTCACGGTGACATTTTAGGGTCACTCATGGGACTTGGGATTAAGCGGGAAACAATTGGCGATATTCTGACTCAAAGAGACCGGATTCAGCTCATAGCGACGAAAGAAATGAGGGATTTTCTCATTATGAATCTGGTTCAGGCAGGTAAAGCAAAGGTCAATGTATCTGAACTGAAATGGGAGGATATCATTCAGCCGGAGCATCAGTGGGCAGAAAAGAATGTACTGGTTTCTTCTATGCGACTGGATACTGTTCTCGCTGGAGCAGTGAACGTTTCAAGACAGAAAGCTCAGCTGCTCATACTGGGTGGTAAGGTAAAAGTGAACTTCAGGCAGGAAGAAAAAACTTCTTTTGAACTTGATCAGGGGGACATGATTTCTGTCCGTGGATATGGCAGAATACACGTAGGGGAGATCAGCGGAGTGACAAAGAAAGATAAAATCAGACTGAATTTTTATTTTCTGCAATCTTAAAGCAGGAATTAGAAGGATTTTTACACAAAGCGTCGAATCATCAGTATAATGGAAGATAGATTATAAAGACTCGGAGGTGCACGTTATGCCACTATCGCCACTCGATATACATAATAAAGATTTCAGCCGCGGATTCAGGGGCTATGATGAAGATGAGGTAAATGAATTTCTTGATCACGTGATGAGAGATTATGAACTGGTTCTGCGTGAAAAGAAAGAGCTTGAAGAAAAACTGAATAACCACACTGAAAGGCTCGGACACTTTACAACAATTGAAGAAACACTCAATAAATCAATTGTAGTGGCTCAGGAAGCAGCTGAAGAAGTTAAGCGTAATGCAACAAAAGAAGCGAAGCTCATTGTGAAGGAAGCAGAAAAAAATGCTGATCGCATCGTGAACGAATCATTAACAAAAGCACGTAAAATTGCGCTTGAAATTGAAGATTTGAAAAAGCAGTCAAAGGTTTTCCGTACCCGTTTTAAGATGCTCATTGAAGCGCAGCTGGATCTGATCAGTCACGATGACTGGGATGAGCTCATGGAATACGACCTTGATACAGAAGAACTGAAAAGCCTTACCCCTGAACACGAATAAGAAATATTGACGTATCATATTTATGTTACTATAATAAAACTGTTAAAATGTAATTTATCATGCACTCATATATTTAGATCAACTGTGATGGGAACAGTACGCTGATGATATACCTGCACTAGCGATTCGGGGATGGTGAAAGCCCGGAGCAGAATGTCAGCGGAAGATCATCCCTGAGTTTTCAGGCTGAATGAAGTAAGTCTGAACGTGTGACAGCGTTACCCGTTACTTAAGTGGAAAAAGTCTGATCTTTTTCTATAAGGGTGGTACCGCGTGAAGCACAAGCTCTCTCGTCCCTTTACCAGGGATGGGGGAGCTTTTTATATTTTCTATGAACACAGGAGGAGAAAAAATGGAATACAAAAATACTTTATTAATGCCAAAAACGGCATTTCCAATGCGGGGTAACCTGCCAAACCGTGAGCCTGAAATGCAGGAAAAGTGGGCAGAAATGGATATCTACAAAAAAGTACAGGAAAGAACAGCAGGAAGACCATTATTTGTTCTGCATGATGGTCCTCCTTATGCCAATGGAGACCTTCATATGGGTCATGCGCTGAACAAAGTGCTAAAAGACTTCATCGTACGATACAAATCTATGAGCGGATTTCAGGCGCCATACGTTCCGGGCTGGGACACTCATGGTCTTCCGATTGAACAGGCGCTTACTAATAAAGGTGTGAAGCGTAAAGAAATGACTGTTGCTGAATTCCGTGAAAAGTGTGCTGAATATGCTCTGCAGCAGATCGATAATCAACGCACACAGTTCAAACGGATCGGTGTCCGCGGTGACTGGGATAACCCATACATTACGCTGAACCCGGAATATGAAGCAGAACAGATCCGTGTATTCGGTGAAATGGCTAAAAAAGGTTATATCTATAAAGGGAAAAAGCCCGTCTACTGGTCTCCATCAAGTGAATCTGCACTTGCTGAAGCAGAAATTGAATATCAGGATAAGCGTTCTGCTTCTATTTATGTATCATTTGATGTGAAAGATGGCAAAGGGAAGCTGGATCAGGATACAGCTTTTGTGATCTGGACGACTACGCCATGGACGATTCCTGCCAACCTGGCAATCGCACTGCACCCTAAGCTTGAATACGTGGTTGTAGACACAGACAGCAAGAAGTTCGTCGTTGCAAAAGAATTGCTTGAAAGCGTTCAGGAAACAATGGGCTGGGAAAAAGCTGATGTGACAGCAACTTACAAGGGCTCAGAACTTGAGCATGTTACTGCAGCACATCCTTTATATAACCGTGAATCTCTCGTTGTACTTGGAGAGCATGTAACAACGGAAGCCGGAACAGGTTGTGTTCATACTGCACCGGGACACGGTGAAGATGACTTTATCGTTGGAAAACAGTACGGACTTGACGTACTTTGCCCGGTTGATGACCGTGGTGTGTTCACTGATGAGGCTCCTGGCTTTGAAGGGTTATTCTATGATAAAGCCAACAAACCGATCACTGAAAAACTTGATGAAGCAGGCGCATTATTAAAGCTTGAATTCTTCACGCACAGTTATCCGCATGACTGGAGAACAAAAAAGCCGATCATCTTCCGTGCAACGGCACAATGGTTTGCTTCTATTGATAAGTTCAGAGAGGAGCTTATGCAGGCCGTACAGGATACAAAGTGGGTTCCGGCATGGGGAGAAACCAGACTGTTTAACATGGTACGTGACCGTGGTGACTGGTGTATTTCAAGACAGCGTGCATGGGGTGTGCCGATTCCTGTATTCTACGCAGAAAACGGAGATGCGATCATCACTGAAGAAACGATTGATCATGTATCTAACCTTTTTGCAGAGCACGGGTCTAATATCTGGTTCGAACGCGATGCAAAAGATCTTCTTCCTGAAGGATTCTCTCATGAAGGAAGTCCGAATGGCCGCTTTACAAAAGAACAGGATATTATGGATGTATGGTTCGACAGCGGTTCTTCCCATCAATCAGTGCTAAAAGTCCGAGATGAGCTTCAGCGTCCTGCTGACCTTTATCTTGAGGGAAGTGACCAGTATCGTGGCTGGTTCAACTCTTCATTGACAACTGGTGTTGCTGTAACTGGTAAAGCACCATACAAAGGCGTGTTGAGCCACGGATTTGCACTTGATGGCAATGGCCGTAAGATGAGTAAATCTCTTGGTAACGTTGTATTGCCTTCTAAGGTGATGAATCAGCTTGGAGCGGATATCCTTCGCTTATGGGTTGCTTCAGTTGACTACCAGGCAGATGTGCGCGTATCTGATCCGATTTTAAAACAGGTTGCTGAAGTTTACCGTAAGATGCGTAATACACTTCGTTTCCTGCTTGCGAACCTGGCTGATTTTGACCCGTCAAAAGATGCTGTATCGTTTGATGACTTAAGAGAAGTTGACCAGTTTATGATGGTCAGACTAAATCAGGTTGTAAAATCAGTGACAAATGCATACGAAAATTATGAGTTTGCATCAATCTATCACACGATTAATAACTTCTGTACGACAGACCTGAGCTCGTTCTACCTTGATTTTGCAAAAGACATTCTTTATATCGAGGCTGAAAATCATCAGGATCGCCGTGCAATGCAGACAGTGATGTATGAGTCGCTTGTATCGCTTGTGAAGCTGCTATCTCCAATTCTTTCTCATACAGCTGATGAAGTATGGGCGTTCATCCCTGGCGTTGAAAAAGAAAGTGTGCAGTTGACTGATATGCCAGAGGCGAAAACCTATGATAATGAGAAAGCACTGCTTGAAAAGTGGAATGCTTTCCTTGATGTAAGAGATGATGTATTAAAAGCGCTTGAGGAAGCGAGAAGCACGAAGCTGATCGGTAAGTCTCTGGCAGCGAAAGTAACGTTGTACGCAGATGAAAAGACGCATGAGCTACTTTCGTCTGTAAATGAGGATCTGAAGCAGCTGTTTATTGTTTCTGATTTTGAGCTTGCTGCTTCATCTGACAGTGTACCTGAACAGGCTATCAAGTTTGATGGTCATACAGTTGCTGTTGAAAAAGCTGAAGGTGAAACGTGTGAAAGATGCTGGACTGTGACAACTGACGTTGGTAAAGACAGTGATCACCCGACACTTTGCACAAGATGTGCGACTGTTGTAAAAGAAAATTATGCAGATGTAGCT